>CADAYJ010000114.1 GCA_902792115.1 uncultured Ruminococcus sp. | reverse complement strand
ACTGACGTATTTCAAGGGTTTTGAAAGCAATTTGACCAAAAAGAACAAGCGAGATGGGTACTCAGTCCGCAGGACGTGATTTATTCAGTGGCTCCTTAAGGAACGTGCGTATATGCGGTCACTTTATTTCGTCCATAATGTCATCGAATGTATAGCTCTGCGGAAAGGAAGGGCCGTCGGGGATATATACGCCGTCCTTCGGATCAACGAGCGTCGTTACGGCATCATGTTCATCGAGAAGCAGCAGGTACGTGACGCCCTCGCAGATATCCTCTCCCGTAAATATGACGGGTACGTTTTTTTCTCCGCAGATCGCCGACTGATACTCTCCCGAGCAGGTGGTGTTGCCTCCGTAAAGACGGAATTCCAGCCCGGCTCCTACGCCGTTCATTCCAAAGGTGTAGTCCTCCAGAACAAGGATCCGGTATACCGTCACAATGTCTCCGACGCTTGATGAAAGCCCGACGTCGGCAACGTCCTTTTTCAGCACCGTTTCGGCGCTTCCGGGCTTCTCAAAGCTGATGCTCTCGATCCTCGCCAGAACGATCCTGTCAGCCGCGTTCACAAGCTCCTTTGCGCTGTTGTAATTTGTGTCGTAATATGGGAACAGTTCAAATCTGCTGTAATCCGACTCGGTACTGATATCGGGACCGGTAGGGTTGGCATCGTCTTCTGTATACCAGTATTCCGTGTCCGCCGTTTCCGCGTCGGTGTCCGCATTGAGGGGAACGTCGTTGTCACTGACGGGAAGTTCGGGCAAGTTGTCACGGTCTTCTCCCTTCGACGAAGACTGTGGGGGTGATTTTTTCGAGGACGTCACGCGCGAGGAGCTTTGCGTGCTTGTAGTCTTTGAACTTGTAGTCTTTGAGCTTGTAGTCTTTGATCTTGTGACCTTTGAGCTTGTCGTCTTTGAGCCTGATGCCCTCGAATCGGAAGGGCGTGTGCTTTCCGTATATGAGGGCGCTTTGGACGACGCTTTGGACGAGGCAGCCTCAGAGCTTGCAGCGCGCTGTGAGCCTTCGGAGCTTTGCCCGGATGTGCGCGAGGCGGGGGAACTCTCGCTCTTAGCCGGGCTTGACTTCTGCTCGTTTTTCGACGAAGCCTTTGAGGAGCCTGCCGGGGATGCTTTGCTGCTTTCGTTTCTGTGCGACGTATCCTTTTCCGTGCTTTTTCCGCTGCTTGCAGACGCGGAGGAGACATTAGAGGATACGCTGCTGCCTGCTTTGCTGCTTTCGGCGCTGCCTGCGCTTCCAAGGCTCGCTGCAGCAGAGGACGGCTCGCTCATCATTGACGCGGTGGGGACGCTTCCGGTCAATGCTCCGTTTCGTGAAAACGCCAGTACGGTGATCACCGCCGCCGCGCCGAGCGTTGCAGACGCAGCCGCGATCCTTTTCCTGCGCTGAGTCCGTTTCCGAATGACAACTCTGCTCTTCTCGAAAACGGATTCGGCAATTTCTTTATTACTCTTCATATTTGTAGCCTTCCTTCCGCATTTCCGATTTGAGCGACTGCTTCGCCCGGTATAGCAGGTTTTCAACCTGCCTGTTCGTTTTCCTCATTATCTTAGCCGCTTCACTGTTGCTGAAGCCTTCAAAGAACGTCAGATACAAGACCTGACCGCCCGGCTCGTTCGTCAGCTCCTGAATCGGAACGTATCCGCGGCGGCGCGACTTTCGCAGATAATCTCTCGCGACGTTTCCGGCGATCGCGAAAAGCCACGTTTTAAACGAGCTTTTTCCGCGAAAAGCAGGTCTGTCTACGACCAGCTTTACGAAAACGTCCTCCATGAGATCCTCCGCCGTACTTATGTCGCCGCAAAATCCTGCGAGATAGAGCGTAAGAGCTTCCTTATACGCCGCTATTATTTCTTCGATCCCTCCGTCGTCTCCGTCGAGAAAACGGCGGTAACCGGCCGCACCAATATCCATATCCACATTGCCCCCGCTTGAAAACGCCTCTGCAGCGGCGCTTTCATATTATTAGACGTAATAATGTGAGATTTCTCTCACCCTTTTTTCGCTTTTTTTCAAAAAAATTTCGTAAACGTGTTTTCGCGGTCAAATTCCGAATTTTGTACCGCAAAAAAGCACACTTTGCACAGCATATGTTCTCTGAATAATGATACATTAGTCTGCATAGTAAATCAACCCCTGTGGGGCAAATTTGAGAAAGCGCACAGTATAATTGTATCATTTTAATAACATATATTGACTTTTGCGATCGAATGTGGTAAAATATTATAAAGTTTTTTTGCCGGGAAAGGCTGTCGTTTACGTGTACACCCCTCGCATCGTTTCTGACGCTGCGGACTAATCGCTTTGAGAGCCGAGGCGGTGCTTTTCCCTGATACTAAAAAAAGGAGAGGCGATCTTATGATTAAGCATTTTGTAAAATCAATCTCTGCCGTGCTTGCGGCAACTGTACTATGCGCCGGACTAGCCGTCCCGATCCCGGCAAAGGCGTATACAGAATTCAGCGCACCCGATCACAATATAGCGGTCACGGCTGATTCCTTCGCTTATCTTGAAGAGCTTGGCAGCGATTATTTCGGCGGCATTTCCGTAAAGGCGCTTGCGTATTTCTTTTATCAGCAGCTTTCCCAAAAGAAAACCTCGATCGAGATCAATAAATCGGAATATAATGTTACTGATTACAATAAATGCTTCAAGCTCCTTAACGAGGTCATTAAGAATTGGGATGTGGGGCTTATTGCTAAGCCCAGTACAACCGGAAGCCACACGAATACAACAATTACCCTTACTGTTGAATACTACGATGCAGATTATGGTGCGTATTCCGGGAAGCTCGAAGAAGTGATCGCGCGTGTTGACAAGGGCTGGCAGGATTGGGAGAAGGCTCTCTATCTCCATGATTATATTGCCGTTCATTTCGACTATAATTATGATCAGCTCAATAACAGCCAGTATACTGAGAAACACAGAGCATACGGTATGTTAAAGGACGGGCAGGCTGTCTGCGAGGGCTACGCAAACCTGTACAGCATGGCTCTGCACCGTGTCGGCGTTGACGCGACCACGGTAAGCGCGACGTCTTCACAAGGCAATCATGCGTGGAATCTCGTAAAGATCGGCGACACGTGGTATCACGTTGACATTACGCACGACGATTGCTTCCACGGAGATTTCCCGGGACAACTGAGGCACATCAACTTCCTCAGAGGCAACAGTGTTATTCATGAGTATCAGAGATATGAAGACGGGACAACATACACTCAGGCTTGCTTTAGCTGGGGAAACGAGGTATCCTCATGCACTTCTGTAAGTGCCAGTGATCCTGAGAATTACGACAAGGCATTCTGGACGGAGTTCAGAAGCGGCAGTGCGCTCGATTATATCGGCGCGTGCGAGCCTATATACATTGATAACGATCCCTCTAAGGTCATGTGGATGAAATACACATGGGATGAAAATGCCGGGATTAAACTGTATCTTTGTGACGCTGATGATGTATCGGACGAGCCGACAAAGACAAATCTTTTTGATAATAATCAGGTGGAAACGAATGCAGGAGACGCGCTTCCCAATCCCTATACTCAGCAATGGGGCTATGGTGACTCTAATGGCAATACTTTCGGCTACTCCGGCCTTGTTTCTCACGATAATGTAGTATTCTTCAA
>CADAYJ010000113.1 GCA_902792115.1 uncultured Ruminococcus sp. | reverse complement strand
TTGCAACTTATATCTAAAGATATGCCCTCCACCTGCATAGCAGGTGGTTTTTTGTGAACCAACCGGCAAGACGGTTGGTTCACACGCTAAAGCATACAAAAAAGCGGGCGCAAGCCTTTGCCTGCGTCCGCGTATTTTCAGGAATGACAATTATGCCTTGCCAACGGAACCGAAGAGCTCCATCTTCTCCTTGACAGTAGCCTTGATCGCCTCAAAGCCGGGTGCGAGGAGCTTTCTGGGATCGAAGCCCTTGCCCTGGAGGTCCTTGCCCTCTTCGATGTACTTTCTTGTTGCTTCCTGGAAGGAAAGCTGGCACTCTGTATTTACGTTGATCTTGGAAACGCCGAGAGTGATCGCCTTCTTGATCATGTCAGCCGGGATACCCGTGCCGCCGTGAAGAACGAGAGGCATCTCGCCCGTCTTAGCCTGGATAGCGTCGAGCGTCTCGAAGGAGAGGCCTGCCCAGTTGTCGGGATACTTGCCGTGAATGTTGCCGATACCTGCTGCGAGCATATCAACGCCGAGATCAGCGATGATCTTGCACTCTTCGGGATCAGCGCACTCGCCCATGCCTACAACGCCGTCTTCCTCGCCGCCGATGGAGCCGACCTCGCACTCGATGGAGAGACCGAGGTTATGAGCTACATTTACAAGCTCCTTGCTTTTTGCCAGGTTCTCCTCGAACGGATAGTGAGAGCCGTCGAACATGATGGAAGTAAAGCCTGCCGCTACGCACTTGTAGCAGCCCTCGTATGTACCGTGGTCAAGGTGAAGAGCAACCGGAACAGTGATTCCGAGAGACTCGTCCATTGCCTTTACCATAGCGGCAACAGTCTTGAAGCCTGTCATGTACTTGCCTGCACCCTCGGATACGCCGAGGATAACGGGAGAATTAAGCTCCTGAGCTGTGAGAAGGATCGCCTTTGTCCACTCAAGGTTGTTGATGTTGAACTGACCTACTGCGTAATGACCTGCCTTTGCCTTTACGAGCATGTCCTTAGCGTTTACTAACATTTTTTTCACACTCCTGAAAATTTAGATACGGGCATCGCCCACAAAACAATTATACTATATAATCCGAAAAATATAAAGAGTTTACCGTAAATTTTTTCTATTATTTTTTCCTCTCCTGAGTAAAAAATCACAGCCGGCAGTATCAGACGCGGAAAATAATCGCGGCGCTGCAAAAAAGCTCCGCCGGAGCTGTCAGCGGAGACCACGCTTTACATTCCCCGGCGGATATGGTATAATCGAGGAAAGAAAAAACAGGCGGAGCGACCACTCCGCAAAAATCAAGGAGGTTTTTACAATGAACGGTAATGTACGTCCCGAAACGATGGAAAGAATTACGACGCCCGAGCTTGCGCAGGCTTTTATCAGCGAGCAGGTGGAGGAGCTTCGCGCTCAGATCGGCGGCAAGAAGGTACTCCTCGCACTTTCCGGCGGCGTTGACAGCTCCGTTGTCGCGGCGCTTCTCATCAAGGCGGTCGGCAGGCAGCTCGTATGCGTCCATGTAAACCACGGTCTTCTCCGCAAGGGCGAGCCTGAGCAGGTAGTCGAGGTATTCAAAAATCAGATGAACGCAAACCTTGTCTACGTTGACGCGGTAGACCGCTTTCTCGGCAAGCTCGAGGGCGTTGCCGAGCCGGAGAAAAAGAGAAAGATCATCGGCGCTGAGTTTATCCGCGTATTCGAGGAGGAGGCAAGGAAGCTCGACGGGATCGAATTCCTCGCTCAGGGCACGATCTACCCCGACATTCTCGAGAGCGACGGCGTAAAGGCGCACCACAACGTCGGCGGACTTCCGGACGACCTGCAGTTTGAGCTTGTTGAACCGATCAAGCTGCTCTTCAAGGACGAGGTCAGAGTAGTCGGCAAGGCGCTCGGTCTTCCGGACGGCATGGTATACCGTCAGCCGTTCCCCGGCCCCGGTCTCGGCGTTCGCTGCCTCGGCGCTATCACGCGCGACAGGCTCGAAGCCGTCCGCGAATCAGACGCGATCCTCCGAGAGGAATTTGCAAAGAACGGACTTGAGGGCAAGGTCTGGCAGTACTTCACGGCTGTACCCGATTTCAAGTCGGTCGGCGTAAAGGACGGCAAGCGCACGTTTGCGTACCCCGTTATCATCAGAGCCGTCAACACGAAGGACGCAATGACCGCGACGGTCGAGAACGTCCCCTTTGAGCTTTTGCAGCACATCACGGCGCGCATCACATCAGAGGTCGAGAACGTAAACCGCGTAGTATTCGATCTCACCCCGAAGCCGTCGGGAACGATTGAATGGGAATAAATTTCTAATATAGAATTATAATCAACGCCGCCAAGTGGGATAATCTCCTGCTTGGCGGCTCTGTTTTTTTACCAATAACCACTTATCTTC
>CADAYJ010000112.1 GCA_902792115.1 uncultured Ruminococcus sp. | reverse complement strand
CTTGTAACACATACCAATCGGTCTGCGCCTTGCGGCTTGCCCTCTTGGTGTGTTACTGGCGCATCTTTTCGGCATCTTGCACTCAACTCCCTTGAAATAAGTCAGTATGGTCTCGGCTGCCGCCTCGGTCGGTGCTTCTCGCCCATGGCGAGAGGTCTCCACCGGAGACCCGCACCCTGCGGTCGTTTCATGCAACCTGCCTGAAAATCTGGCGGCGCAATCTGAGCACTCGCTTTAATCAGTGCCTCCCTAAAGCAAAATTTCATTTTCATGAATTATCGGTGCTTTCCGCTCACCTGATCCGCCCCCGGCACGAAACACATAAATTTGTAAAGAAAAACCGACAGATACGCTTAACCTCTCCAATACCGGAGGCGTTCGTGTCTGTCGGTTTTATTGCCGGCGGTTCGCGATGCTTCTGTTCGCCGCGCCGTTATTTCAGGAATCCGTTGATGATCTGCTCCTCTGCCTCGTGCTCCGTAAGACCGAGCGTCATGAGCTTGATGATCTGGTCGCCGGCGATCTTGCCGATAGCTGCCTCGTGAACGAGCGCCGCGTCTACGCAGTTCGCTTCAAGTCCGGGAACAGCGAGAATACGGCCGTTGTCCATGATGATCGAGTCGCATTCCGTGTGACCGGAGCAGGCGGCGTTGCCTGTGAGCTTTGCGTCGAACTTCTGCGTAGAATCGTCTCTCGCAACGGAGCGCGAAACTACGTCGGCGCTCGATCCCTCGCCGTTAAGATCTACATTGTAGGTGCTCACGGCGCGCTGCCCGCCGTGCGTCATGAGGCGCTCGCGGACAACCAGGCGCGCGCCCTTGCCGAGAGTCGCCTTCGTTGTGCGCTCGGTGTCGTCAACGCCCTTGATCTGCACCATCTCCATCTCCATTGAGCTGTCCTCCTCCATCGTGACCTCTGTCACGGGGTTGAGAATCCGCTTTCCCGTGCCGTGGCCGGAGCCGTAGTGCTTCTCAACGTACTTCACCCTGGCACCCTTGCCGACGAAGAAGCGGTGTACGCCGTCGTGCTGCGAGTCGCCGGATCCGCAGTTGTCAATTCCGCAGCCTGCAACGATCACGACGTCCGCGCCGTCGCCGATATAAAAGTCATTGTACACGACCTCTTTAAGTCCGCTCTGCGTCATGACGACGGGAATATGAACGCTCTCGTTCTTCGTGCCGGGCTTTATGCGGATATCTATGCCGCTGCCGTCCTCCTTGGGAACAATGTCGATGTTCGCCGTGGACGCCCTGCCGACAGCCGCGCCGTTTGCGCGGATATTGTATGCGCCCTCCGGCACCTGATGGAGATCTGCCACCTCGCGGAGAAGCCTTCTCTGTATCTCGTCTATCTGCATCATTTCGCGTTCGCTCCTTTCTCCGGTGCTATCATCGAGCATTCCTTAACGGCTGACGGCGTGCCCGTGAGCGTCGGGAGTATCTCATCTCTCGTGCCCTGCTGCGTGAGCCTGCCGTCCTTGAGGACGATGATCTCGTCCGCGATGTTCAGAATGCGCTCCTGGTGTGAGATTATGAGTATCGAGCTGCCGTGAATGCTCTTTCGCATACCCTCGAACACCTCGATGAGATTCTGAAAGCTCCAGAGGTCGATACCTGCCTCCGGCTCGTCAAAGACGGAGAGCGTCGGCGCCTTTGCAAGAACGGTCGCGATCTCGATACGCTTCAGCTCGCCGCCCGAAAGGCTCGCGTTCACCTCGCGGTTGATATAGTCGCGCGCGCACAGCCCGACTGCGGAAAGATATCTGCACGCCTCGGAGACGTTGATCCTCTTTCCTGCGGCGAGGCGGATCAGGTCAAACACCTGGATCCCCTTGAAACGGACGGGCTGCTGAAAGGCAAAGCCGATGCCTGCTTTCGCCCTGTCGGTGATCGACATTTCGGTGATATCCTCGCCGTTTAAGAGGATCGTACCGGACGTGGGCTTTTCAATTCCGGCGATGAGCCTGGCAAGCGTCGATTTTCCGCCGCCGTTCGGCCCCGTGATAACGACGAGCTTATCGTCGGGTATTGTGAGGCTGATCCCGTTGATGATCTCCTTCTTGTCCTCGTTGTCGTTTACATTAAAATAAATATCTCGCAATTCCAGCATGATGCGATACACTCCCCCCGGATAAGTTATAAATGCAAAGTAAAGAATTCCGGAATGCTCCTGCTGCGCTTGAAAAGAAGCACTCCCGACCTGCTAAAAAGTCTATTATCTAAAAATTCTGCCGCAAATGATAATTCACTCCCGACAAGCTCAAACGTCCATTATCTAAAAATTTTCCGCCGCAAATGATTAAACGCACTTCCGACAAGCTCAAAAGTCCATTATCTAAAAGTTTTTTGCCCAGCTTTTTTACAAAAAAGCTGGCCGCCGGAGGCATAGACACCAAGCCCTTTTAGGGGTGAATTTCAAAAACAGTC
>CADAYJ010000111.1 GCA_902792115.1 uncultured Ruminococcus sp. | reverse complement strand
TTGCTATAAGCCCCACCGGAACTGAAAAAGCG
Organism: uncultured Ruminococcus sp.; assembly: GCA_902792115.1. Lineage (GTDB taxonomy): Bacteria > Bacillota > Clostridia > Oscillospirales > Acutalibacteraceae > RUG592. The sequence goes on along the minus strand of CADAYJ010000111.1, from coordinate 2,443 downwards.
CGGAAATAAAAAATGGATAGAACAAAAGCACCGAAAATTCTCCGGAGAGTAAGGAACTGCGAAAAAAACTGCAAGCGCGGAGATAAACTCACAACTCTGCGATAAGCCGCGCCGGAACTGAAAAAACGAGGAGAGAACAGGATAGAATAAAAGTACCGGAGATTCTCCGGAAAGTAAGGAACTGTGAAAAAACTGCAAGCGCGGAAATAAACTTACAACTCCGCTCTAAGCCCCCACCGGAACCGAAAAAGAACTTGACGGGGGGGAGGAATGATGATATTATAGTAGGTAGCGAAAAAATCGGGCGCTGCGGTGTTTGCGGCGGATCGAAAGCATTTTATGATCGACCGGAGGAATAATTATGACAGAATTTATGACAGGTATGAAGCGCAGCTGCTACTGCGGCGAGCTTCGCCTTTCCGATGTTGGCAGGGAGGTAACGCTCTTCGGCTGGACGGCTAAGCAGAGAGACCTCGGGCAGCTCGTTTTTATCGACCTGAGAGACAGGACGGGCATCGTGCAGCTCTCGTTCGACGATACGACGGATAAGGACGTCTTCGCGAAGGCGCAGAAGGTCCGCAGCGAGTTCGTTCTCGGCGTCGTCGGAACTGTTATGGAGCGCAGCGCGAAGTCCTCAAAGCTCGCGACGGGCGACATTGAGATCAAGGTCACGGAGCTTCGCATTCTCGGAGAGAGCGAGACGCCTCCGTTTGAGATCTCCGGCAAATGCACAGCCGGCGAGCCGACGAGACTCAAATACCGCTACCTCGACCTGAGAAGACCGGAGCTTCAGCAGAACATCATTCTCCGCCACAAGATCGCCAAGGCTACGCGCGACTACTTCGACGAGAAGGGCTTTATCGAGATCGAAACGCCGATGCTCATCAAATCCACGCCGGAGGGCGCGCGCGACTTCCTCGTTCCCTCGCGTATCCACAAGGGCAGCTTTTACGCGCTTCCGCAGTCGCCGCAGATCTACAAGCAGCTCTGCATGGTTGCAGGCTTCGACAAGTATATGCAGATCGCGCGCTGCTTCCGCGACGAGGACCTCAGAGCCGACCGCCAGCCGGAATTCACGCAGATCGACATTGAGATGTCGTTCGTTGACGTTGACGATATCCTGGAGCTTGGCGAGGGCTTCATCAAATATGTGTTCAAGAAAACGCTCGACATAGATATCCCCACGCCGTTCCCGCGCTACACATACAATGAGGTAATGTCGCGCTTCGGCTCGGACAAGCCGGACACCCGCTTCGGCATGGAGCTTTTTGATCTCACTCAGACCGTTGGGGGCTGCGAATTCGCCGTGTTCAAGAATGCTGTCGAGAACGGCGGCTCCGTCCGCGGCATCACCGCGAAGGGCGGCGTAAAGACGTACACGAGAAAGGCGATCGACAAGCTCATCGAGACGGCAAAGGGCATCGGCGCAAAGGGCGTCGCATGGATCAGAATGACGGACGACGGCGTTGCATCCTCGTTCTCGAAGTTCATGACGGACGAGCAGATGCAGGCGATCATTGAAAAGGCAGGAGCAGAGAAGGGCGACGTCGTGTTCATCGTCGCGGACGAAAACGACACGTCCGTAATGTCGATCCTCGGAGCGCTGCGTCTTGAGGTTGCGAACAAGCTGGAGATCAGGCGCGAGGGCTTCAACTTCCTCTGGGTAGTCGAGTTCCCGTTCTTCGAGTACGACAAGGAGACGGGCGAGTGGCTCGCTATGCACCACCCGTTCACATCGCCGACCGACGAGGCGATGAACCACCTCGAGGGCGACAAGAGCAAGGTCTACGCAAAGGCGTACGACATGGTGCTCAACGGCATCGAGCTTTCGAGCGGCTCCATCAGAATTACCAACCCCGACCTGCAAAAGAGAATGTTCAGTATGCTCGGCCTCTCCGACGAGGAGGCGTACAGGAAATTCGGCTTCCTCACGGACGCATTCAAGTTCGGCGCACCGCCCCACGGCGGCATGGGCATCGGTCTTGACCGCCTTGTGATGCAGATGATCGAGGCGTCCACGCTCCGCGACGTCGTAGCCTTCCCGAAGGTTCAGAACGCAAGCGAGCTTATGACGAACGCGCCCTCCCCGGTAGACGACGAACAGCTCGGCGAGCTTGGCATCGGCGTCACGGTCAAGCCGGAGGAACAGTGAGGCAAACTCTCCGCCTTGGAGAGCGACCGCCGGAGGCTTTCTGCCGCCTTGGAGCGGCGGAAGGGCGGCTTTTCTGAGATTTGCCGCTTAGGGGCATTTTCTGCCAAAATGCCCCTCTTCCAAAAACAGTCCACCGGACTGTTTTTGAAATTCACCCCTAAAAGGGCTTTGCGTCTATGCCTCCGGCGGCCAGCTTTTTTGTAAAAAAGCTGGGCAAAAAACTTTCAGATAATCGGCTTCGAGAAGGTAGAAAGTGTTTTGTTTCAGGCGCGGCAAAATTGTTTTTTCGCA
>CADAYJ010000110.1 GCA_902792115.1 uncultured Ruminococcus sp. | reverse complement strand
CTGATAGAGCTGACAGCTGATCATGCCGTTGTACAGCTTGCGGCGCTTGTCGGCGCGGCGGCGGAAGCATCGCTCAAAGTCGTCGTCGGGGCAGATTATGCTGTAACTCCAGCCGCTGCGGCGCGTAAATTTCTCCCCCATCACGGTGTAGAGCTTCTCCGCCTCGGTGACGTCAAGAAGGCGTTCGCCGTAGGGAGGGTTGCAGATGACCGTCGCGCGCTCTGCCTGCTCATCAAAGTCGCGAAGATCGCGCAGCTTGAATTCGACATGATCGGCGACTCCGGCAAGCTCTGCGTTGCGGCGTGCGACGGAGAGCGCCTGCTCGTCGATATCGCAGCCGACGCCCCTGAACGCGGCGTCGCTTCGCACCTCGCAGCGTGCGGCGCGGCGCTCCTCCTCCCAAATCTCCTTCGGAATGAAGCGCCAGTCCTCGGCGGCAAAGCTGCGGCTGATGCCGGGGGCAATATTGAGCGCCTTCTGCGCTGCCTCGATCACGATCGTACCGGAGCCGCAGCAGGGATCTATCACAAAATGATCCTTTCTGACGCGGGCAAGCTCGACGAGAGCCGCTGCGAGCGTTTCCTTCATGGGCGCGCCGTTTGCGTTCGCTCTGTATCCGCGCTTATGGAGCGGCTCACCGGAGGTATCGAGCATAATGCAGACCTGATCCTTCAAAATGAGGAACCTGACCTTGTAGAGCGCACCCGTTTCGGGTAGCTGTCCGCCGGCGCCGTAAGAGCTTTTCAGCGATTCGACGATCGCCTTTTTTATGATTCTCTGGCAGTCCGGGACGCTTTTGAGCTGAGACGAGAGGCAGCTTCCCGTAACGGGGAAGGCGGAATCGAGCGGAAGATACTCCGAAAAGCGCGCTTTTTTCGTTCCGCTGAAAAGCTCCTCGAAGCTGCGCGCCTCGAACCGCGCGCACACGACGAGAATCCTCTCCGCGATACGGCTGCGGATATTAGCCCTGACGAGCATTCTCTCGTCGCCCTCAAAGAATACTCTGCCGTTGTCGGCGCAGACGTTCTCGGCACCCATGAATTTCAGCTCGTTTGCAAGCAGCTTTTCAACTCCCATAAGACACGGAGCGGCAAATCGGTAACGGCTCATATTATCACCCCTTTGCAGTGATCCGTTTCGTGCTGTATGATCTGTGCGGTAAAGCCCTCGAACCGGCGGCGCTGCTTTCTGAATGTCTCGTCGAGGAATTCGACCTCGATCTCACGCCAGCGCTTTACGGGGCGCACTCCGTCGAGTGAGAGGCAGCCCTCCTGCGCATCAAACGGCTTCGCTTTTCTCACGATCACGGGATTGACCATCACGATATTGGCGATCCCGACATTAACGATGATGATGCTTTTATTCACTCCGATCATATTCGCCGCCATGCCGACGCACTCGGAGGAATGTGCGGCAAGCGTATCCTTCAGGTCGCGGATCACTCCGGAATCGAGCGGCGAAGCCTTTTCGGACGGTCTTCCGAGCGAAAGAATATCCCTGTTTATCTCACGTACCATTATATCACCCCACTGTTTGTTTCATGATATAGATTATAATACTCCAACCCTTTAAAGTCAACTTGCAGGCAGTTCCGGCGGAAGTTGGTTTATTTTTGCGGCTTGTCTCCGCGTTTGTTACTGACGGTGCTTATTACTGCGGGCTATCGGCTTACAGCGTTCTCCCGGTTTCGTGCGATTACGCTAAATAAACAAAAATTCACTAAATTTCGCAAAAGCTCTTGATATATTTCCTATTATAATATATAATTTTACTTGTACGGCACTGCTTTGTTACGTTAAAGCTGTGCAAAAATAAAGGAGGCGGTACTGCTCTATGGAAAAACTATTCAAGCTAAAGGAACATGGCACTAACGTGCGGACTGAGATCATCGCAGGTCTGACGACGTTCTTTGCTATGGCCTACATCATCTTCCTGAACCCACTCATTCTCGGCGAGAATTCTCCTGCGGCGATAGCTGACACAGCCGTTGTTACGGCGACGTGCATCTCTGCGGCCGTCGGCACATGGCTGATCGGCTGGCTCTCAAACTATCCGCTCGCTCAGGCACCGGGACTCGGCCTCAACGCCGTATTCTCATACACGCTCTGCGGCGCGTTCGGGCTTTCCGCCGGCGCTTCGCTCTCGGCTGTTTTTCTCGCAGGTATTTTCTTTATCATACTAACTGTCACGGGCGCCAGAACGGCTCTCGTGAAGGCGATCCCCACGAGCCTGAAGAAGGCTATCGGCGCCGGGATCGGTCTTTTCATCGCGCTGATCGGCTTTGTAAACGCAGGGATCGTTATCGGCGAGAACGCCGGCTCCGCAACGGCCGTCGGTCTCGGCAACTTTGCTTCCCCGACAATGCTTCTCGCGTGCTTCGGGCTGATCCTCACGATCGTGCTCGTTGTGGCTAAGGTTCCGGCGGCGCTCTTTGTCTCGATGATCTGCACGTCCGTCGTGGGCTGCATCTGCCAGTTTGCGCTCGGTATCCAGATGGGCGTTACGGCTCCGACGAGCTGGATCCCGTATCTCGACTTCTCCATGTTTGGAAAATGCTTCATCGGCTTCGGCGAGCTGCTCTCCGCAAATATCGCGTCGCTGCTTGCAACGATGCTCACGCTCGTCATGGTAGATATGTTCGACACGATCGGCACGCTCATCGGCGCTGCCGACAAGGCAGGCTATCTCGACGAAAACGGCGACCTCCCGAAGATCGAGAAGGCTAT
>CADAYJ010000109.1 GCA_902792115.1 uncultured Ruminococcus sp. | reverse complement strand
TGCCAAAGAGGGGGGCGAAGCAAGTGAACCTGTGGTGACTGATGCTTCGTCCCCCTCTTTGGGATCTCCCCCCGTGAGAGTCTGTCCGGGCTTTATTGATGAGGGTTGGTTGGAGTAGGTGCTCGCAAGGCTCGCGTGTTTTCTGTGGTCGCGTATTTCAAAAGATAAGAGCCGGTTTGAATGTGCGCTCACAGTGCCCCCGTATTTGCTGTGTTTGCGTGTTTCAAAGACAAGAGTTATTTTAGTGTGCGCTCGCTGTTCGCTTTGCAGTGAATAGTACGATGCCTTCCGAATTTTCGTATCAAAAATTTTTAATTTGTAGTTCTCCGCTTCGCCGTCACAGAACTTGACATTCCATATTCGTTGCTGTATAATAAGATAAGCAACGGCGGTTACGCAACAGTCGTTGCTTAATGCTCTGCCGCGGCTCCGATCTCGCGGCGCTCTTGTAATCGAGATCAAACAGGCTTTTGTGAAAAGCAGTATCACAGGGAGGTATTACGGAATGAAAGAAACGCTTAGTGTGAGCAATGTTACGAAGACGTTCCGGCTGTCGGCAAAGCAGCAGCGCGAGAAGAAGCTCGCAGTCAGAACGCTTACCGCCGTTGACGGGATATCGTTTTGCGCGTACGCCGGGGAGATTTTCGGTCTGCTGGGGCCGAACGGCGCAGGCAAAACGACGACGCTGCGAATGCTTGCGACGCTCATCAAGCCCGATTCCGGCGACGCGGTCGTCTGCGGCTCGAGCATCGTAAGCGAGCCGGCGCAGGTGAGAAAGAGCATCGGGTTTCTCTCGAGCGAGCTGAAGCTCGAGGACTTCTTTACGCCCGATTTCCTGTTCAACTATTTCTGCGACCTTCACAGGGTTGAGGACAGCGTCCGCGAGGCGCGGAAGAAGGAGCTTTTCGGGCGCTTCGGGATCGACAAATTCGCGCACGTCAAGGTGGCGAATCTCTCCACCGGCATGAAGCAGAAGGTGTCTCTCGTCGTCTCGGTGGCTCACGATCCCGACGTCGTGATCTTCGACGAGCCGACGAACGGTCTCGACGTTATCACCGCGAAGGTCGTCACCGATTTTCTCTGCGAGCTGAAGGCGCAGGGGAAGACCGTCGTCATTTCGACGCACATTTTCAGTCTTATCGAGCGCGTCTGCGACCGACTCGGGATCATCATAGACGGCAAGATGATCTCGCTCGGAACGCTCCCGGAGGTCACGGGCGGCAGACCGCTGGAGGACGTGTTTTTTGAGATATACCGCGAGAGGAAGGGTGACCAGCTGTGAAAAACGGAGCATTTATCGTATTCCGCAAGGAGCTTGCGCGATTTTTCGGCGACAAGAGGCTGCTGTTTACGTCCGTCATCATGCCCGGACTGATGATTTACCTGATCTACTCCGTCATGGGCGGCTCGATGAATTCCATGTTGAACGACAAGACGTCGAAGATCAACGTCGCCGCAGGCTACGTTCCGGCGATGGTCGCGCAGGTGCTCGAACAGAGCGGCGTGGAGCTTGAAGCGTCCGAGCCTGTGATCACGGAAAGCGTCATGGAGCGCATCAGATCCGGCGAGCTTGCGCTCTACATCAATTTCCCTGAGGACTTCGACGACGCCTTTGCAAGCTACGGCACGCCCTCTCAGCACAAGGAGGCGCCGAACGTCGAGATCTACTATAATTCCGCCGACATCGGCTCGTCACACGCATACACGCTCGTCGTCGGTGTGCTTGACACATTTGAGAAGGAAGTCAGCAACGTATTCGACATAAACGCCGCCGAGGGCAAACAGTACGATCTCGCGACGGAGGAGGACACGACGGGCACGGTGCTGTCGATGATCCTGCCGATGATGCTCATGGTGCTGATGTTCTCGTCGTGCATGGCGCTCGCGCCGGAAAGCATCGCAGGCGAGAAGGAAAGAGGCACGATCGCCTCGCTGCTGATAACGCCCGTGCCGCGCTCGCAGATCATTCTCGGCAAGGTCGGCGCGCTCTCCGTGATGGCGCTGCTCGGCGGCCTTTCGAGCTTCCTCGGAACATTCTTCTCGCTGCCCTCTCTCATGGGCAGCATGGGCGAGGAATCGGAGATGATCTCGACGAACGTCTACGGCGCCGCCGACTACCTCTGGCTGATCCTGCTGATCCTCTCCACGGTCATGCTTTTCATCACGCTGATCTCAATCATCTCGACGCTCGCAAAGAGCGTCAAGGAGGCCGGCACGATGGTTCTGCCGCTGATGCTCGTCGTCATGCTCCTCAGCTTCTCGGCGATGTACCAATCGAAGCCGCGCACGGAGCTGTACTGGTTCATGATTCCGCTGTACAACACGATACAGGGCATGACGGCGATCTTCTCGTTCTCGGCGCAGCCGCTGAACCTTATCACCGCCGCCGCCGCAAACATAGCCGTCTCACTCGCCGGAGTATTCGTTCTCACGAAGCTGTTTGACAACGAGAGAGTTATGTTTAATGGGTGATGAACGGAATACATACAAAAACAGAATGAGAATACGCGAGCATTGCGAGCGCCTACTCAAAATAACTCTTGTCTTTGAAACACGCGGACACAACGAATACAGGGGCAATGCGAGCGCACATTCAAACCGGCTTTTATCTTTTGAAATACGCAAACACAGCAAACACGCGGGCAGGCGAGCGCCCACTCCAACAAACTCTCATCAATAAAGCTCGGACAGAATCTCACGGGGGGAGATCCCAAAGAGGGGGACGAAGCACCGGTCACCACAGGTTCACTTGCTTCGCCCCCCTCTTTGGCACGCTTTTGGTG
>CADAYJ010000108.1 GCA_902792115.1 uncultured Ruminococcus sp. | reverse complement strand
GCCGCAAGGCGCAGACCGATTGGTATGTGTTACAAGTGCCCTTGGGGTGCAAGCAAGATGAGTGCTCAGTCCGCAGGACGTGATTTAATCAGTGGCTCCTTAGAAGAGTATGCGTCCGAAGGTGAAGCATCATTCAATTAAAACGGAGAGCGGTATATTCATTGTGAGTCTGCCTGCCGCATCACGCCAGAGGAAGCTCCGCCGTGAACGTGATAACCTCGTCGTCGGAGTATGCGGCAGTGAGTCTGCCCTTGTGGTTCTGCACGATCATCTGCGCCATTGACAGACCGATGCCGTAGCCGCCTGTCTGAGAGCTGCGCGATTTGTCGGAGCGGTAGAAGCGGTCGAAGAATTTCGGTACGGCAGCCTTGTCAAGCCCGGCGCACGTGTTCGACACGCGCAGCACGGCGCGCTTCGCCTTCGTATTAAGCGAGACGGCGATCTGCCCTCTGCTGTCGGTGTATTTCACGGCGTTGTCGAGGAGAATACCCGTCACGCGGACGATATCCTCCAGGTCGCCCGTTACGGCTACGTCCGGCGCTATGTCCGTTTTCAGCTTGATCCCCTTTGCCTCGGCAGGCACGCGGAACGATTCGACGCTGTTGTACAGCAGCTCGGAGAGGATCAGGCGCTGCTTCTCCTTCTCGGAGCGCGTCTGCTCGTCCATCTTTGAAAGCTCGATCAGGTCGCGCACGAGCTTGCTCATGCGGTCTGTCTGCTGCTTGATATTTGAAAGCCACCTGCTCTCGCCGTCGATCATCTCCATCGCCTCGGTGTTGGAGCGGATTATCGCGATCGGCGTTTTCAGCTCGTGACCGGCGTCCGTGATAAAGCGGCGCTGCTTCTCGCGGTTCTCCTCAAACGGACGCAGGACGCGCCCCGAGAACGCGATCAGCAGAACGAACACGATCAGAATGCACGACACGATCGTAACGAACGTGATGAGAGTGAGCAGGTTGATCGTCTGCATATTGCGCGAGCAGTCAACGCCGATGATCATGACGCCGTCGTCCGTCTCGAACTTGCCGAAGCGGTAATTGTCAATGTAGCCGCGGCTCCTGCCGGACGACGTTACGGACGAAATCTGCGACAGTATCGCGTCGATATTCGATATCGCGATGTGGCTGAAATCGGTCTGCACGAGCGTACTCGTCTCGTCAACGCAGGCGACGTAGTACCGCGTCTCATACGGCGTTTCGGAGTGATTCAGAAAACCGGAGGGCGGCTTTAGCTGATCGGAAAGACCGCTGTCGGCGTGGTTGAACAGGGAGAAATGGCCGCCGTTTTCATAGAGCGTGTCGATTATCTCGTCGGTGTTGTTCGACATTTGTACGCGCAGCGCGATGTTCACCGCCGAAAAAGCGGCGATCAGCGTCACCGTCATTGAGATCATTGCCAGGAGGATAAAGCTGCGTTTCAGCCGTTTAAGCATTCTTCATCTCCTCCAGCAGATAGCCGCGCCCGCGCAGCGCCGAGATCTGTATATTCGCGCCGAGAGCGGCGAGCTTCTTCCTCAGATACGAAATGTACACCCAGACGACGTTGACCTCCGCCTCGCTGTCGTAGCCCCAGATGCGCGTCATGAAGCTCTCCGTCGAGACGGGCTGCTCACGGCTCTTCATGAGCATTTCCATCATCAGGTATTCCTTTTTTGAGAGGCGAATGCTTCCGGACTGCGTCGAAAGCTCAAACGTCGTGCGGCTGAGAGTGACGTTGCCTGCCTTGAGGTCATCGGGAAGGAATTCGCCCCTCCTTCGCACGAGCGCGCCGACTCTCGCGAGCAGCTCCGGCATCGCGAACGGCTTCGGGAGATAATCGTCCGCGCCGGCGTTCAGCCCCTCCACGCGGTCGGCGATCTCCGATTTCGCCGTTAGCAGCAGCACCGGCGTGCCGATGCCCCTTCTTCTGATCTCCGAAAGCACCTCGATACCGCTCTTTCCCGGCATCATGACGTCGAGAATGATCCCGTCGTAGACGTTGTCCGAAAGCAGGTAATCGAGAGCCTCCTCGCCGTCGTACACGGCGTCAACGAGGTAATTCTTTCGCCGTAATATCTCCGTGACGGCCTCGCTCATAGCCGGCTCGTCCTCTGCGTAAAGCAGCCGCATATTTATCCCTCTTTCTGTATATGAAAATCTGCGTTTTTGATTTACTGAAACTGTCTGACGAGCTGCCACGCCCACACGTCGTCGATCACGTAGACGCGGTCCTCGGCGTAGCTCGCTTTGCCGCCGTATTTGTCCTCAAGCTGCTCGTAGAGCGCGCGCGACACCGGGGCGACGAACGCCTTGCCCTTTTCCGTGTACATCTCGATCTGCTTCTCGCCGTCGCGGTTTGAGAAGAGCGCCGCCGCGATCGTGTCGCCGCGCAGCTTGATCTGCGCCTCCTTCGAGTAAGCGAGCTTCATGATCTCGACGATCTTGTCGTCAAGACCGCTGTCAAAGATCATTATCTTCTCGCGCAGCGCCTCCGGCGACAGCACGATCCTCTGACGGCAGCCGGGATCGACAGGCTCCTGCGAGTCGTCGTCGGGCTGACCGCTCTTGCTCTTTTTGAAATACTCCGTGACGTGTCCGACCTCCTCCGTGTCGTACACGAGCCAGATCATGTAATTTTCCTTCATGTCGTTGTAGATCATCGGATAGCCGACGGTGGACACCCTGCCGCACTTCCTGCATACCGCCTTGAAAAGCGAGCCGTCGAGCAGCTTCGCCTTCTGCTGCGGATTCTTGTCGCCGCTGACGGCGCTCCACTGCTCCGCCTCGACGTTCTGACCGCACTTCGGACACTTGAAACTGACCTTAGAGCGCATTGATCGGACACTTGAAACTGACCTTAGAGCGCATTGACATAACGCGCACCCCCAAAAATGATTTATAGATATATTATAGGGCGAAAACGCCGGAGAATCAAGTGCAAATATTTAAGGAGTAACTGATTAAATCACGTTCTGCGAACTGAGCACTCATCTTGCTTGCATTTTTAGTCTCGCCTGCCGGCTCGGTCGGTGCTTCTGCTTACGCAGAGGTCTCCACCGGAGACCCGCACCGTCATATTGCACTCAACTCCCTTGAAATATCGGACACTTGAAACTGACCTTAGAGCGCATTGACATAACGCGCACCCCCAAAAATGATTTATAGATATATTATAGGGCGAAAACGCCGGAGAATCAAGAGCAAATATTCATAGCCTTCAAAATCGTACCTGCCGTAATACGTCGTGAAGGCTGCCGGGTTTTAGCTCGAACCGCCGGGAAAGGTCAACATTTGTCCGGGATTTTACGCATTTTTGACTAAATGGGTAAAATCATACATTTCTCCGACAAGAAATTTTACATTATTTTTTCTGCGAAATAACGAAAAGCATCTACACTTTTTTTATTTCTTATGGTATAATAAATTAGATACGTGTTTTTTTTCGGGTGTTGGAAGGTTGCCCGGGGAGAAGAACGGCGTGCGCCGCGTGCCGCGCTGCATTTCTATGGAAGCACTGATTAAATCGATTGGCCATATCGCGCAGGGATTTTTCAGGCAAATTGGTTGAAAAATCCGCTGGAATACTGACGTATTTCAAGGATTTTGAGATCAATTT
>CADAYJ010000107.1 GCA_902792115.1 uncultured Ruminococcus sp. | reverse complement strand
GAGAGGTTTAGGGAGAGTTCCCGTTGAGAAACGAGGCTGTATATTTCTAAAGTAACTAAATCGCGGTTTTTCGGTTATATGCAGGGGGCTTTCCGGTCGAGTCTCGGCTGCCGCCTCGGTCGGTGCTTCGGCTTCGCCGAGGTGTCCACCGGACACCCGCACCCCCCTGCACCCCTTCGGACACACCTTCTTATAAAGATAGAATAAGAAGATGGAGTGAGTTTCCCGTAGAGGAACGAGGCAACGTCCTTCTAACGATACTGAGTCGAGGTTTTTCAGGTTTATGCAGGGGGCTTTCCGGTCGGTCTCGCCTGCCGGCTCGGTCGGTGCTGTTGCCTTGCGGCAACGTCTGCCACTGGCAGACCGCACCCCCCGTTCCCTCTTCGGCAGCAACAATATAAAAATAATAAACCTGCCACGTCGTTATCTAAGCACAAACCCGATCTTCTTCATCGCCTTGTCGAGCGTTCTCTGGGAGAGCTTCTGCGCGAAGTCGGCGGATTTTTTGTAGCATTCCTGCATATACGCCTTGTCTGCGACGTACCTCTCAAAGCGCTCCTGCACGGGGCGAAGCTCCTCGACGACTGCCTCGCCGACTGCCGTTTTGAAGTCGCCGTAGCCCTTGCCGTCAAACTCCTGCTCGATCTGCTCGTACGTCTTCCCGGTGATCGTCGCGTAGATGCTCATGAGGTTGTTGATGCCGTCCTTGCCCTCGCCGTAAGCAACACGCGCTTCGCTGTCGGTCACGGCGCGCTTGAATTTCTTCATGATGCCGTCGGGCTTGTCGAGCAGCGTGACAAAGCTGTTGGCGTTCTCGTCGGACTTGCTCATTTTTTTCAAGGGATCCTGAAGGCTCATGACTCGCGCGCCGCTCTTGGCGATGTACGGATCGGGAACCTTGAACGTCGGGCTGTAAATGCCGTTGAAGCGCTCGGCGATATTTCTCGCAAGCTCGAGGTGCTGCTTCTGGTCTGCGCCGACGGGAACCATATCCGCCTGGTAGAGCAGGATATCGGCAGCCATGAGCGTAGGGTACGTAAAGAGTCCGGCGTTTACGTTGTCGGCGTGCTTCGCGGATTTATCCTTGAACTGCGTCATTCTCGAAAGCTCGCCGAACTGCGTGTAGCAGTTGAGCACCCACGCGAGCTGGGCGTGAGTCGTGACGTGGCTCTGAATGAAGAACGGGCTTTTTTCGGGATCAATGCCGCAGGCGAGCAGTGATGCGTACGCCTCGCAGATGTTCTTTCTGAACGCCGCCGGCTCCTGGCGCACGGTGATCGTGTGCAGGTCAGCGAGCGCAAAGATGCAGTTGAACTCGTCCTGCATTTTCACCCAGTTTTTGAGTGCGCCGAGGTAATTTCCGAGCGTGATCGTGCCGGAGGGCTGGATCGCGCTGAATACAATTTTTTTCTTTTCTGTCTGATTTTCCATAATCAAAGCTCCTTTGCCATTTTTCCGAGGATCTCGATTCCCTTTTTGAGCTGCTCGTCAGTGGGAGTCGAATAATTGATGCGGAAGGAATTCGTCCTGTCCTCCGGATTTGCCATGAAAGCCGAGCCGGGAACGACGCAAACCTTGTTCTTCACGGCGTCCATGCAGAACTGCTGCATATCGACGCGCTCGGGCAGGTCGCACCAGAGGAAAAGTCCGCCGTCGATCCTGCGGTACGTGATATTCGGCGTGAGATGCTCGTCCATGAGGTCCATCGTGTACGCCGCCTTTTTGCGGTAGATCTCGCGAAGCCGCTGCAGGTGCGCGTCAAAATCGTACTTCGTAAGGAACTCGTGGCAAACGAGCTGCGACCAGATATTTGTATGAACGTCCTGCCCCTGCTTGCAGACGACCATCTTCTGAATGATCTCCTTCGGCGCGATGGTATAGCCGACGCGCATACCGGGGGAAATGACCTTCGAGAAGCTGCCGGCGTAGATCACGATCCCCTCCGTATCGAAGCTCTTGATGCACGGGAGGAATTCCCCGGCGAAGCGGAGGTCGCCGTACGGGTTATCCTCGATGATGAGGACGCCGTACTTCACGGCAAGATCGTAGACGGCGCGGCGTTTTTCCCTGCTCATTGTAACGCCGGACGGATTCTGAAAATTCGGTATTGTATAAATAAACTTAGCGCGCTTCTCTTTTTTGAGAGCCTCCTCCAGAGCGGCGATATTCATGCCGTCGCCCTCAATGGGAACGCCGACGAGGCGCGCGTTATACGAGCGGAACGTATTGAGCGAGCCGATAAACGAGGGATTCTCGCAGATCACGGCGTCGCCCTCATTGAGAATCGCCTTCGACGCGAGATCCATGATCTGCTGCGCGCCGGAGGTGATAAGTATATCGTCAGACTCCGAGCCTACGGAGTGCTTTTCCTTCATATAATCCGTGAGAAAGCGGCGCAGCGGCGCGTACCCCTCCGTGACGCTGTACTGCAGCGCGGCGATAGGATCCTCGCTCATGATGCGCGCCGAGATCTCTGCGATCTCCTTCGCAGGAAACGCCTCCGGCGAAGGATTTCCGGCTGAAAGCGAAACGACCGTCGGATCGGCGGCATATTTGAATATCTCTCTGATTGCGGACGGCTTCAGCGTCTGCACGCGATCCGAGAAAACGTAATCCATTAAAGATCAACTCCCTTAAAAAATCTCCTCATCATTTTACCACAATCTCCCCAAATAATCAAGGCAGGCACGCGCCTGCAGGCAGTTCCGGTGTAACTTTTTTGCGGAGCTTTAACCTATCTCCGCACTTGTATCTGTAATGCTAAAGCCGTAAAATAATCTATTCTGCGTCTGCAAATCAGGTTTTTCGTAAATCATGCCCCGTCTCCGCATATGTATCGGCTGCGAGATCACACACCGAAACGGAGATCACAGCTTTAGCCTTGCGGTATTCATCAATATCTGTCCGTTCTGAATGTCGATC
>CADAYJ010000106.1 GCA_902792115.1 uncultured Ruminococcus sp. | reverse complement strand
CGCGGAGTAAAGTCCTCCGGCGCAGAGAATTCCCAGCACGAGCACGGAAACGGATATGACGATCATCGCCGGAACGGCTCTGCTTTTTTTCTGTGTGTTGTTTTCCATATGCTCCGGGCAGTCCTTTCTTTATACATCTATCTCGGCGTCGGGCGCATACATTCTGACCGCATCAACAAGCTCGTTTATGTCCTTCGCCGACGTTGTGTCTTCGTTTATAATATACACTCTGCCGCCCCGCTCCGCAAGGTCTTCCGGCTGCCCCGCTCCGCAAGGTCTTCCGGCTTCTTCTCGATAAACAGATTGCACGTCACATCCCAGCCCTTTATGCTTGACGTCTCCATTTTTAAAGCGGCTATCTCCGAATACTTCACAGCAAGCCCCTTGCCCTTCGGTATTATATACCTGTGACCGAAAATAAGCCTGTCTGACGAAATATGCCTGCCGTTTTTGTAGTCGGAGATCAGAACGCCAAGCCACGAGGTGCGCCCGACCTTATTCATTAAAGAAGGGATACGGTAAAATCTGATATACAGATAATAGAGAATAAGTCCCATGCCGAGAGCTGCACAAACGGCTGTACCAATGGTAAGACTGAGTGTTTTATCCATCGGGTATTTGCTGTATGAATGCAACAGCCTGTAAAGTGCATCGAGCAGCGCCGCAAACGGCGCCGATACCAATACCATACCTGCACCCACTGCCGGGATTACCCCCGGCGGCGTAAGATATTGAATGAACCGTTTTTTATCATCGTCCGTATATTCGACTCTGTTCTCGTAAGAATCCAGATAACGAGCATCACCCTTCGTCTTCGGCTGTCGTATCCGTGAAGCAAGCGAAAACAACGCCGTCAAAACGAATACAAGCGCCGCTGATGAACCGGTCGTTATCAAAAAAGACTTGACTAATATATCCACTCCGCTTCACCCTTTCGGCTCAATGCCGCATTAAATTCGGCTTCTCCCTGTCAGAGCGCAAGCAGTATCTCCCTGATGATCTTGCACGCCGCCGCGGTTGAGATGCCGCTGTGGTCGTAGTGAGGCGAAAGCTCGTTCACGTCGCAGGCGACGACGTTAAGAGAGGAGCATACGGCGGCAGCCGCGCGGCGCAGCTCGTCGAACGTCACGCCGCCCGGCTCGGGAGTTCCCGTTCCGGGGAAAACGGACGGATCGAGCACGTCGAGGTCGAGCGTGAAATACACGGGCTTCGTGCCTCCGATCTGCTTGTAAAGCTCCGTCACATCTGAAAGCGAGAACGGGTGCATATCGGTGTGCGCCTTCGCAAACTCAAATTCCGCGCGCTCGCCGGAGCGTATGCCGAACTGGTGGATCCGGTCGTCCCCGACAATATCCCAGCAGCGCCGAAGCACGCAGGCGTGGGAGAGCTTCACTCCGAGGTAATCGTCGCGAAGATCGGCGTGCGCGTCGAAGTGGACGATGTGTATATCGGGGTACATTCTCGCCGCGGCTCTGAAAGCGCCGAGCGTGACGAGGTGCTCGCCGCCGACCATCAGCGGCAGCTTGCCGTCCGAGAGTATCGCCGACGCGCGCTCCTCGATCTGCCCGAGGACAGCCTCCGTGTCGCCGATCCTCAGCTCGAGGTCGCCGCTGTCCATGACGCTGATATCCTCCAGGTCCTTGTTCTGATACGGACTGTACGTCTCAATCCCGAACGACTCGCTCCTCACGGCATTCGGACCGAAGCGCGTGCCGGGGCGGAACGACGTTGTGGAATCAAACGGCGCGCCGAACATCACTATCCTTGCTTCATCATATTCCCTGTCGCACGCAAGGAACGTTTCAACATTATTCTTCAACACTTTTAAGCAGCTCCTCTACATAAGCAGGAATATAGAACGCCCCCTTGTGGAGCATCGTCGTGTAATATTTTGTGTGCAGCCCGCGCATATTCCAGCGCGTGTCGTCCAGGTCGCGCAGGGGGTGATACTTCTTCGAGGCGAAGCCGAAGAGCCAGTGCCCCGAGGGGTACGTGGGGATATGCGCCTGGTACACCTTCGCTATCGGAAAGCTGCCGACGATATTCTTGTGAGCGCGCCTGCACGCCGCCGCGTCCTCCGGGTAAAACGGGCTTTCATGCTGATTGACAAGTATCCCGTCCTCCTTGAGAGCATTGCAGCAGTTGCCGTAGAACTCGCGCGTGAACAAGCCCTCGCCGGGGCCGAACGGATCTGTCGAATCGACAATGATGAGGTCGTACTCGTTCTCCTTGAAGCGCACGAAGCGAAGGCCGTCCTCAAAGTACATATTGAGGCGCGGATCGTCAAACGCGCACGCCGTTTTCGGCAGGTATTTCTTGCAGACCTCAACGACAAGCTCGTCTATCTCGACCATGTCTATCTGCTCTATCTCGGGGTACTGCACCAGCTCGCGCACGACGCCGCCGTCGCCCGCGCCGATTATCAGCACCTTCTTCACGTTCGGGTGGACTGCCATCGGAACGTGCGTTATCATCTCGTGGTAAATGAACTCGTCCTTTTCGGTGAGCATCATATAGCCGTCGAGCGTTAAGAATCTTCCGAACTCGGGGGATTCAAAAACATCTATTCTTTGAAAATCGCTCTTGCCGCTGTACAGCTGCTTATCCACGCGAATGGATATCTGCACGTTCGGCGTATGATTTTCGGAAAACCAGAATTCCATTTTACTTACCTCTGATCGTTTTTCGCCTTATTGTAATCTTCACAAAGTTTATTTTCAATATCCTGCCAATCAATAGTATCTTTCCTTGTAGAAATTTCAGTCCTGTCATTCAGGCACACCCATTCATCAAGCTCTTGACTTATCAACTAAAAGCACGGCATTACGCTGCGGCTGTTTTTTGGGAGATACGGCTCCATAAACTCATACAGGCTCTCAAAAGAAAGTACGGCATCGTGTAATTCGTCGCTCGACTGAACATAATACACATATTCCATATAATGAGTACCTTGAAAGCTCCGCACACCGCCTCCCGCGAGAATACCCTCGGTGAATTTTGCCGACAGTTCTTTGGGCAGACAAGTTTACCGAACACAAAACAAAATGCTGCCGCAATGTATAAAACGACTCCTAAGGAGCCACTGAATAAATCACGTTCTGCGAACTGAGCACCCATCTCGCTTGCTTCTTTAGTCTCGGCTGCCGCTCCCTTGAAATACGTCAGTATTACTGCGGTCATTTCGTGCAACCTGCCTGAAAATCTGACTGCGCGATATGGGCACTCGATTTAATCAGTGCCTCCCTAAAGCCCGAATGACTCGCACGCTTTTTTCATTTTTCACACCAGCACATTCAGCCGCTCTATCCCCTCGTCCTCGGGGCCTGTGAGCGAGCAGCCCTTTTCCTTCGCGTACCGTATATAATCAAGGATATCGCGTGTGATAAGCTCGCCGGGGGCAAGTATCGGTATTCCGGGTGGGTAGCACATAACAAACTCGCTGCACACGCGCCCCTGCGTCGCCTCTATCGGCAGCGACACCTTTTCGGCGTAAAACGCCTCCTGCGGGCTTGCCTTGACGGTCGGCTCGATGTACTCCTGATGGAGCATTCCCGCGCCGCACTTTCCGAAGCGGCGGCGTATCTCCGTAAGGGAGCTTACAAGGCGCTCTATGTCGCGCTGCCTGTCGCCAACGGAAATATACGCGAGAAAGTTGCCGAGGTCGCCGAATTCTATCTGTATATCGTATTCGTCTCTGAGGAGGTTGTAGACCTCAATGCCTGCAAGCCCCACTCCGAGAGTGTTTACGGAGAGCTTCGTTTTGTCGAAATCAAAAACGCTGTCGCCGTTTTTAAGCTCCTCTCCGAATGCGTAGTAGCCGCCGATGCGGTTTATCTCGTCGCGCGTGTACTGCGCCATCTCCTGCACCTTCGCGTAGACCTCTTTTCCGCGAAGCGCGAGGTTGCGCCGCGAGATGTCGAGGCTCGAAAGCAGAAGGTACGAGCCGCTCGTCGTCTGCGTGAGGTTGATTATCTGGCGGACGTAGCCCTCGTTTACGGCTTTTCCGCAGAGCAGGAACGAGCTTTGCGTAAGGCTGCCGCCCGACTTGTGCATCGAAGCCGCCGCCATGTCCGCTCCTGCCGCCATCGCCGAAACGGGCATATCCTCCCCGAAGTAAAAATGCGTGCCGTGAGCCTCGTCAACGAGGCAGAGCATACCGCTTCTGTGGGCGATATCGACAATCGAGCGAAGGTCGGAGCAGATGCCGTAGTACGTCGGGTTATTTACGAACACCGCCTTCGCGTCCGGGTTCTCATGCACCGTGCGCTCAACGTCAGACACCTTCATTCCGAGCGGTATGCCGAGACGCGAATCGCACTGCGGATCAATATATACGGGCACGGCGCCGCACAGCACGAGCGCGCCCATCACGCTTTTGTGGACGTTTCGCGGAAGGATTATCTTGTCTCCGCGCTTTACGCTCGACAGCACCATCGCCTGCACGCTCGACGTCGTTCCGCCGACCATGAGAAAAGCATGAGCCGCACCGAAAGCCTCTGCGGCGAGCGTTTCCGCGTCCTTTATTACGGAAACGGGGTGACAGAGGAAATCGAGCGGCTTCATTGAATTTACATCTATTCCAACGCATTTTTCGCCGAGGAACTCCGTTAGCTCAGGGTTCCCCCTGCCTCTTTTATGTCCGGGAACGTCAAATGGGACTACCCTTTTCTTCCCGAACTCAACGAGCGCCTCGTATATCGGGGCGTTCTCCTGCGTCAAAGGCACAACGCACCACTCCTTTTATCAAAAGATATTCTTTCCGCTGAAGATCTCGATCATCTCGCGGCGGAGGTTGTCCATTATTTCGAGCCTTCTCTTCGGCGGCAGCTCGTAGGCGTCCGTCTTGAAGAGATAGTTTTGCAGCTCGATCTCCTTTATCATCATCTTCGTGTGGAAGATATTGCTGTCGTAGACGTTGATGTCTACGGCGTCGTAGCGCGCAAGAATGCTCGGAGAGATGTAGTCCTGTATCGACTTTACCTTGTGGTCGAGGAACAGCTTCTTTCCGTTTATGTCGCGCGTGAAGCCCCGGACGCGGTAGTCCATCGTGATGATATCGGAATCGAACGAGCTGATGAGGTAATCGAGCGTCGAAAGCGGCGTGATCTCGCCGCACGTCGCAACGTCGATATCGACGCGGAACGTCGCAAGGCACGTCTCCGGGTGATACTCCGGGTACGTGTGAACGGTGACGTGGCTCTTGTCGAGGTGGGCAAGCTGCACGCGGCTGCCCGTCTTCGGCTTCATGCTGCCCTCGCTGATGAGCACGGCAACGCTCGCGCCCTGCGGCTCGTAATCCTGCTTGGCGATATTGAGGACGGTCGCGCCGATCATATCGGTAAGCGTCGTGAGGATATTCGTCAGCCTTTCCGAATTGTACTGCTCGTCGATATACGCGATATAATCCTGCTGCTCGCGCTGCGTTTTGGCGTAGCAGACGTCATAGATATTAAAGCTGAGCGCCTTTGTCAGATTGTTGAACCCATAGAGCCTGAGCTTGTCCTCCATTGAGCCTCACCTCCGAAAAATAAGAAAGGGCGATGCACCATGCACCGCCTCATAATGATCCGAAATAACACACAAAAAAAGAGACATGAAATTCCGCAGAGTCTATATAGCAAATACTCACTTTTACTACTCTTATTGATTATTACAAGTTGATACGCAATGCGCTTTGGTTACCATTAACCAACCTATAAATTGAGCGTCTTCGCTCGATCAATAATGGCGGATATCACCGCCGCTCGGCAGTTGACCCGGCTGTCCGTATGGCCTTAACCCTTTCGGGTGGTCAGTAAAAATATTTGCCTGCGAAATCCATATCACATAGCACCATTATTATATGCGGAAAACGTCGAAAAGTCAAGCGCAAACTGTTTACAATCTTGTAATTCAAAATCAAATGCCGCGCGCTGCGGCGCAAAAAGAAAAACGCAAAATCCCGAAGGTCTTACCCTCTCCGAAATTTTGCATTTTTAGGGAGACACTGATTAAATCGAGTGCCCATATCGCGCAGGAATTTTTGAGGCAAATTGATTGAAAAATCCGCAGGGTGCGGGTCTCCGGTGGAGACCTCTC
>CADAYJ010000105.1 GCA_902792115.1 uncultured Ruminococcus sp. | reverse complement strand
CTTTTTTGTTCTTTTCAAGCATACTTATCACCCTGTTTATTATACCACTTTAAAACGAAAAAGCCTACCCTTTTGAGTAGACTTTTTCGACAGACTGACGCAGTATCCCGTAACAGGATACTGCGTTTTCTCTTGTCTTATGTTTTTTCGCCGCCCCGGAGCGTTGCGGGGGCTTTGCTTTTGCGAGAATCAGATGTACGTTATCGGAGTGCCTTTATAGCTTCCTGTCGTTTTAAAGGAATCGGCAAGCCCGCCTGTGACGATGAAGCTGCCGTCCGTCGTAATGAGAACGGCGTCGATATCCTTGTGCTTTTCCAGGTAAGCCGTCGCCCTGTCTCTGCCCATGACGAACAGAGCCGTCGAGAGCGCGTCGCACAAAGTGCCGTCAGCGCTGACCACGGTAGTTGAGAGAATGCCCGTCTTCGCCGGATCGGCCGGTGTGCCTGTCTTCGGATCGAGGATATGACCGTACACCGTTCCGTCCTTCTCAAAGTACCTTTCGTAGATACCAGATGTAGAAACGGTCGTGTCGCTCACAGAGATCACGCCGACGTATCCCTGTCCGCCGTTCGGATCGGCTATCCCGACCTTCCAAAGGCTCCCGTCCGGCTTCGTTCCGATAGTCCGCACGCTGCCGCCGATCGTAAACAGCGCGTTTTCAACGCCGGATTTTTTCAGGCTTTCGCCGACGCGGTCTGACACGCAGGCCTTCCGGCACCGTAACGCTACGATCCGAAACAGTCACACCGTTATAGCCTACCCTGCTCAGCAGACTGTCTGTTTCCGTATTATCGGGTATGTGATATTCTCCCGTCGTAAAGCCCCATTTCAGCAGCACGGGATACATTGTGATATCGAAAGTGCCGTCCGTCTGCCTGTTTACCTCAAGCGAGCGCGTGAGAAGCTCCTGAGTCTCCTTTGAAACAGGCGTTTCCCTGCCGTCGGCGCTGTTGAGCTTACCGATCTCCCCGTCCTTGTTCGTAACGGAAAGCATCTGCTCAAGCCGATTAAGCTCGCTCTCCGCCTTGTCTAAAGCTGACTCGCCGCCGCCGTACGTCGTAAACGAGACGTACGTATCGAGCGCTGTAAGCTCGCGCTGATGCTGGACGGAATTATCCTCGGGCGGCTCGCTGTTTTCCTCCGACGAAGCAGCCTCGGAGGAGCTTGCCTGAGACGAAGCCTCGCCCGCCGCTTCATTTTCGGAGCTTGCTGCGCTCTCTGCTTCGGACGAAGCCGCCCGGACTTCCTCCTTCGGAGCCGTGTCCTTCGTCTGCGCGGCAGAGCTTTCTGAAACATCGGACTGCACCGGAAGCTCGCTCGGACTTTCGGGAGCGCCGTTTGACGAGCACGAGGAAAGCAGCACACAAACGCACAGTGCCGCCGCGATCAACGGAAAATATCCTTTACCTGACTTCATACTGTGACCTGCCTTTCGCTGTTTTCTCAGCATCACGGTCTGAGAAGGGGCGTTTCGTTCTCGTCATACTCGAAATCATCGTCAAAGACGGATGATGACGCCGGCTGCTCCTGCCGTGACTGCACAGGAGACTGAACGGCAGACGACTCAGCTGCGCTCGAGGTATCGTCAAACGGTACGAAGGGCAGCGTTATCTCTCCGAACTCGCTCGGGATACCTGTTTCGGGATCGAATTCAAACGACGCGGTGCTTTCCTCGCTCTTCGGAGCCTGCACAGCCTGGCTTTCCGGCTTCTTCTCGGCTTCCGACGACGTCTTTTCAGAGGAAGCGGCAGAGCTTTCCTCCTTCTTTGACGATGATGCTGCGGACGACGAACCCGACGAAGCCTTTGCGGAGGAGCTTTCCTTTTTTGACGGGCTTTCCTGCTTCTTTTCCGAGGACGCGCTCTTGCTTTCGTCCTTGCTGCTGTCCGAGGAGACGAGCGAGGAGGCGGATCCGCTTTGGGCAGACGCTGTGGACGAGCTGCCGGAGCCCTTCGGCGAGCAGGCTGAGAGGATAAGTGCCGCCGCAAGAAGTGCTGTAAATATACGTAATGCTTTCATTTTTATCTTTCCCTTTCTTCGCCGGATAAAGCGGCAGTAAATTTCTGGAGCAGACCGCTGCGCTGCAGCTTATTTATGATGATCTGAGTCAGCAGACCGGTCACAACGCCGGTCACGACGCCTGAGATCACCAGGTGCGGAAGGTACACGAGCACTGCGCCCGACATTATGACACAAGCGGCGCAAAGCTGACCGATATTGTGAAAAACTCCGCCGACCGCGCTGATAAACCACACTGGCTTCCCGTTCAGAAGCGCGCTTACGGCGCACATCGCGGCAAAAGCAAGAAGCCCTCCCGCGAAGCTGTACATCAGGGAAACAGCCTGCCCCGCGAAAACTGCGGAGAGAATTATCCTGACGATCAGTACGGAAGCCGCGGCGCGCTTGTCCGCCGCAAGAATAAGAAAGAGCGTAACGACGTTTGCAAGCCCCGGCTTCACACCCGGTATCGGAACGATCGGCGGAACAGCCGCTTCAACGGCGAATATCACGAGCGACACGCAGGCAAGCAAGGAGAGCGTAACGAGCCTGCGTATCCGTCCGCCGCCGAAATGTCCGTTCAAATCAGATCCACTTCCCTTTAACGAGCCACTGCGTCTGCTTCCTGCGCCTCACCGCCGACACTGACGATCAGCTCGTTAGGCAGGCAAACGATAGGCAGCCCCGGCGAGTTGATCACGCCTCTGTTGACGCATACCTTGTCGGGGCAGGAGGCGCGCACCACAGATACGCCGTCTCTGCTCACGGAGACGACATTGTACTCACCGCTTTCGCTGCCAACGGTGAACTCATACGGCTCGCGGACGCCTTCAAGCTCGATCGTTTTCACAAGCTCACCGTGCGAATAGACGTACGCAACGCGAGCGCCTTCCTCGGGGCTGCGCCGAAGCAGTATAGCCGCAAGCGCCGCCGCGACCGTCAGAATAAGCACAGCTGAACAGATCAAGCTCTTGTACCGCCCCATTCTCCCGTCCCCTTCCTTTTGCTGTGTACATTATACACCAAACGATACGGCGTTGTAAAGAGAGCGGCGAGAAATTCAAAAAGTGGTAACACTTCTTACGCGCACTCTGCCGCAGTGCTTTAATAGAGATCATTCCTCGGACAGCCTCACAAAAACGCTTTTAAAAAAAGGTTGACAACGGCGCGTATTTTCTGTATTATATAAATGTAGGCTGTACGCACAGCAGACGGAGCAGGTACACACGGGCCATTAGCTCAGCTGGGAGAGCGCCAGGTTCGCAATCTGGAGGTCAGGGGTTCGATCCCCCTATGGTCCACCAAAAGAGCATAAAACGAACACAAAGTACTTCAAATCTGGGTTTGCGGTCACTTTGTTTCTGGAATGCTAACAAGAAAAAGACGATTTCTCAAATGAATTGGGAGATCGTCTTTTTTTATGGTAACAAAAATTTAAAGGGGGTCAAAAATATCAAATGGATTTTCACGCGCCTTTTGTGAGCAGTTTTCAAGATGTTCGGAGAATTTGAGATATTGACAAAATATCATATTACAAGCGTTCAGGCGCGTTTGAGGACTTGCATCACCGTCAAGCATAATTTGGCATATGGTTTCGGCAGCGGCATTCAGGCAACCTTGTAAATTGAGTAATGTACACTCCAATACCCGTCTTCTCGCCGTTTCGTATTCTTGTTGAAAACTTGCGGTTTGCATTCGGTTATAAATCGAACG
>CADAYJ010000104.1 GCA_902792115.1 uncultured Ruminococcus sp. | reverse complement strand
AGGAGCTGGAAGCCCAGGGCAACCAGAACGGCCAGAACAATCCGCAGGGCAGTCAGGAGGACGAAGGGGCTGGTGAATAATGGCTGACCGTGGCCATGAGCGAGCTCCGGGAAGACACTGAGGGCCAGTTCACCGCCATGTCCTACTACATCCGGTACCAGGACGGCGAGACTCTCAAATGGTACGTTAGCGACAATTACATCTCGTACGTTCACGGCTGATCTGTGTTGCAGACAGCTCTTGCGGCAAGCAGTATCCACTGGTAAAGAGCCGCCCGAAATGAAGCTGCGGAGCGTCGATTGATTTCGGCGCTCCTTTGGGTGTTATGGGCAAACAGTGCGAATTACAATCGAGTCAGAAAAGAGATAACAAATGAAAAAAACGCTCACAGCGATCGTAACGCTGATTTTTACGATCTGCTCCTTCCCGTTCACCGCCGATGCGGCGCTGATAGCCGGTGACGACGGTTTCTATTTTACTGTATATGCTGACGGTACTGCCGCCGTCGCCGAGTATCACGGCAGCAGCGCTGAGATCACCATCCCGTCTGAATTCAACAAATGCCGGGTAGCGGCTGTCTCGGACAAGGTCTTTTTAAACAACAGTACGGTAAAGTCCGTCGTGATCCCCGAAACTGTCACAGCGATCGGAGCGTATGCGTTCAGCGGCTGCACGAATCTGGAAGCTGTTTCAATACCGGACTCTGTCACTGCAATAAAAGCAGCCACATTTTACGGCTGTACAAATCTTCGTAAGGTCGAGATTCCTGCAAGCGTCACGAGGATCGCCCCTAATGCCTTCGTCGGCAGCAGTGCCGTGATCGTCGGAGAGAAAGGATCGTACGCCGAGAGTTTTGCCTCCGAAAACGGAATACCATTCAGGGAGTACGGCGAGCCGCTTCCGGCGACGGACACAGATACCGGAACGGACAGCACCCCTCCGGACACCATCGACAGCGAAATAACCACGCCCGATACCGATACAAGCAATGACACAGATACCGGAACGGACAGCACCCCTCCGGACACCACCGACAGCGAAATAACCGCGCCCGATACCGATACAAGCAATGACACAGACCCAATACCGATACAAGCAATGACAAAGATACCGGAACGGACAGCACCCCTCCGGACACCACCGACAGCGAAATAACCGCGCCCGATACCGATACCAACAATCACACGGATACCGGAACGGACAGCGATCATGCACCTGCTGCACAAACCGACACTCCCGGAAGCGATACAGAAGACGCAGGCACGGGAGAAACTCCGGTTCACGATGTTGTGGTTGATACAGATTATGTCACGTCCGACAACGATTTTGAGACGGACAGCGATGAAACGCCCGATACTCCCGTTCGCCCGATCGTCGGCGACGCCGACCTCGACGGATCCGTTACATCTGCTGACGCGCTTATCGTGCTGAGGATCAGTATCGGTCTTGATGCGGATATTAATGTACCCGAGGCTGTGATCGACGTCGATAAAGACGGCGCTGTAACCTCGGCGGACGCATTGGATATCCTCCGCTTCAGCGTGGGGATTCCCGTCGGCGAAATAGCGGCAGCAATAAAAACAGATTAGCGATTTTGCGATTTATACCCCGATGCTCCTGCGTCGGGGCATTCCTTTGCGCGAAACGGCAGCCTTGATCCGAACGGAGAGCGCCATTCGGTCGGAATTAAGGAGTGTCTCCCCGGTGCTTCTTGATGCGAGTATTACAAAACTGTTACACATTCCCAATCCCTTGCAATTTTTAAGCTGCTCTGATATAATAATATGATAGAGTTACAATGAGTAAATGCGGCTTTTGCGTTGGGCTGCACGCCCTTCGTCGTATATATCAAAAAGAAGGAGCCACTGATTTGAGCCTGCCTGCATATTTTCGTCATATCGCACTCAGCCGCCTTGAAATACGCCTGCATTTCTGCGGCCGTGTCAACTTCGCGATATGAACGCTCGGTTTTATCAGTGACTTCCAAAATGAGAAAGGGAGTAATAAAAATGGTCAGAAGTATGACCGGCTATGGTCGCTGTGAGACGACGGCCGAATCGGAAACGGGTGACAGCAGAAATGTCGTCGTCGAGATCAAGTCGGTAAACCACCGTTACCTTGAAGTCGGTATGCGTGTAACGCGCGATTTCGGTTTCCTTGAGGATCCGATCAGAAAATACATTTCCTCCAGGCTGAGCAGGGGAAAGGTAGATGTTTACGTATCGGTCGGCAGCTCGGACAATGCCGAATCCGAGGTCAGCGTCAATCTGCCGCTCGCATTGGCGTACGCACAGGCGCTGACGCAGATCTCCGCAGAGTGCCCCGGCGTCGCTAACGATATCACAGCGTCAACACTCTCGCGTTACCCGGACGTTATTACGGTACGCAAGAAGTCCGTTGACGAAGAGGTGATACTCTCCGAGGTCATGCCTGCCGTAAGATCGGCGCTGGATGACTTCATCGCTATGCGCGAGGCGGAGGGTGAGCGCATGAAGGCGGACGTTATCGGCCGCGCCGGCACGATCCTTTCGATCGTGGGCGAGATCGAGCAGCGTTCTCCGCAGATAGTCGTTGAATATAAGGCTCGCCTTACGGAGCGCATGAAGGAACTTCTTGAAACGGCTACGGTGGACGAGCAGCGTATCGCGACGGAAGCTGCCATATTCGCCGATAAAATCGCAGTGGACGAAGAGACTGTCCGTCTCCGCAGCCACTTTACACAGATGAACGACGTCCTTGAAAAGGGCGGCGCCGTCGGCAGAAAGCTCGACTTTATAGTTCAGGAGATGAATCGTGAAGCAAACACGATCGCCTCTAAGATCACCGACGCCACGCTCGCTCACAAGGTCGTAGACATAAAGGCGGAGCTTGAAAAGATCCGTGAACAGATCCAGAATATAGAATGAGGAAGACGTATGAAGCTAATTAATATCGGTTTCGGCAATCTTGCGTCGGCGGATCGGATCGTCGCCGTCGTCAGCCCCGATTCCGCGCCGATCAAGCGTATGGTGCAGGACGCCCGCGATAAAGGACGGCTGATAGACGCCTGCTACGGCAGAAAAAGCCGCTCGGTCATTTTTACGGACTGCGGTCAGATCATCATCTGCGCGATCGGAGCCGAAGCGATCCATTCACGTCTTTCGGAGGAGGAAGAGCAATGAAAGGTAAAGCATATGTTATCGCCGGTCCCTCCGGTGTAGGAAAGGGAACAGTCGTTAAGGAGCTTTTAAAGCGTGACGACAAGCTGTCCGTCAGCATTTCCGCCACAACGCGCCAGCCGCGTGAGGGCGAGATCGACGGGGTGAATTATTACTTCGTCTCGTTCGACCAATTCGAGGAGCTTGTCGAGAACGACGGCTTCCTTGAGCACGCCTGCTACGTAGATAATTTCTACGGCACGCCCGTTCAGCCCGTCATGGATAAGCTCGAGCAGGGCTTCGACGTTATCCTTGAGATCGAGGTCCAGGGTGCAATGCAGGTTCTCGAAAAAATGCCCGGCTCAAAGGGTATCTTCCTTCTTCCGCCGAGCTTTGCAGAGCTTGAAAAACGCCTGCGCGGCAGAGGCACGGAGTCTGATGATTCCATCATGCAGCGCCTTGAAACTGCTGCAACGGAGCTTGGCTGCATCAATATGTTTGACTACTACGTCGTAAATGACAAGGTGGAACACGCCGTTGACACGATCCTTGACATCATCGTGTCGAACAGGGGCGAAGAAGAGTAAGGCTATTTTCAATCAGGAGGAATTAACAATGTACAAACCATCTATCGACGATATGCTTGAGGGCAGACAGAGCCGCTATTCGCTCGTTATCGCAGTTGCTAAGCGCGCACGCGAGATCACGGACGACTATAACGAGCGCGGAGAGGTCTGCGACGAGAAGCCCGTTCTCCTTGCAATAGAGGAATTCAAGCAGCATAAATTTGATATCATCGAAGAAGAGACCATTCATAACTGATGAGCGAACTGATCGCGAGAACGGCTGTCGATAAAACGCTTTACAGCTTCGACAAGCCGTTTGATTATATTGTGCCGGATTATTATACGTCCTTCACTTGTAAGATTGACCATTGCAGGAGTGCCTGCTGTGACGGATGGCCGGTGACATTTTCGATGGCGGATTCGACGTCTTTCCAAACCGCT
>CADAYJ010000103.1 GCA_902792115.1 uncultured Ruminococcus sp. | reverse complement strand
TTCACTTGCTTCGCCCCCCTCTTTGGCACGCTTTTGGTGACTTTTGCCGTGCAGGAAAAGTCACTCGCCTGCCGCGGCGATAGAGCGGCGGAGGGGGAGTGAGAGGTTGAGGGAAGTTTCCGTAGAGGAACGAGGCTGCAGTTTTCTAAAGGATATAAATCCAGATTGCTAGTATCGGGGGGCTTTCCGGTCGGTCTCGCCTGCCGGCTCGGTCGGTGCTGTTGCCTTGCGGCAACGTCTGCCACTGGCAGACCGCACCCCCGTTCCCCCTTCGGCACAGAAAAAAATAAAAGATAGTTTATTATATTTGAAACTTCACATCATATTTCTATCGGAGAGCTTTCCGGTCGAGTCTCGGCTGCCGCCTCGGTCGGTGCTGTTGCCTTGCGGCGACGTCTGCCACTGGCAGACCGCACCCCCATTCCCCCTTCGGAGGACATTTTTTTATTAAGATAGAATGAGAAAATATAGTGAGTTATCCGTAGAGAAACGAAACATCATTTTTCTAAAGTTAATCAATCGCGGTTCGGATTTCGGGGGGCTTTCCGGTCGGTCTCGCCTGCCGTCGGTTTTGTGCTGTTGCCTTGCGGCAGCGTCTGCCGCCGGCAGACCGCACCCCCATGCCCCCTTCGGCACGAAATACATACAAAGTGCACTCATCACATCTCCTGCCGCACAAAAATATAATAATATCAGGCGGAAAACTTTCCGCTTGTTGTATAAACGCCTCAAAGGCAGGCTACAATAATGGTAAACCAATGATTCGGAGATGAAAGATGTGAATGTTAGACGAGGAGAAATCTATTACGCTGATCTCAGCCCCGTTGTCGGATCTGAGCAGGGCGGCGTGCGCCCGGTGCTGATCGTTCAGAACGACGTTGGAAATAAATACAGCCCGACCGTTATCGCGGCGGCGATCACGAGCCGGCAGGACAAGGCGGCTCTCCCGACGCACATCAAGGTGGACGCCGTTTCAAACGGGCTTTCGCGCGACAGCGTCGTTCTGCTTGAGCAGATACGCACCATTGACAAAAGGCGCCTCAAGGAGCGCATGGGCTGCCTTGATACCGGCTCTATGGGCAAGGTTGACGAGGCGATCTCTATCAGCTTCGGCCTGACGTAAGCAGATTTAAACAAAAATCCGCGATGCCGAAAATAAAATCAAGATATTCTGTTGACTTTTTCGTAGAATCGGGTTACAATAAATGTAGTATCGGCGATCGTGCGCCGAAATGAAAGTGGGGATCGCTATGAAAAAGCTCATAAGCATTCTGACGGCCGCCTCAGTGGCATTCACCGTGGCTGCCGCTTCGGCATTACCGGCAGGCGCTCTGCATCTGCTCAAGGGAGACGTGAACAAGGACGGCATGGTGACCTTGCGTGACGCGACGCTCGCTCAGCGGATTCAGCTCGGCCTGTACGCGGCGGACAGCGACGCAAGATCCGCTGCGGATATGGACAAAAACAACGACGTTACGCTTGCGGACGCTTACATTATCCAGCGTGTTGCGACGCGCGAAAAAGCGCTTCTTGACGACCACGACGGCGTTGAGGACAGCGGCTTCTGCCCCAACAGAGAGGAAAGAGTCGCCTTTTACGAAGCACTGAACGCCGAGAGAAGGAGCAAGGGGCTTTCCGAGATCCAGTACACGGACGCGATGCTCGCCGCAGGGCAGGAGCTTTGTATCCAGTGGCGCCGCGAGCAGCTCGATCCGCTCAACGAGGACAAGGAAACGTACTCCAACCTGCGCCCGGCAGACTACGCCGGATCGGCAAACAAGATGTACGCCACGATCTTTGCCGATTACGGAATGAAGTCGTCGGGGCTTCCGCGATGCAGTGCGTCATTCGCTCAGCCGAAGGACGGCGACACCTTCTTCGACACGATCAGGTACAGCGCAACGACGGAGGGCACGGAAGGAGCCTACTACAATCTTTACACGAATATCCTGATGAATCCTGATTTCAAGATATTCCTTGTCGGCGAGAAGAAGACGGGAAACTCCGCAAGCTGGGTGATCGTCGGCGCGGAGCCGGAGCTATAACAGACAATTCACGGGGGAGCGGTGAGCCGTTCCCCCGATTCTTTCGCGCTGCCGGAAACTTTTCGCTTTAACCGATTGCAGTATTCCCCGATCTGTGTTATAATATACTGGGATTACGATCATGGAGGTGAGACCGTGAGCTTTGCAAAGCTGCTCGGCGGCAGCGAGGTCTGCCGTCAGCTTGAAGCGCTTTCCGGGAGCCGCAGGCTTCCGCACGCCGTCGTGCTTGAAAGCCGCGACGAAAAGCTGGGCAGGAGCGTCGCGAATGAGCTTGCGGCAGCATTTCTGTGCGAGAGCGAGGGCGTTCGCCCGTGCGGAGTGTGCCGCGTGTGCCGCAAGGTGCGCGAGGGCGTCCACCCGGACGTCTGCACCGTTGAGACGACGGGCGGAAAGCAGGCGACAGGCGTCGGCGAGATCCGCGCGATGATCTCGGACTGCTTCATCAAGCCGAACGAGGGAGCCGGGAAGGTATATTTCATTTTTGACAAAATGACGCCGGAGGCTCAGAACGCGCTTTTGAAGATACTGGAGGAACCGCCGCAGAACGTGCTTTTTGTGATCGTGACGGAGAAATCGACGCTGCTGCTCAAAACGGTGCTGTCGCGCTCGGCTCTCTTCAAGCTGCTTGACGATCAAGGCGAAAAGCCGTCCGACGAAGCGTTTGAGATCGCGGTCGAGATAGCGCGCGCCGTGCCGCAGAACATCGAGCTGCCTCTGCTTGCGGCGACGAGCCGGATGCTGAAAAGCCGCGAGCTTGCGAAGCAGGTGCTGGAGATCCTCGGGGAGTTCTTCACGCTGGCTCTGGAGGAGAAGTACCTCGGCGAGGGCGGCTATGAGGAGTACATAACGGGCATGACGAGAATGCTCAGGCGCAGCTCGATCGTGAAGCTGTTTGACGTTGTCTCGCAGGCGCAGGAGATGCTCTCCCACAACTGCAACATGAATATACTTGTGACCTGGCTGTGCGCGAATATCCGCGAGAGCCGCCACTAATACCGGCTGCGGATTTTTCAATCAATTTGCCTCAAAAATTCCTGCGCGATATGGGCACTCGATTTAATCAGTGTCTCCTTAACAAAAATCAGTATAATACACACCGCGCAACGCGGAAGACGGAGGAAACATATGGCTGAAATTATCGGCGTTAGATTTAAAGATGTCGGAAAGGTTTATTATTTTGATCCATCGGAAAACAAATTCGCACTTGACGACAAGGTGATCGTCGAGACGGCGCGCGGCGTAGAGTGCGGCAGCGTCGCGATCGAGAACAAGGAGATCCCGGACAAGACGATCACGCACCCCCTCAAAAAGATCATCAGGCGCGCAAACGCCGCCGACCTCAAGCGCTGCGAGGACAACAAGCGCAAGGAGGAGCGCGCGTTCAAGATCTGCGTCAAGAAGATCGAGGAGCAGAAGCTCGACATGAAGCTCGTCAACGTCGAATACACGTTTGACAACAAGAAGATCCTCTTCTACTTCACGGCGGACGGCAGGGTTGACTTCCGCGGCCTCGTAAAGGAGCTTGCGGCGGTATTCCACACGAGGATCGAGCTTCGCCAGATCGGCGTGCGCGACGAGGCGAAGATGCTCGGCGGCATCGGCATCTGCGGCAGGCCGTTCTGCTGCAATTTGTACATGGGCGAGTTCCACCCCGTTTCGATCAAGATGGCGAAGGAGCAGGGGCTTTCTCTCAACCCCGTCAAGATATCGGGCACGTGCGGCAGGCTCATGTGCTGCCTGAAATACGAGCAGGCGGCGTACACCGACCTTCTGAAAACGGTGCCGAAGGAGGGCGCGACCGTCATGACGCCCTCCGGCGAGGGAACCGTCGTCGAGTCCAACCTCATCAGCAAGGTGCTGAAGGTGAGGCTGAAAAAGGCGCCCGACGCCGCCCCGACCACGTTCAAGGCGGACGACGTCAAGGTACTGAAGGACGCGCAGATCAAGGTCAACCGCAAGGAGCTGGAGGAGCTTAAAAACCTCGAATGACGGCGCCGCGCTTTTATGAAAAATCTCAAAATACCACTTGATTTTAAGCGCGAAATGTGCTACAATATATACAAACCAAAATAAGATCAAGGAGGTTTTTACAATGGCTTATAAGATTTCCGACGAGTGCATTTCCTGCGGTGCCTGCGCTGCTGAATGTCCTGTTGAGGCTATCAAGGAAGGCGACGGCAAGTACGAGATCGACGCAGATGCCTGCATCTCCTGCGGCAACTGTGCAAATGTCTGTCCCGTAGGCGCTCCTGCTGAGGAGTAATTCTCAAAACGACCAGAGCCCGGTATTAAACCGGGCTCTTTTGTTTTTGGGGGAAGGGGGGCTTTCCGATCGGTCTCGGCTGCCGGGATATTACACACTCAAAATAACTCTCATCAATAAAGCCCGGACAGAATCTCACGGGGGGAGATCCCAAAGAGGGGGACGAAGCACCAGTCACCACAGGTTCACTTGCTTCGCCCCCCTCTTTGGCACGCTTTTGGTGACTTTTGCCGTGCAGGAAAAGTCACT
>CADAYJ010000102.1 GCA_902792115.1 uncultured Ruminococcus sp. | reverse complement strand
GTTCACTTGCTTCGCCCCCCTCTTTGGCACGCTTTTGGTGACTTTTGCCGTGCAGGAAAAGTCACTCGCCTGCCGCGGCGATAGAGCGGCGGAGGGGGAAGTAAGAGATTATTGGAGGTTTGCCGTAGAGGAACGGAGCTGCTTTTTTCTAAAGGAACTGAGTCGCGGTTTTTCGGTTATATGCAGGGGTTTTCCGGTCGAGTCTCGCCTGCCGGCTCGGTCGGTGCTTCGGCTTCGCCGAGGTGTCCACTGGACACCCGCACCCCCCTACAACCCCTTCGGACACATCTTCTTATAAAGATAGAATGAGAAGATGTAGTAAGTTTCCCGTTGAGGAACGGAGCTGCGGTTTTCTAAAGATACTAATTCGCAGTTCGGATTTCGGGGGGCTTTCCGGTCGCCCCCCGTACCCCCTTCGGAGGACATTTTTTTATAAAGATAGCATGAGAAGATGTAGTGAGTTTCCAGTAGAAGAACGAGGCTGCGGTTTTCTAAAGAGACTTAATCGAAGTTTTTCAGGTATATGCAGGGGGCTTTCCGGTCTGTCTCGCCTGCCGGCAGCACAACACTGTCAATTCTTTCTGTACATCTCCGCTGCGTCGGCGAGATCCGTTTTGCCGTCGCGGTTGATGTCTGCGGCGGCGAGGCGCGCTCCCTCCAGAGGCGCTATAGAGAGCAGGTGTTCCTCCGCCGCCTTTGCGTCGCGGCTGTTGACGCTGCCCTCGCCGGTCAGGTCGCCGGGAACGACGACGGTGTATTCGCCGTCCGGCAGGATCGCCGTCATGCCCGTTCCGAGAACGCCGCCGTCTGCGCGCTCTCCGTTCGGCTTGCGGAATTCGGCGGCAGGCAGACCGTTTTCCCTGCGAAACGCGGCGACGGTCTGCCCCTCGGACACGAAAATGTACGTCCCGTCGGAAAAGTGCGGAGCCTCGGCGCGCACAGCGCTCTCCGTGTCGCTTGAGGGCGCTTCCTCCGGCGGAAAATCGTCCTGCGTGACGAAGCGGACGTTCACGGCGCTGCCGCTTTGCGTGAATACGGCGCATACGTCGCCGCAGCCGCAGATGTACGCCCCGTCGGGAATTCTTCCGAGATCCCTCCGCTCGTCTTCACGCACGGCGGTGAGCCTGCCGCCGATAACGCCGACGAAGTATTCGCCGAGGCGCGCCGTGCCGTTCGACGGCTCGAAGCAGGTGCAGACGGCGGAGCCGCCCGTTTTGTCGTAGATCACGGAGGCGTCGTCGGAAAACCACTCGCCGAACGGGTAGACGCGGCTCGTTTCGATCGGACGGTACGATACGGAGCCGGAGATCACGGCAAGCCCTTCGGTACACGGGCAGTATACGACGGAGCCGTCGGTCGAACAGGACATCGCGCCGCGGCAGTAGAGCAGGGTTTCGCTTTCGAGCAGGCATTTTTCACTGTACACGCACAGCGAGGACGCCGTCGGAATGTAGTATCGCTCGCCGTCGCAGGCGAATTCGCCCGAAAGAAGCTGATCGGCACCGTTTATGACCTTCGTCGTGACGACGGTCGTCTTGCAGTCGGCGCACCTCACCGTCGAATAGCGGAAGACGCTGCCGCCCTCAAGCTCGGCACACGATCTGAAAAAATAAAAACACCCGCGGCTGTACGCAAACGGAGTCTCGGAAACGGGAACGTCCGGATCGAGCGTAGCGGCGCTGCGGGCGGGATCAATTACTGTTATTCTGTAATTATCTTTGTAGTTGCTTAATATGTAGAAATAATTGTCATCATCAGCGAACGCACCGACTATCGCGCCGCGATCGCCAATCGAAAGCGCGTCGAAAGCGTATGCAGGCAAAAACGGGAGGGCGATCAGTACAGCGGCGAACAGAGGCGCGAGGAGCGATATCCTTCTCACAGCTTGCTGTATTTTTCCGCCTGCGCGGAGGCGAGTCTGTCGCAGCGCTCGTTTTCCGCGTGGCCGTTATGCCCCTTCACCCAGACGAAGCGGACGCTGTGGCGGTCAAGCTGCTCCAGAAGCTCGAGCCAAAGCTCCGTGTTGGGGATAGGCTTTCCGTTTTTTCTCCAGTTTTTCGCAATCCAGTTTTTTATCCAGCCCTTGTTTATCGCATTGCAGACGTACTGAGAATCCGTCGTAAGCGTGACGCTGCAGCTCTCCTTGAGCATTTTCAGCGCTTCGATCACGGCGCGCAGCTCCATCTGATTATTCGTCGCGTGCGCCGCGCCGCCGCTTATCTCCTTTTCAGCCGTACCGTAGCGCAGCACAGCGCCCCAGCCGCCGGGACCGGGGTTGAACTTGCAGGCGCCGTCGGTAAAGATCTCAACATTTTTCATAATGAAGCCTCCGTACAAAAAAGCAGCCCGACCGGGAAAGCCGGGCTGTTGCGCTCATAAAAGGTTATCAGTCGATCGGACCTCTGAGCCTGATATACTCATACAGCATATCGACCGACTTGTCGATGCCGAGCCTGCTGCTGTTGAGTGTGAGGTCATGCGAGGCGACGTCGCCCCACCGCTTTTCGAGCGAGTAAAAATTATAGAACGACGCGCGCTTCTTGTCGGTCTTGATGATCCTGTCGCGCGCCTTGTCCTCCGAGAGGCCGTCGCGCTCCTTGACGCGCAAGATCTTCGCCTCCATATCGGCGTGGATAAAAACGGAGATCATATTCGGCGTATCGCTGAGGATACTGTCGGCGCAGCGCCCGATTATGACGCACGGCCCCTCATCAGCGATCTTTTTGATCGTCTCGACCTGCGCCTGAAAGACCTTCTGATTGATCGGAACCTCTGTAAACGACATCGGATATGCGTCCATTGCGAGTGAAAAGAGCAGGCTCTTCGACGGCATCTCGTCGTAGTATTCGATCAGGTTCTTCGACATTCCGCTGTCCTGAGCGATCTTCGAGAGAAGCTCCTTATCGTAAAACTTAACGCCGAGCTTCTTTGCCAGCTTTCGCCCGATCTCATGTCCGCCGCTGCCGTACTGCCGGCTTACAGCCACAACAAATTTCTTACCCATACGATCACACTCCCGTCGATTTTCGTTAGTGAGACACCGATCGGATATCAGCCCATAGGGTGAGATTTAATCAGTGGCTCTTTAGGGAAGCACTGATTAAATCGAGTGCCCATATCGCGCAGGGATTTTTTAGGCAAATTGGTTGAAAAATCCGCAGTAATACTGACGTATTTCAAGGATTTTG
>CADAYJ010000101.1 GCA_902792115.1 uncultured Ruminococcus sp. | reverse complement strand
CGAAATCTTCATTCAAAATATCTCCGTTCGACTTGCATGTGTTAGGCACGCCGCCAGCGTTCGTCCTGAGCCAGGATCAAACTCTCTAAAAATTTGTATCTCAAAGCCGAAGCCTTAAAATCATTTTCAGAGTTTTGAAGCTCTTTTTAACGCATAGCGTTCTTTGACATTTGTTGTGTTGTCTTCACTGAATTCTTTGAGTTTTCCTCAAAGTAATTACGGGTTCTTTTTGTTTGTGTTGTTTAATTTTCAAAGTCCTTGGGCGTCGCTTTTCGTTCGCTTTCTATTGAAAGTTCTCTGTCAAGCGACTTTATTATTATACCACCTGCGCACTGCTTTGTCAAGATGCTTTTGAGAAAAATTTGAAATTTTTTTGTTTCTTTTTCTCATTCAGCAGCTCCCGGCGCTGTGATACACGCTCTCTCCGATATGCTCAAAAACGGCTTGAAACCTCAGGTTTTTCGTCTGTTTTTATCAGTGCCTCCCGAAGAGTGCTTAACTATATTATCACATTTTTCGGGCGGTGTCAACGGGCATTTCGCGATTTTTCCCAAATCGTCGTTATGCACATAAATGTATGATCATATCGAATGATTAGATATCTTTTTTGCCCCTCCCGTGCGGTGCGGAAGGGGCATTGTTTTCGTGCTTCAAAGTCTGCTCTCAAAATCGTCGTAGCCGAAGACCTTTATCGCCTCAGCCACGCCGCCTTTTTGATAGTATATCGGCGGAAGCGGTATCCCGTTGAAGGTGTTCGTTTTTACCATTGTGTAGAGCGCCATGTCCTCGAAAACGACTTTGTCCTCTCTTTTCAGAGGCTCATCAAAGGAGTAGTCGCCGAAGACGTCTCCGGCGAGGCACGAGCAGCCTGCCAGGCGGTATGTGTACTTCTTCTCTCCGGGCTTTCCTGCGCCGCTGACGGGAGGCGTGTAGGGCATCTCGATAACGTCGGGCGTATGACACGCCGCCGAGGAATTCAGTATCGCGATATCCACGCCGCCGTTGTGAACGATATCTATGACTGCCGTTTCAAATATGCCGGCATTAAGGACGACCGCCTCGCCCGGCTCCAGGTACACCTGCACGTCGTACTCGTCTCTGAAATGAGTTATGATGCGCTCAAGGCGTTCGATGTCGTAGTCGCCGCGCGTGATGTGGTGGCCGCCGCCGAAATTCACCCACTTCATATCGCGCAGGTATTTCCCGAATTTCTCCTCGAACGCCTTTGCCGTCGTTTCGAGGTCGTCGGAATTCTGCTCGCAGAGCGTGTGAAAATGCAGGCCGTCTATCAGCGGCATCACATCGCGGCTGAATTTGGCGTTGTTTTTTACCGCGTCTTCCAGTTGGTCTATCGTGCAGCCGAGGCGCGAGCCGGGGGCGCAGGGATCGTAGATCGCGTGTCCCTTCTGTGTCGAGCATTCCGGATTCACGCGCAGCCCCGTCGATTTTCCGTGCTGCTTTGCCTCATGCGCAAATCTTTCCGCCTGACCGACAGAGTTAAACACCACATGATCGGCGTATTCAAGCACCTGCCGGAACTGCGCGTCTATATACGCCGGAGAAAAAATATGCGTCTCGCCGCCAAACCTCTCCTTGCCGAGACGAGCCTCGTAAATGCCGCTCGCCGTCGTACCCGAAAGGTACTTCGATATCAGCGGATACGTCTGATAAATCGAATACGCCTTTTGCGCGAGGAGTATTTTGCAGCCCGTGTCGTCCATCACTTTCTTGAGGATCTCCAGGTTTTTTATCAGCATTTCCTCCTGAATAACGAAACGCGGCGTACTGTAAAAGATGCTGTCCATATCCTCACCCATCAGTCAACGAGGGCGGGCGCGTCGTCTATCTGCCACGGCAGACCGCACTTGTTGAGCTGCTCCATATACGGATCGGGATCGAACTCCTCGACGGTGTGAACGCCCGGCATATTCCATTTGCCGGTGACGAGCATCATCGCGCCGATCATCGCCGGAACGCCCGTTGTGTAGGAGATAGCCTGCGAGCCGACCTCGCGGTAGCACTCCTGATGATCGCAGATATTGTAGATATACGCCGTCTTATCCTTGCCGTCCTTCCTGCCGGTGAAGATGCAGCCGATGTTCGTCTTGCCGACGGTGCGCGGACCGAGCGTTGCGGGATCGGGCAGGAGCGCCTTCAAAAACTGGATCGGAACGATCTGATTTCCCTCGAACTCGATCGGCTCCGTGGAGAGCATACCGACGTTTTCAAGGCACTTCATATGCGTGAGGTAGCTCTGTCCGAACGTCATAAAGAAGCGAATGCGCTTCACGCCGGGGATATTCTCGGCGAGCGACTCGATCTCCTCGTGGTGGAGAAGATACATATCCTTCATGCCTACGCCGTCGAAATCGTACTCGCGCTTTATGCTCATCGCCGGGATCTCCACCCAGTGACCGTTCTCCCAGTAGGAGCCGGGAGCGGAGACCTCGCGGAGGTTGATCTCGGGGTTGAAGTTCGTCGCGAACGGGTAGCCGTGGTCGCCGCCGTTGCAGTCGAGAATGTCGATCGTGTCGATCGTATCGAAGAGGTGCTTCTGAGCGTAAGCGCAGTACGCCTGAGTTACGCCGGGATCGAAGCCGGAGCCGAGCAGCGCCGTAAGACCTGCCTTCTCGAATCTCTCCTTGTACTCCATCTGATACGAATAGTCAAAATACGCGGAGAAGCCCTTTTCCCTGCATCTCTTCTCGTATTTTTCCTTCCACTTAGGCTCGGTGATATCCTCCGGCTCGTAGTTCGCCGTATCCATATAATTTACGCCGCACTCGAGGCAGGCGTCCATGATCGTGAGATCCTGGTACGGCAGGGCGATGTTCATAACGAGGTCGGGCTTCACCTTGTTGATAAGCGCGACGAGCTGGGGAACGCTGTCGGCGTCCACCTGCTCCGTCGTGATCCTTGTCGCCGTTTTTCCGTCGAGCTTCGCCTTGAGAGCGTCGCACTTTGACTTTGTGCGGCTCGCGATACACAGCTCCCCGAAAATATCGCTGTGCTGGCAGCACTTCTGGATAGCTACCTGTGCAACGCCGCCGCAGCCGATTACCAATACCTTGCTCATTTTTTCATTCCTCCTGTTAATTCTTATTATTCTTCACCGCCGAGACGATGAACCTTATGACCGCATAAACGATCCACTGTATCATTACAATTATCATGCTCGCTGCCACAAGCAGGCAGGAGAGCACCATTGCGCCTATCCTTCCGGAAGCGCCTATGACAGGCGCGATATCCGTTCCGCCCACGACGAGCTGCTCCCCGGCGCCGCCGGCTATCTCTGCCGAAAGCGCGGAGTAAAGTCCTCCGGCGCAGAGAATTCCCAGCACGAGCACGGAAACGGATATGACGATCATCGCCGGAACGGCTCTGCTTTTTTTCTGTGTGTT
>CADAYJ010000100.1 GCA_902792115.1 uncultured Ruminococcus sp. | reverse complement strand
CGATATATATGTTCTTCTTCCTGTCGAGATCGACGACGGCGAGCATTTTGTCGAGAAGCTGTCCGCCTCTGCCGACGAACGGCTCTCCGCGCAGATCCTCCTGTTCTCCCGGCCCTTCTCCGATGAACAGCACCTCTGCGTTCGGGTTTCCCACTCCGAATACAAGATTCGTCCTCGTCTGAGCAAGCTCACATTTTTGGCAGCCCATACAGCTGCTTTTTAGTTCTTCCCAGTTGTCATACATGAAAACGCCCCCCGGTCATTTGTTAATATAATAATCTCCGACTCTATTTTACCATATCGGCGGCGCAATTACAATAAACGCGCAAAAAAACTGCACTAAACTGAGAAGATACTGTTGCATTCTTACGGAAATAGGTGTAAAATAAATAGCGTAGGCTGCCGAAGCGACGGCGGCAAATTATTTAAACACGGAATGGTGATAGAAATGAAAGTTATCGTTGAAACCTCGGCACGTCATATCCACGTTACAAAAGAGACCTTCGCAAAGCTCTTCGGCGCAGACGCAGAGCTTACAAAGAAGAAGGATCTTTCGCAGCCCGGCCAGTTTGCCTGCGCTGAGAAGGTCACAGTCGTAGGCCCGAGAGGCGAGCTTGCAATGTCGATCCTCGGACCTTTCAGAAACGCGGATCAGGTAGAGGTATCTCTTACAGACGCCAGAAAGATCGGTATCGTTCCTCCGATCAGAGAGAGCGGTGTCCTCGAGGGCACACCGGGCTGCAAGCTCGTAGGTCCCAAGGGCGAGCTTGATATCGACTGCGGCGTTATCGCAGCTCAGCGCCACGTTCACCTCACACCCGAGGACGCGGAGAAGGCCGGCCTTACAGACAAGCAGATCGTAAGCGTTGAGATCGACGCAGGTACAGGCAGAAAGCTCGTTTTCGGCGACGTTGTATGTCGCGTAAGAGCAGATTTCGCAACGGCTATGCACATTGATACGGACGAAGCAAATGCGGCTGCTATCAGCGGCGTTGTAGACGGCACGATCATCGCCTGATATGAAGTCAAAAAGAATATTGCTTGCTGTCGCCGGCGTTGTCGTACTCGCGGTCGTCGTCGTCTTCGCAGCTCTGTCGGGAACGATCTTCCCCAAGGAGCCTGAGATGAGCGAAGAGTTAATGAATATTGATCCGACCGATATGTCGCAGTATTACGCGATGGGGGAGTATTACCCTCCGAACAGCGTCGATTCGCTCAATGTCGATTGGCAAGGCGGCAGAGTCGAGATAGTTGCGTACAACGGAGACGATTACTTCGTCGAGGAAGCGTCGACACGTTACCTCCAGGAGAACGAGCGCCTTACATATACTCTCGATAACAACACGTTCTCCGTTGCCTTTGCCTCCGAGGAAACAGAGATCACCGACGCTTACAAGAAGGTCGAGATCCGTATCCCGAGGAAAACAGCCGGAAGCATGAAGTCGATCAATATCAAGACCGACGGCGAGGTCGTCTTGAAAAACATCACGGCCGAAAGCATAACCGTAAACGGCAGGGAGAGGGACGTCGTTCTGAAAAACACGTATTCCGGATCGACGTCGCTTACAACGACGGACGGAAAGGTATCTCTTTTCGTCAAGACTGATACGGGTTATTCGGTCGATTTCTCATCAAAGGACGGCAAGCTCGATTCGTACGTCGATAACGGTATGAACTCATACGTAAACGGCGACGGCAAATATCCGTTTAAGGTGAAGACGAAGACAGGAGACCTCAATGTCTCTCTGTATGAAGAAGAGCAGTAAAAATGCTTTTTCAGCTAAGCAGTTTCAAGGGTGCAGGGAATGCTCTGCACCCTTTTAGCACTGTTCGGAGCAGAGTCTCACGGTAACGGAATATGCAGATCATGAATAATATGAAACGGTGATATTACAGTGCAGCAATCAAAAACAAGCGACAAACGAATATTTATACTCAGCGAAGAAAAGCCGGCGAAGGCAGTAGTACGCCTCGGAGTTCCGCTTATCGCCGGTATGTTCATCATGGTGCTGTACAATCTGGTCGATACATATTTCATCGGAATGATGAAGGACGATTACCAGCTTGCCGCAGTGAATCTTGCGTACCCCGTTATGATGATCTCGATCGCGATCTCAAACATGATCGGTGCCGGCGCGGCGTCTCTGATCGCACGCAGCCTCGGCTCCGGTGAGATGAAAAAAGCCGACCATACGCTGACGTCCGGCTTTGTGCTGACCTTCGTCAACAGCGCCGCAGTTACGGCAGCAGGGCTGATCTTTCTGCCGCAGATCGTAAAGGGGCTGGGCGCGCAGGACAATACATTTGAATATACACGCCGCTACGTAGCCGTGATACTCATCGGAAGCGTGTTCACAATGGGCAGCTACACGCTCGGTCAGCTCCTTCGCAGCGAAGGCTCCGTGAAATACTCCGTCGCCGGCATGATCGCCGGAACGATCACGAATATTGTGCTCGATCCGATATTTATCTTTACTCTGAATATGCAGATAACAGGCGCCGCCGTTGCGACGATCCTCGGAAACGCTGTAAGTATGTTCGTTTCGCTCGCTTTTTATGCGTCCGGAAAAACGCTCTTAAAGCCGCGCGCGTCGTGTATCGTTCCGACGGCGGAGATACTGCGCGAAATATTCTGGGTAGGCGTTCCGGCGACGCTCGAAACGCTCCTTACATCGGCGGCATATATCGTAAACAATAATCTTGCCGTGTCTTACGGTGAGCTTACTGTCGCCGCGATGGGAGTCGCGCAGAAGCTGATGTCTCTCGGCAATTACATCTATCAGGGCTTCGCCTCCGGCACACAGCCGATAATGGGATACAACTACGGTGCAAAGAATTTCCGCAGAATGATCGACGTCCTCAAAGCAGGCTTGATAGTGGTCAGCGCGACGGAGCTTTTTGTAATGGTGATCTACGGGATATTTGCCCCCTTTCTTATCGGGATATTCACGGACACGGCGGAGGTCATTACTGTCGGGAGCCGCGTGCTGCGCACAATAATGATGATCCTTCCGTTCGTCGGCGCTGTTTCAATGAGCCGAATGTCTTTCCAGGCAATGGGAAAGCCGCAGTACGGTTTTTTGATCACTCTCGTCAGGCAGCTCATACTCTACGTTCCGCTCCTGCTTTTGCTGGATCACCTGTTCGGATTCAACGGAATGATCTGGGCGCAGCCCGTGACAGAGGTTATAATGATGACGGTATCCGTCACCATGCTCTACCGCGTGATACGCTCCGAGGAAAAACGAATGAACGCGGCACCTGTGTGATTCGTATGCTAATAGGTTTGCTGTTCATTGAACAAAATAACTGACAGTCTCAAACGCGGCAACAAGCGCCGGATTTTCAAAAGCCTTACGTCGGAACTGCCACAGGCGCCTGCCTGCACATTTTTTCTTGACAATTTTCCCGTTTCCGTGTAGTATATTTAGGGGCAGTTCTAAAGCCTGGTGCCGTTTTTTATGTGTAGCAGATGAGCGGCAGGAGGTTTCAGAAGTGCCCTCTTAAGAAATCATTA
>CADAYJ010000099.1 GCA_902792115.1 uncultured Ruminococcus sp. | reverse complement strand
CGCTTGTCCTTTTTGGTTAAATTGCTTTCAAAATCCTTGAAATACGGCAGTATTCCTTCGGATTTTTCAATCAATTTGCCTCAAAAATTTCTGCGCGATTTGGGCACTCGATTTAATCAGTGTCTCCTAGGTTTAGCGGCGATTCCAATGATCGTTTTTTATCCTTTATGCGAAAAACTGCCGCATCGTTCCTGTGCAGGTTGATGCGGCGGTGTGCTTTTTTATCAGAAGTCGTTAATTAGACCAAGTGAGCGGCGAAGGATCATCAGCGCGTCGTCGGCAGAGAGGACGCCGTCGAAGTTTACGTCGCACCTTTCCGCTTGCTCGTCAGTGAGTGCGGTAAATCCGATCGTTTCGCGCAGAACGAGCATTGCGTCGTCGGCGTGTATCGCAATGTCGTCGTCGGCGTCGCCGAGTACCGAGCTTGAAGCGACAGCCTTTATCACGAGTGTCGCTCCGATTCCGTCGTTGTTGGCGGCGTAGATTTCCATGAGATCGTAGACGTGACTGTCAGTAATGACGAAGCTGTCGCCGTATTTTGAGTCGGGAACGAAAATGTATTTGTTTTTGGCATTTGAGAGCCACTCGTCAACGCCGAACGTCGCGCCTCCGTTGTCTGTCGCGGTGTTGTCGATCGTTACGCCGATCGCAGCTTTGCCGTCAAGACGGATTGCGCCGTAGATGTCGGCTTTGTTGTACCCGGCGTATTCGACGATTCCGGACGCGAGCTGCTTCCACTTAGACTTGTCCTGGATCGGTTTGTCGTCTTCGACGGGTATGTACCAGACGGTGTACTGCGCGCCCTGTTCGGTTGTCTCAAAAATGACCTCCTGCAGGCTCGGATATTCGGAGCTGAAATCGAAGACGTTTGCGTATGTTACCTTTTCAAGCTCGCGTTTGCCGTCCTTAACGGAGGTTGAGTACGTCGAGCCGAATCTCTCGTTCTGATACAGATGATCGTTGCCCGTCATAGTGCGGACGGAATTAAACGCAATGTTTGTGCTCCATATGTCCGACCTGAAAACGTAGCGGTCGTCATATGAGATCCAGATATAGCCGTCGTCGCCCTTGTTCGGCCCCCAGCTGTTCTTCGCGAACCATGCGCCGTCGTGCTCCGGCTGAGCGCCCTCACGGAAGCTCTCGCGCGGATAATCATCGTCCCAGCCAATGACCGTTACGGCGTGACCGGTGAACATAGAGACATCCTCGTTCTGGTAATAATTCCTTTTTTCGGGACCGTAGCCGCTTCCGTTCTGGAATGAGGTCGATACGCCGCCGTACTTGTATATCGCAGTCTTGATCGAGTCCATGTCGTTCGGAACGTAAATGATGCCGGTTACGCCGACGGGCTTTGTCGAGCCTTCCATGTTTTCGGGCGGCTCGTTGTTGCCGGACGTTAAGTAGGGGATATCCTCCTCGAGCTTAGGCCCTTCCCATGACGTGAGATA
Organism: uncultured Ruminococcus sp.; assembly: GCA_902792115.1. Classification (GTDB taxonomy): domain Bacteria; phylum Bacillota; class Clostridia; order Oscillospirales; family Acutalibacteraceae; genus RUG592. The sequence continues at coordinate 2,108 of CADAYJ010000099.1, read as the reverse complement.
ACCGGAGCAGATCATGCTGTAACCGCCGTAGGAAAGCCCCGGCGTCTGCCAGCCGATGCCGCCGCTGTTGTAAGCCGCCGTTGACCACCATGAAAGATGCTGCTCGGAGAAATCGTATTCGCCTCTGCCCTCGTGGGAGAGAAACGCTTCGAGCGAACCGAGTCCCGAAAAAGCCCAGCAGGTGTTGTACGATCCCTGCATGCGGATCGGAGTAGTCTCGGTGCGGTAGGAGCGCGGCAGGATAAGCCCCGGTTCGTCGAGAGGCGCGCCGGAAACAGCAGCCTTTTTGACGACTGCAAAGTCACGCTCCGGTGTGTCGCCCGTCTGCGAGCCTGCCGCCGACGGTGTCGAAGCACCGGACAGGGCATACGTCATTGATTTCAGAGATGTGCCTGCCGGAGCAGAGGCGCTCACAACGGCAGCCACCGCAAGCGCAGCACAAAGATATTTCTTCGGATTATTATTCATTTTACAAGATAACACCTGCCTTTCGGACAGATTGTGTTAAGGAGATACTGATTAAAGCGAGCGGCATATTGCAGAGGAATCTTTAAGGCAAATTGATTGAAAAATCCGCTTGACCATAAAGAACAAGCAAGATGAGCGCCAAGCTCGCAGAACGAAATTTAATCAGCGGCTCTTAATACTGATAACATCTATAATTGTAACAAATGTAGGAGGAAAAAGCAAGCGGAAAAATATGAATTTCCGGGGATACAGCCGGACTGTATGAAACGGCTGACGGTAACTCACCGAGGTATAAGGCAGCGCCGCACAAAGACCGCATGACGATATCTGTACTTAGTATCTGAAAAAATTTCATAAGGTATTGACACGGAGCGTCGAATACACTATAATATAGTTGAACAATTACTCAACTATATGAAGGGGGCGGTTTGATGGTCGATCGGGAGACCTGCGGGTGCGATATTATCCACGAGGAGGTCGTTGAGCGTACGGCAGGGAAGATGCTTGACGAGAGCGTTTATCTTGACCTTGCTTCTCTTTTCAAGCTGTTCGGAGACGGGACGCGCCTGCGTATCCTCCACGCGCTTGAGCAGGAGGAGCTTTGCGTGTGCGATATAGCCGCGCTGCTCGGGCTGACGAAATCTGCCGTTTCTCACCAGCTAAAGGCGCTGCGGCTGGCAAATCTCGTCAAGTTCAGACGCGAGGCGCAGACGGTCTACTATTCGCTGGCGGATTCGCACGTTAAGACGCTGATTGATATCGGGCTTGAACACCTGACAGAGTGAGCGCTGCCGGGCTTATCCGGGAGCGTTATGCTTTGGTTTGATGTTGAATGATTGAGCAACTATTGTTATTCCGTTTATGCGGCAATGTTCGCGTATCGGTAGACGGAGCAATTATAAACAAGAGGGGGCGGCGGCTTATGACGAAGAATAAGCACGATCACGCAGTTGACATTATAAATGAAAAGGCAGGTCACGACCACGACCACGACCACCACGGCAAATGCTGCGACCATGACCATGACCACGACCACCACGGCAAATGCTGCGACCATGACCACGACCATCACCACGACCACCATGGCAAATGCTGCGACCATGACCACGACCATGACCACGATCACCACGGCAAATGCTGCGACCATGACCACGACCATCACCACGATCACCACGGCAAATGCTGCGACCATGATCACGACCACGATCATCACGGCGGGAGCGCTTCAAATGAGAGGAAGCCTCTTCCGGACGGCGCGCACGAGTACGTATTCATGCTTGACGAGCTGGACTGCCCGAATTGCGCCGCTCAGATCGAGACGGCTCTTTCACGTCTGCCGGGCGTTCTGTACGCCGAGATCAATCTGATCCGTCAGCAGCTCACGATCGCCGCTGACGACTCCTTCTCCGGCGACATCTACGGCGAGGCGGTCAGGACGGTCAAGCGCTTTGAGCCGGAGGTTGATGTGATCGACACAAGGAAATACATTCACAATCATAAGAGGAATTATCCCGTTGGAAAAGGCTGCCATATACCATTTTACAGACAAAAGCACACATAGACCTAAGATCTACAGAGACCAGCTGAATTCGCTTAAAGAATTTGCGGTCTCTGCAGGTTTTGAAGTTGTTGATGTCTAT
>CADAYJ010000098.1 GCA_902792115.1 uncultured Ruminococcus sp. | reverse complement strand
CGATCGTTCCGAAAGGATTAACAAAAAACTCCGAATCACTATTGATCGTCTCTCCGGATTCGTCCCCTTCAAGATCATACGAAAGCTTGAGCGATGCGCTGCCGCCGCTCTTGCCCTCTAAATCTATATACAGGTAATAGAAATCATCTTCCCTGATCTCCTGACCGACGGACTTCACCGCAAGCACGCTCTCGTCCGAGCTTTTCACCTCGAGGGTGCTCATATCGACAGGGTTGTATCCTGTGACCTGGATACAGCGGTAGCTCTGCCCGAAGCAAAAAGCGTAAACAATAAAGCCGAAAACAAGAACAGCGATCGTTACCGCTAAGAAAATATACCGTTTTTTATGAGTGTGCTTTTTCATTTTCTTTATTCGCCTTTAAGCGTATTGAATACCATTCTTCGGCTGCCGCCTCTTTCGTCCGTCGCGCCGCTGCGCGCCATTGCGACCAAGACGGTAAACAGCAGGTCGAGGTTCTTCTCGCTTGTGCGGATGCGGTAGAAGCCCTGAACGGGTACCTTGGAGGCTACCTTGTGCTCAGCCTCGTCATCCTCGTGGACATACCGACTTGTATTCTCCGCGTAGGCTATCTCCTCGCCGTTCCAACTAATGTTGTAGCTCGGCATAACGCCCTTAGCCTGACCGAAGCGCGAGTCGAGCTTTACTCCGAGCTTCCGCAGCTGCTTCCAAACGTCCTTGCCGTCAAAGGTAAAGCTGTAGTTGTTGTCGATGAGCATGGAATTCCAGTCGCTCTCCTCCGCGTGGCCGATAAGGTGCGGAGTGGTCTTATTATTCTCGTGGTCGATGAAGTCGAATTTAAAATCGCTCATAGGCGAGAACTTCGTCATCTTTGCTTCATAGAGCACTTTGCGGTTTTTGTCCTCGAGACGGTGACCGACCTTGACCGTGCCCAGATCGGTAATGAAATAGAGCGTGCGCTCCTCGCCCTTTACGGAGGGAGCAAAGCTCAGCTCGCCGTTCGTTTCCTTCAGCTTCTTGACGGAAAGCTTCTTTTTGACGGTCAAAACGATTATTGCAAGTACGATAACGCCGCCCGCGATCATAAGGTAGATGCCGAAGCCGAAGCCCGAGGTTATCTTGGTCGGGTCTTTGGGATCGTATTTGACTTCTACCGTGCCGCCGACCTTGTAGCCAGGGTCGTAGGAATCGAGCTGTCTGGTGTACTCCTTGCCGTCAACGGTGTATTTGGCGGTGGCGATATACTGCTTGTCGTTTTCCGTGTTGGGGTCGGGAACGTAATTGGGATCCTCCTCGATGGAAACGATGGTAGCGGTGGTCGTTTCGTAGCCCGACGACATAAAGAAGGTCGAGTAAATGCCGAACACAAGCGCCGCCAAGCCGACGATCGCCGCAACGATTTTAAATCCGGGTCCTTTTAATGAAATCATAGTGTTTTACTCCTTGAAAAAATTAAGATTTTCGGTAACGGATATAATACAGCGCAATTCCCGCAAACGCGATCAACATTACGGCGGAAGCTATTATTAGACTGCCTTCGCCGGTCTGAACCGTGCCGTTTCCGTTTGTCGTTGTCACGGAATTGTTAGCGGTTGTGGTTTTCTGCGTTGCCGAGGTCGCGTCCGTGACGGGTGCGATTGTCGTTAAAGCCGCTGTGGTTCCCTCCGTCGTTTTCTCGGGCTGTGTTGACGGTGTTTCCGTCGTCTGCGGCTCGGTTGTCGGCTCCTCGGTTTCGTAAGAAAGACCGAAGCCTCTCGCGTAGAGAACCGTATCCGTAAAGTTGTATTCGTTGTCAAGCTGCGGGATGTTGATCGGCAGCTTCGCCGTCGGAGCGTCGTCCTCGCTGAACATCACATACAGCGCGGCGGGCATATTGGGACCGTACTGCTGCATCTCCTTAACCTTATCGCCGGGATCGACCGGCATGGAGCGTGCAAGGTAGGCTATCATAATCGCGTCCGCCTTTTGAAAACGTGCCGCGTCATACGGCAGGCTGACGGACATCACGACGAACTTGCCGCCTTTTTCGTGAATGGTATCGGCGAGCGTGTCCGCCATTGCCGCAATGTCATCTTTCAGTCCTTTCGCATTGTAGACCTCGGACATAAAAACCACGTTATCCGCGCCTTCGATCATCGGCAATACATCATCGAGCGTTTTGTGGTAATAGGAAACCGCTTCAACGACCGCGCCATCGGGCAGCTTGCCGTCCTCGGTGAGCTTTCTGACCGCATAATTCATCGGAATGGTCTCGTCGTCATAGGGCACGAGCACGACGGTTTTCTGATTAGGAGTTGTTAGCGGAAGCGTCTTGTCATCGTTTTTGACGAGCGTCATCGCCTTTTTGGTGATCTCCCACTCTCTGTCGTGGCTCGCCTTGGTGCCGACGGTATCGACGGCGTTCTGCACACGACTTTCGATACACAAGCCGTCATAGGCGTTAAACAAGCCGTTGTTTTCCTTCAATTTCAGGATCCTCAGAACGGCGGCGTTGATCTTCTCCATTTTGATCTCGCCGCTGTTTGCCATCTGCGCGAGCGTAGCAATATAGGCGTCAAGCTCCGCGATTCCTTCTTTGGTTGAGGTATCCACAGGCATGAGCAGGATATCCACACCTGCATTGATTGCGAGCTTCGCCGCGTCGTACTTGTCAAAGTGCTTTGCAATCGCGTCCATATCCATCGCGTCGGTCGTCACAACGCCGTCGTAGCCCATATCTCCGCGCAGGATGCCGGTGATGATCGTCTCGCTGAGCGTGGCGGGGATATTGATCTTCTCGCCTGTCAGCTTGGAAATGTAGGTGCCGGTTTCGATCTGCGGATAGACGATATGCGCCGTCATGATCATCTGCGAGCCGGCTTTGATACACTCTTGGAACGGGATCAACTCGTTTTGCTTGAGCTGCTCGTAGGTCTTGTTGATACAGGGCAAGCCGGTGTGGCTGTCGGTATCGGTGTCGCCGTGTCCCGGGAAGTGCTTCAAGGTCGAGATCACGCCCGTGCTGTTGAGCGCATCCACAAAAGCGCTGCCGTGCTGCGCGACGGTCTGCGCGTCGTCGGAGAAGGAGCGCACGCCGATGACCGGATTCGCGGGATTGCTGTTCACGTCCACGTCGGGCGCAAAATCCGCGTTGATGCCGATGGCGGTCAGCTCTTTGCCCATCATCGTCGCGACTTCCTTTGTCACGCTCACGTCGTTGATCGCGCCGAGCGCCATGTTGCCGGGCATCATCGTGCCCTGAGTCAGGCGCGTAACGTTGCCGCCCTCCTGATCGGTCGTGATCAAAAGCTGCGGACGGTCACCGCCGGCGGCGTTTGCCTTTTGCAGCGCGTCAACAAGCCTTGTTGTGCCGGCGTTTGTCGCGGTGTTCTGCGCGAACAAAATCACGCCCGCGTATGGGTGCTTTTGAAGCGTTGCGGCAATGTCGTCCGTGATCTCCGTCACGTTCGTCTTATTACCCTCGTCGTCCGTTTTATAGCGGAATGCAGGCATGAGCATCTGAGCGATCTTTTGCTCGGTCGTCATCGAGTTAAGATATTGCTCCGCCTTGCTTTGCTCTGCGGCGACAGGTACTACCGCCATTGATAACAGCACAAGCAAGATCATCAATGCGACAGCGATTCTTCTTGTTTTCATATTCTATCCTCCGTTTTCTTTCATTCAATGCAACACGTTCCTGCATCGCATTATCCATTGTATTATAACACACCACTCGTAACAAAAGCGTGACACATATTTCCAATAAGGAAATATAGCCGCGCTTTTTCAAAATTATTTTCATGATTCAATAAAAATACTTGCCCTGCGTTTTCTCCGCCCAACCGTACTGCGACATATATTCACCTTGGAACGCCTTGACCGCGTAGGGCTTGTCGTCCAGATAATCGTAAAAGTCGCACTCGATCAGCTCCGGCACGATACGGTATTCCTTGAAGCGCGATATAAATACGTCCTGTGCACCGACTGCCTTTAGCGTTTCGCGCAGGTCTTTGGTGAGCTGGCGCAGATAGTCGGGCTTTTCCTCCTCCCACAGAGCGGAGCAGATCTCTCTCGGCGTACATGCCGCGCCGCGCCTGTCTATCAGGTACGCGAACAGCTCCTTTGTCTTTT
>CADAYJ010000097.1 GCA_902792115.1 uncultured Ruminococcus sp. | reverse complement strand
TTGAGGGATGGTTTACCATAGAGGAACGTGGCTGTATATTTCTAAAGTAACTAAATCGCGGTTTTTCAGGTATATGCAGGGGGCTTTCCGGTCGGTCTCGCCTGCCGGCTCGGTCGGTGCTGTTGCCTTGCGGCAACGTCTGCCACTGGCAGACCGCACCCCCGTACCCCCTTCGGCACAGAAAAAAACAAAGATAGTTTATTATTTTTGAAACTTCACGGAGAGCTTTCCGGTCGGTTTCGGCTGCCGCCGGTTTTGTGCTGTTGCCTTGCGGCAACGTCTGCCACTGGCAGACCGCACCCCCGTTCCCCCTTCGGCACGGAATACATAATACTTATAAAGAGAGAATGAAAAGATAGAGTGAGTTTCCCGTAGAAGAACGGAGCTGCTATTTCTACATCACCGGCTTCTACGACCGCTCTAAAAAACAACCCCCGGCGACTGTGATTTACAATTCCCGTGAAGGGATCGTTCACAGCCGCCGGGGCATTATTTGTCTGTTTGTCTACGCACTCTCGGCTCGAATTGCCCGCGTGTTCGCCTCGCCTTGCCTCGCTTACAGCTCCACTCCGTTTGCGCGGAGAAGCTCCCTTGCGGAGTCAACCGAGTCTACTCCGGTGAGGTTCTTGATCGGTGCGAATTCCTTCTCGCGGACGACCTCGTACGGCAGACACGTCGAAAGCTGGTGGATCATGTCGAGGACGAGCTGCTCGAATTTGTAGCCGTTCGGCTCGGCAGGGCTTACCGGCTCGCCGGTCTTCGTGATGTGCGGAATCTTCTTCTTAACTACGTGGAGCGGCATCTTGTCGTCCGTCACCTTTTCAAGCTCCGAGGTGCGGAAAAGGTAGTTGAGGATAACGCCGTAGTTGTACGCCGGATCGCCGTTTTCGTCCTTCGCGTCCATCATCTCCTGCGAAAGCTCGTAGTATTCGACGATCGACGGGCGGCCGTCCTCCGTACACATAACGCCGACCTTCTCGTCGGGAGCCGCCTTGCGGACTACCTTCGCGCCGACGGAGACGTCCGCGAGGACAGTCGCGCCGACGAAGCACGGATCGCAGATGCGCTGGAGCACGTTGTCTACGGCGAAAACGTCGATCCACTCGATGCCCTCGTCACGAAGGATCGCGTCGAGACCGTCTCTGACCATCGAGGAGTACCAGCCTGCGTTGCCGTTCGGCGACGTCGAAATCCGGTCCTTCGCCTCCATGAACAGCCTGCCGTCAAGGTCGCAGCAGGGAGCCATCTTCTGCTTGAAGAACGTCACCATGTCCGCCTTGTAGCCGAAGTAATTTTTCTCCTTGAAGAACGAGACGGTGTCCTCGTGGTTCTTCTCGCTCGTCATAATGAAGAGCCTGATCCACGTGCCGGTCTCGTTGACGGTGTCGAGAAGATTGTTCACGATGCACTCGAAAATGTACAGCTCCTTCGTCACGCCGACGTTATACATTCCCTTCGGGTGGTCGAAGCCGAGGCGCGTGCCCATGCCGCCTGCAAGCAGCAGAGCCGCCGTCTTCCCTGCGCGGATCGCCAAGACGCCTGCCTCGTAAAGCTCGGAGCGCCTCTGCTCGATCCGGGAAATCTGCATCGCCGCAAGCGGAGCAAATACGCCGCGCTTGCCGTCCGTCTTGTCGCTAAGACGCGAGAGCACGGAGAAATCCGTCTCCTCGATCTGGTCGAGAAGCGCCTCCTTCTGCGCGCCGTCAAGCTCATCATAAAACGCGAGAACGTGCTCCTGCCCAATCTGCGCCAGTTTATCCTTAGCTTTTTGAAGTTCCATAATATACCTCCGGTTATTTATTTTCATGCAAAAAGCGCGCCTCATAACGGTGATCCTTTTATGGGGCGCGCTTCGCTACCGATCTATATCAAGTATAACATATCTTGCGTTGCAAAAGAGTAACTTTTCGTAGTGTAACTGTAAATAAACTGTGAACAGATGCCGCGCGTTACTCAAGCGGCTTGCCGATCCTGTCTCCTGCATCGAAGCCTACGCTCGCTCTGAGTACGGCGAGTGCGTCGCCGGACGTTACGTAGCCGTCCTCGTCCACGTCGGCGCGCTTCGTGTGATCTTCGTCGAGCGTATCCATGCCGAGGCTGGCGCGCAGGATAAGCAGCGCGTCCGTCGCGGTGATGTAGCCGTCGTCGTCGAGGTCGCCGACAATGCCCTTAGGCAAGTGCGGCTCGGGGTTGTCGGGATCCTTCGGCTTGTCGCTGTCGGAGCCGGTGACGCCGCTGTCGCTGTCGCTGTCCTTCGTGCTGTCGGAGTCGCGCGGCGCGTCGGTGTCGCTGCCCGTCTCGCTGTCGGTGCTGCCTGTCTCGCTGTCGGAGCTGCCCGTTTCGCTGTCGGTGCTGCCCGGGCTGTCGGTGCTGTCGGAGGACGTGTCGGTCGAATCGGAGTCGGTCGCAGTCGGTTCGTCGGACGTTCCTGCCTTGACCTCCTTCCTGTCCTTGTACTCCTTGCCGCCAAGCTCGACGGTCGCCGTGTAGATCGTCCTGTCGATCACGCCGACGGAAACCTCGATCTCTCTCTTCGTGATCTCCGCCTCAAGCGTCCTTGTGTGAGCCGGATCGGTCTCGCAGGTGAACGTCGCCTCAGCCTTTTCAACGCCCGTCCACTTCCACTCAGGCTCGCCCCATTTGTGGCCGAGAGCCTTGATCTTAACGTCGTAAATGTTGATCGTGCCGTCGCCGTTGCGGTCGGACATCGGCGTGCCGCTTTCGTCGGAGTAGAGGCCGCCGTTGTCGTCAACGTAGTATTCTATGTTGCCGACGTCCTCGCAGGTGGGCGCCTTTTCGGGAACGAGCGTGAGCGTGCGCTCCTTCCATGCCGCCGTAACAGTCAAGTCGCCGTTGAGTTTGACGAGCGTACCCGGCTCGCAGCTCCTGCCGTTGACCGTCCAGCTGTCGAAGATCATGCCCTCCGGCGGAGTGAACGTGCACTCGGGGAGAACATACTCGTCCTTCGCCGTCTTGACGGGCGCCATCGTTCCGGAGCCTGTTTCGGCTTCAAACGAGATCGTGTACGCCTTTGACCACTTCGCCGAGGCTGTGACGTCTGATTTGAGAATTATCATGTCGCCCGGCTCGTGGCGCTCCTCGCCGATGAGCCAGTAATCGAATGCCATTCCCTCGGGCGGAACGAACGTGCAGTCGGGAAGCGTGTATTCGCCGTCGGGGCGCACCGTAACGCCGTCCTCCATCGTGCCGGTTCCGCCGTTCGGATCGAATATTACCCTGTGCGCGTCGCCTGCGAGCATAAAGACTGCGCCGGAGTAGTCGCTCGCCGTATTTTCGGGGAACTCGAAGGTGTAATTCGTATCGAGAAGGTCTGCGCCGTTCGCGCGCTCGATCTGCCTTGTTGCCGGATCAAATTTCGCGTCGGGTGCGGAGTCGGAGTTGAAGTCGAAGGTGCAGGATGCCGCGTTATAGCACGACAGCTTCACAAGCTCATCCGCAACGTCCGCCGGGATCGTCTTGACCATACCGGAGGTGAGGTCGATCGGATAATTCTGCTTTCCTGCGGTCTGCGACTTTATCGTTACGTCGGACGCAGGCATCGTGAATACGGCGCAGCCGTCCTGCCTCTTGTAGAACGAGACGGCGCCGTCGTTGATCGTGAGGTCTGAAAGCGCGCCGCCGTTCTTCTGCGGAGAAACTACGACCTCCGCGCCGGCGATCGTCTTGTCCGCCTCGCAGCCGCTTACCGTCGTTACGATGGAGCTGTCCTTGCTGATCTTGTAAAGCGGCGGCTCGACGTCCTTGTTTTCATTCGGGATCCTGCCGTAGAACCCGGCTTTCTTCGCGTTCGGGTTTTTGAGAGGATCCTCTGTGTAGAAGATGAGGTGATCTGTGCCGTAGCCGACCTCGCTGTCGTTGATAACGATCCAAAGCTCGCTGTCGGCGAGACCGTTGTAGTCCTTCGTCTGAGAGCCCATCCAGCCCTCGGGAGCCGTGTTCGTCACGATCAGGTTGAACGACTTCTCCGTCGCGGCGGCGGTGAACGACTTATTGTACCAGCCGTTTGCGTCGGGCGAGGTGAGCGTATCTCCCGGCCACTTCGTGTTGGTGCAGTAATTCTTATTGTTCGCGCCCCAGATCCAGACGTTCGGCTTCCAGGTGAGGCTGCCGCTGTGGCGGATATGGAGCTTGATGTCTCTCGTGTCGCGAGCGTGAGCGTATCGCCGACAACGAGCTTGAAGAAGTCCGTATCCTTGACCTTCGTCGTCGTGCCTGTCTGATAGTAATTCACGCAGACCGTACCGGCGTTGACCTTGACGTACCTGATCTCGATATTCTTGTCCTCGGTGTACGTGCCCTTTGCGTCTGCCGGAACGACGTCGAGGATATAATCGTTGTCGTAGATGTACGGAGCGTACAGCGAATACGCCTTGCCCTTGTCGCCGAGAACGGAGTAGGAGTAGATCTCCTCGTTTGTCGCCTCGTTTACGAATTTGACGTTGAGCGTCACTGTATTGTCCGTGACGGACGCAGAGGAGAACGACGCGGAATCGACCGCGATCACGGCGGAATTTGCCGGAACGGTGAAGCTGCCGTTGCTCACGCTGCCGAGGCTTTTAAGCCCTGCCCTCTCGCCGTCGGAGACGATAACCCAGCTCTGCTCGTTTCCCGACGGCACCTTGTACGAAAGGGGCGAATCGGAAGCGTTTCCGATAAAGAGCAGCTTGCTCCACTGGCTCGTGTTCGTGTTCGTGATGATGCAGGCGAGAACGTCGTTGTTGCTGTAATTGTCTATGAACTGGTAAGCGCTGCCGGGGCGCGTGGAGCAGCGGAGGATATCGAAGTTCTCGCGGATCTTTCGCAGCCCCTTGTAGTAGTTTACGATATCGGCGTTCGTGTTGGCGAGGTTCCAGTCGATCTTGTTGATCTCCGGTGGCTTGTTGTAGCTGTTGTGGTCGCCGCCCTTCGAGCGCCCCATCTCCTCGCCCGCGAGGACGACG
>CADAYJ010000096.1 GCA_902792115.1 uncultured Ruminococcus sp. | reverse complement strand
GCTGTTGACAAACCTCAGAATTAAAGGTATGATTAAAACAGATCGTGTCGTTGCATGAACCTATTTTTGATAATAATGGTATTGATATGAGCTATGCAACAGTAACCCCGTTGTGGTGTTTGCTTAATGTATCATGTGAACGGCAATACAGATCAACAACAGGAGGTTTTTATGAGATTTAAAAATTTGATTCGATCAACGAGTTTGATCACAATGACTGCTTTGATCGCAGCGTCGGTCGCGTTTAACAATGCAGCGGAAGCTGAACAGGTCGACTTGCTTGGAGATGCAGACAGCGACAGCGTTATTACTTCAAGCGATGCACTCATCATACTTCGAAGCTCTCTTGATGATAATTTGCCTGTTGAACTGAGTGTGTATGATGTTGACCGGGATAAAGCGGTAACTGCAAACGACGGTATGCTTGTGCTTCGGTCAAGCATAGGTCTTGATGACGGGTACGCTATCGGCTTGCCGATATACGAAGGAAAAAGTGATATCAACGGCTTACGCTCTTACGACGGCTATACTCTCGATCAAGTCGTTGTTCTGAGTCGGCATAATATACGTTCTCCCTTGAGCGCCGCAGGCTCTGCTCTTGATACGATAACACCTCATGAATGGTTTACGTGGTCGTCGGGTACGAGTGAGCTTTCGCTTCGCGGCGGTATATTGGAGACAAATATGGGGCAGTATTTCAAGAGGTGGCTCGAAAAAGAAGGTCTGTTCCCGTCTAACTATCACCCCTCCGAAAACGAGGTTCGTATCTACTCAAACTCAAAGCAAAGAACGATAGCGACAGCAAACTTTTTCAGTACGGGGCTGCTTCCGACCGCAAATGTGGACGTTGAGTATCATATGGAGTTCGATAAAATGGATCCTGTATTTACGCCGCAGCTTACCTTTGTTACAGATGAATACAGAAAAGATGCCGAGGCTCAGATCAGAGAACTGTTTACAGACGATATTGAACAGCTTGCAGACAATTACAGACTGCTAGAGGATACCATTGACGTAAAGGAGTCTTCCGATTGGCAGAATGGAAAGTTTGACGGATTTAAGACGGATGACACCGTTTTTGTGCTTGATGAGAATGCTGAACCGGGTATGAAAGGATCCTTGAAAACGGCTTGTTCTGTCAGTGATGCGCTTGTGCTGCAATACTATGAAGAAAGCGATCCGCATAAAGCCGGCTTCGGTCATGATCTGACCTTTGAGCAGTGGCAGCAGATTTCCGAGATCAAGGACGTATACGGCGATGTCCTTTTCACAGCGCCCGATATTGCTGTAAATGTCGCGCATCCTCTTCTTGTGGAGATCGAAAAGGAAATAAAGACAGACGGTAGAAAATTCACATTCCTTTGCGGCCACGATTCAAATGTCGGAAGCGTTCTTGCCGCGCTTGATACGGAGGATTACAGCTTACCGTATTCGGTAGAGAAGAAAACTCCGATCGGCTGCAAGCTCGTATTCTGCACGTGGAAAAACGACAGCAATGAGGAATTCATCTCTGTCGATCTTGTTTATCAGACGGTCAATCAGCTCAGAGGAATTTCGCTGCTTGACGTTTCCACCCCTCCGATGTCCGTACCGATGTCGTTTAACGGGCTTGAAAAGAATAGTGACGGCCTATATAAAGCAAGTGATCTTCTCGGAAGATTTGACGATTCTATCGAAAGGTATTATGAGCTTGCCGCAGAATACGGCGTTGAGCCTGCGGCGTAAAGAATTCGTCTTTTAAGCGACGCAGATGCTTAAACACGTGTTACCTTTAAAAACGAAACAGAGATAAAAAAACAAAAAAACGGCACTCAGGCTTAAATGCCCGGGTGCCGTTATGTCTGTCGTCAGACCGTTTTTGAGTTGTTGCTGTAAACTGTTCCTCTGTTGCCGTCAAGAGTTACAACGGTGCCGCTTTTGAGGATAGACGTCGCGTTCTTCGCGCCGACGAGAACCGGCTTGTCAAGCGCGAGGCAGACGATCGCAGCGTGGCTGTTTACGCCCTCCTCCTCGGCGATAACGCCCTTCGCTGTACGTATAATACGGTGGAGCGCATTAGTCGTCTTCGGGATAACAAGGATATCGCCGTCTGTGTAGTTTTTCAGCGCGTCCTCCTCGTTTTTGCAGACGCAGAGTCTGCCGCATACTGTCTGGTCGTTGACCGGCTCGCCCGTCACGAGAACGTTGCCGACGAGGTGTACCTTCAATAGATTCGTCGTACCGGAAACGCCGAGCGGAACGCCTGCCGTGATTACAGTGAGGTCGCCGTTCTGAACGAGACCTCTGTCGAGAGAAACCTTGACAACGTGCTCAAACAGCTCGTCCGTGTTGTTCTTTTCCTCGACGATGATCGGGATAACGCCCCACGAAAGATTCATCTGGCGGCGAACCTTCGGCTCCGTCGTGCCGCAGATGATCGGGCATTCCGGACGGTACTTCGATATCATGCGCGCTGTCGTGCCCGTCTTTGAAACGGTGAGGATAGCGACAGCACCCAGGTCGTGAGCAGTAGTGCAGGTCGCGTGGGAGATAGCCGATGTAACGTCGGTGCGCTCGACAATGTCACGCTTGCGGAATTTCTCGATGTAGTTGATGTCATGCTCCGTTGTGACAGCGATCCTCGCCATTGTCCTCACGGATTCAACAGGGTACTTGCCGGCGGCAGTCTCGCCCGAAAGCATTATCGCGCTCGTGCCGTCGTATATAGCGTTCGCAACGTCCGTCGATTCCGCTCTCGTCGGGCGCGGATTCTTAATCATCGAGTCGAGCATCTGAGTCGCGGTTATCGCCTGCTTGCCTGCCTCGTATACCTTCTGGATTATCTGCTTCTGGAGTATCGGGATCTCCTCAAGCGGAATCTCAACGCCGAGGTCGCCGCGCGCAACCATTATACTGTCGGAGACTCTGATGATCTCGTCGATATTCTCAATGCCCTCGTGATTTTCGATCTTCGCGCAGATGCGGACATTGTTGCAGCCGAGCTTTTTAAGCTCCTTGCGAAGCAGCATAATGTCATTTGCTGAGCGCGTGAACGAAGCGGCGATGAAGTCGATATCCTCCTGTACGCCGAAAGCGATATCCGCCTTGTCCGCCTCGGAGAGGAAGGGGAGAGACAGCTTTACGTTCGGGATATTGATTCCCTTGTGCGACGATACGGCACCTCCGTTTATGACCTTGCAGACGACCGTGTTATCAGTGCAGCGCTCGACGCGAAGCTCGATCAGACCGTCGTCAATAAGAACTCTGTCGCCCGATTTAAGCTCCTGCGGAAGCGACTTGAACGTGACTGAGCATGAGTCGGCGTCGCCGTCGATATCGTCCGTCGTGAGTGTGAATGTCTGTCCCTCCTCAAGCGTTACGGGACCTGCGCTGAACGTACCCGTGCGGATCTCGGGGCCCTTTGTGTCGAGCAGCACCGCAACCGGGATATCAAGCTCCTCACGCAGCTTCTTGACGGAGTCGATCCGCCTCTTTGCCTCCTCATGCGTTCCGTGGCTCATGTTGATCCTCGCAACGTCCATGCCGCTGAGCAGCAGCTTGCGAAGGACATTCTCGTCGTCGGTCGCCGGCCCCAGCGTGCATATAATTTTCGTTTTCCTCATATTATTACCTCGCTTCCGTTTCCAGTGTCTATGAACTAAACAAACTTCTGCTCTCATTCTACAACAAATGTGAGGTGAAATCAAGAAATAATTCGTGAAAATAGTGTAATATAACCATATAATATTTAAAATTTCGTTATTTTTAGAATAATTGTAAATTTTATGTTGATTTTCCGGTGAAGTATTGATATAATATACCAAGAATATGTTTTGATGTTGATATCAGCTTGTCACAGGTAATGCCTTGTTTTGGCTACGTATCAACGCGGGGTGATTTTAATGACAATGTACGACATAATCGCTCACAAGCGCGACGGAATTGAGCTTACGAAGGAAGAGATCGAGTTCTTCACGATGGGATGTACTGACGGCTCGATCCCTGATTACCAGACCGCCGCTCTGCTTATGGCGATGTATATAAACGGTATGAGCGATTCTGAGATCCTCAACCTTACATTTGCGATGCGTGACAGCGGCAAGATCGCCGACCTTTCCGGCATCAAGGGACCAACTGTCGATAAGCATTCCACCGGCGGCGTTGGCGACAAGACCTCGCTCATCGTCGTTCCGATAGCCGCAGCGATAGGCTGCAAGGTCGTCAAGATGAGCGGACGCGGTCTCGGTCACACCGGCGGCACTGTCGACAAGCTGGAATCTATTCCGGGCTTCAAAACATCCCTCAAACAGCGTCAAATGACGAGGCTCGTAAACCGTATCGGCGGTGTAATGATCGGTCACAGCGGCGGCCTCGCTCCGGCTGACAAAAAAATATACGACCTT
>CADAYJ010000095.1 GCA_902792115.1 uncultured Ruminococcus sp. | reverse complement strand
TGATCTTATAACAATATCTCATATTAACTCGTTAATTAAAAGAATTAACCGGGCGACCTATTCGGGCTGCCCGGTTTCCTTATTTTTTTGAGACTTGATGCGAAGCTCCGTCTCTTAACGTATCATTCTTTATAGTTGGTATTCAGGACCAGCTTTCCGTCAGCCTCGGTCAGGGTTATCTCACTGAAAGAGCCTTCACCGTATTCAACGATCTTGTCGGTGATCGAATCTTCTACTTCTTTTCTGATGAAGTTTCTCAGATCTCTTGCACCGCTCTTTCCCCCGATCGATTTCTCTGCAATAAACGCGGTAGCTTTATCATCAAAGGTAAATTTGATACCCTTCTCATTAAGAGAATCTACATACTCGTTAAGCAGAAGCGCGGCGATATCCTTGTAGTTTTCTTTTGTGAGAGCATTGAAGCAAATGATCTCATCTACCCTCGCAAGGAATTCGGGGCGAAGGAAATCTGAAAGCGCTTTCATTGTTTTCTCGCGCGTGAGGTCATTTGTGCTCTTGTTGAAGCCTACAATTCCGTTATGCACCTCACTTCCGGCGTTGCTCGTCATAACTATCACGGTATTCTCAAAGTTTACAACTCTGCCGTGAGCGTCTGTAAGCCTTCCTTCGTCCAATATCTGGAGAAGGATATTCAGAACGTCGGGGTGCGCTTTTTCGATCTCGTCAAAAAGAAGAACGGAATACGGACGGCGGCGAACCTTTTCGGTGACCTGGCCTGCTTCGTCGTATCCGACGTATCCGGGTGGTGAGCCTATTATCTTTGAAACCGAATGCTTTTCCATAAACTCAGACATATCAAGCCTGATAAGCGTTTCCGGAGTATCAAACAGCTCAAGAGACATAACCTTTACAAGCTCCGTCTTTCCGACTCCGGTCGGACCAACGAATATAAACGATGCAGGATGGCGGCGAGGGCTGATGTGTACCCTGCTTCTCTTGATAGCGGAAGCAAGCGCCGTGACTGCGGCGTCCTGACCGATGATTTTCTTTTTTAGCTTCTCGTCAAGATCGGAGAGACGCTTTAGCTCGTTCTCCTGTATCTTCGACGCGGGAATACCTGTCCATACCTCAACGACGCGCGCGATGTCGTCTCCGGTGACGGTTGTTATCATTTCATCCTCGGTGTAAACGGAGATATGCTTTCTTACCCGCGCAAGCTCCGTTCTGACCTGAGAGACCTTTTCGTAGTCTATGTCGTCGGAGGCAAGCAGCTCGTTCTCGCGTCCTTCAAGGAGTGCGAGCTGATCCTTTAGGCGAAGGTATTCGCTAAGCTCCTTATTCTTAAGCGAAGCGCTTACGCAAGCCTCGTCAAGAAGGTCAATCGCTTTATCGGGAAGATATCTGTCTGTGATATAGCGCTCCGAAACGACGACAGCGCGTCTTATTACACTATCGGGAACCTTGACGTTGTGGAAATTCTCGTAATAGCTCTTAATACCGCAAAGCACCTTTATGGTGTCCTCGATTGACGGTTCCGTGACCGTTACAGGCTGGAATCGCCTTTCAAGAGCGGAATCCTTCTCTATATACTTTCTGTACTCATTGAACGTGGTGGCGCCGATAACCTGTATCTCGCCGCGTGAAAGAGCAGGCTTGAGGATATTTGCGGCGTTCATCGTGCCCTCGGAGTCACCGGTACCAACAAGATTATGCACCTCGTCAATGAACAGTATCACATTGCCGTGTTCCTTGATCTCGGACATAAGCCCTTTGACTCTCGCCTCGAACTGACCTCTGAACTGTGTGCCGGCAACGAGCGAAGTGAGGTCGAGCAGATAAAGCTGCTTGTTTTTCAGCTTGTAAGGAACATTTCCGGCAGCAATTCGCTGTGCAAGACCTTCCGCGATAGCTGTTTTACCTACGCCCGGTTCACCGATAAGGCAGGGATTGTTCTTTGTCCTTCGGGAGAGGATCTGGATAACTCTCGTGATCTCCTTATCCCTTCCAACAATGAGATCTATCTTGTTAGTCTCTGCCTTTTCTGTCAGATTCTCGCAATAGAGTCCAAGGTGCTTAAATTTTTTCTTGGAGTTCTTCTTCTTTTTGCTGTCGGTATCCTTCTTTTGATCGTCCTTGCGCTGGGCGTTATCTCCGCCAAACATAAAATTCTTGAACGGAAAGGCAGGAGCTCCGTGCGTAAAATCATCATCTTCGTCCTCATCGCCTTCGTCAAGTGAGCCTTCGTCGTCGGCAAACATATTGTCGCCGCCCATAAAACCGTTCTGGAGCGATTCGAGAAAATCGCCGTCACCGTCTGTTATACTGGCGAGCTGATCATACATATTGTCGATCTGATCGTCAGTGATACCCATTTTTTCCAATATATTATTAATTGGCTTTAACCCCAACTCTTTAGCGCATGAAAGGCAATAGCCGTGTGTGCTCGTCTTATCGTCACCGGAGGAAACGAAAACAACGGCTTTATGCTTTTTGCAGCGCTCACATAAAGGTCCTTGCATAAACCTTCTCCTTCCACTTAAAACAATGATATCATTATAATTGATTGCAAAGGAAATAATATGAATCAGATGTGAATAAAATATTAATTAACGCTCTGCTGTGCCTCAACGATCTCCGTGTTGGGAGAATCGGTAACGGCAGAAACGATACCTGTAATGACAGGACTGTTGTATATTCCTTCAAAGATCGTACTGCTTGCGATCGTTTCGTCGGAAATTGGCGCAGGCACAGTGCCCATATGAGGCGTTGCGATCCTGATGATAAAGGCAGCGAGCATGATGATAATAAAGCCCTCAACGATGCCGATCACGCCGCCGATAAGAGCGTCGATGAAATTCAGCGCCGAGTCGTCCATAGATTTGTATATTACGGCACAGATTATCTTGAAGATTATCATCAGAGCAACAAAGAGAAGAATCGCCGTGATAACTGAAATAAACGAGATAAAGATCGGCGCCAGCATTCGCTCGACCTGCGATGCACCGTGATCGGAAGCAGACTTGAGATCGGGTGCATTGACGCCGAAGCTGCCAAGCGAATTTGCGACAAAATTCGGAAGCGTATCGAGTACGGAATCGAGGATAGATTTCCCCTCCTGACGCGCAAGTTTTATCGCGGAATCTGCTTTTGATATGATCGTCGGCTTGAAAGCGCCGTTGTATATCGCCTCAGCGATCGGCTTCGAGAGTACAGAGGACATCAGCGAAGCAAGAAGTGTTCCGACAGCCGAGATAATGGTTTTGAGTATACCGTTTCTATACCCGAAGACTGCAAATACAAGAATTACAATCACGGTAATTATATCGAGAATCGTGAAATTCATAATTTCATTCCCTTCCAATTATTCAGTATTTTAGGCTCATCTTTGTGATCCCGGAGACACCGAGAATATAAGCTGTTTTATTCTGAGGGAGAAGAACATTTTTTGCGTCGCTGCCTATCTCCCACTCCCCGAGCAGCTCTCCGAACAGGCTGTAAATATCAAGCCGACCGTAAGACAATATCGCGATACGATCATCTAACGGCTCCAGCGCAGTGACCTTGAGGTCGGTCTGGAAGCTGCTGATCTCGTCTCCATCGCAGTTAAGCGTTACTATTTTGCAGCTTCGCCCGTCGTCTGATTTTGAGAGAGACAGAACAATATTGTCATTATAGCAAGAATCATACGCCGTCAATACCTGAGATGAATAGCTGTACGCTATCTCCTTGCTTCCGTCGCTCTTGATTACAGTTGTAAGAAAATCGGTCACAACGGCAAATGTATCGTCTGAAACGAAACGAACCTCGTACAAAAGCTGATCCTCGTACGTAAATACCTTTATCGGTTCGCTCTTTGTGATGTCAAGCAGGTAGACCTTTGTCAAAAGTCTGCCGTTGTAAGAATTGATCGCGCCTACTGCGATCCTTGAGCCGTCACTGTTTGCGGAGACACTTACTGCATAGAAATCGCTGAAGGAATAGGAGTATAAAAACTTATTCGTCTTGTCATAGACAGAAAGGCAGGAAAGATATCCTGTCTGATCCGACAAAACGCAGTAAGTTCCGTTGTCTGCGACCTCACAATCGGTAATCGCGTTCCCCTGCGTGCCCTCGTATATTTTATGATTATCGAGCAGTATACGGAATTCATTTCCGCCTTCGCAGAAAGCGATCGAATAGCTTCCCTTCGACTTCATCATCGGGTTTGTAAAGCTGTGCTTCTCCGAAAAAATACGGCTGCAATCGTGGTTAAGCGTTACGATAGAGGTATCGCTGATATATGCAAGCCCCGTATCAATGATCTGAAAGTTCTCTTCAAGGACGGTCGAACCTGTGATATCGGCAAAAGCCTCTTCCTTCTTTGAGTCGGCAAAGCTCGAGCGCTTTGAAAGCGAATCCGGAGCTATCACCTCCCACTTGGCTGCGGCAAACGCTGCGGCACAAAGAAGGATGCAAAAAACGATGGCAACGGTGAAACGCGATTGGCAGCCAAAAG
>CADAYJ010000094.1 GCA_902792115.1 uncultured Ruminococcus sp. | reverse complement strand
CCGGACACAGCCGATACGCCGGATACCACCGATACCCAAGATACGCCGGACACAGACGACACCCCCGATATTCCCGATACGCCGGACACAAACGACACACCGGATACTCCCGACACGCCGGATACGCCCGATTACGCTATGATCGGCGATCTCAGCGGCGACGGAGAGATCACGTCCGAGGACGCCCTTCTGATGCTGAGGGCGGCGATCGGTCTTGACGAGCTGGACGACAAAAGCGCCGTGATCGCAGACGTTGACGGCGACAAGGTCGTTACGGCCGCCGACGCGCTCTACACACTCCGCTACTCCCTTCTCATGGAGGAGGACAACGGTTTTATCAAAAAGATCGTAGACAAAAATAAGCTGTAAACAGCGATCCCCTTACACGACGGAAATGATCGTGTAAGGGGATTTTCGTTTCTATTGATCCTGGTGATGTATCTTTTTCACCTCGTACATTCGGACGTCGCTCTCGTGCAGGAGCGCTTCGATGTTCTCGCTTTTGCCGTCGCTGTATACCATTCCGACGCTTACGCCGAGATCACACTCGTACATTCTGAATTCCTGACGTACGGTCGATTCAAGCTGTCTGCAGCTTTCCTCAAGCTGTTCGCGCGTGTTGATGTCGTCGATCAGAGCGAACTCATCGCCGCCGAGACGTGCAGCGATCGCGTCCGGAAAATACATATTAATGAGCTGCGACAGCCTGACAAGCACGGCGTCGCCTGCGTCGTGACCGAAGGTGTCGTTGACAGTCTTGAAGTGATCGAGATCGAGGTAGAGCAGATAGAAGGGCTTTTTGACGCTGCCGCGAACGTAGTTGAAGAAAAATCGCCTGTTGTGCATTCCTGTGAGAACGTCCGTGTTAGCCTCGGCAAGTATAGAATCCTCATATGAGCGGCGGTACGAATTGTCGAGAACGGTGCAGAAATAGCCGGCGATGTTGTCGAAATAGTCGCGCACCTCAAATTCCGTTATCAGATAATAACCCTTTTCGCCGTTGACCTCTATCTCAAACTCCTGCGAAACGGCGTTGTGCGGCTTGTCCTCGTGGCGTTCTCCGCTCGGAACGATGTGCATTTGCTTCCAGATCCGGTAATCGAAGTCTGTGAGATTTTCGTCTCCGAGAAGCTCCTTAAAGGAGCTGTTCATGCGGACAACACGCCAATCGCGGCTGAATATCGTCATGGGATACGGAACATTTTCGATTATCATTGAAAGCCTGATGCAGAGATTCTCGAAGCTCGTCATGTTGGCGCAGACTCCGACTGTTCCGACCACGCTGCCGAAGGGATCCGACACGGGGCGCTTGTACGTCATAAAGCGCCTTACATTGTCACCTGCTTCGTCGGCGGTCGAGCCGATATACGCCATGCCGACGTGCAGCGACTCGTCGTCTGCACTTGTGATGTAATCGTCGTCCTCCTTGAGCCGCCTCTCGTTCCAGACGACTGTATCGTCGTAGCCGATAACGGTATTCTTCGGCTTGCCGGAGAGCTTGAGAAAAGCGTCGTTGACAAGCGAGTATCTGCCGTCAAGCTGCGTGAACCAGATCATATCGGGAATTGTGTCGATCGTCGTCTCAAGCGCTTTTTTGTAAAATTCGGAATCGATCCTCGATTTGATCCGCTGCAGGAGCAAGCCGCAGCGGAAGTATATCTCGGAGCGAGACGTGGCTTCCGTCACCGTCCAGAGATCATCGAGCTGCGTCAGGATCGCGTCCGGCGGTGTACTGCTGCCGCAAAAAACTATGTAGCAGTACTCAGGCTTGGCGGTCGTGAGCTTTTCGACTGTCTCCTTGTCGTCGGTAACGACAACGGAAACGACGTCGTTTTTTATATACGGCAATACGGTGCTGAAAGGCAGCAGCTCGCCCTTCATGTTCTCCGGGTATTCCTGTGTTTCGAGAGCGTCCTTCAACACCTTGCTGTCAGCTTTAAGATGGATCTTGATCGAGTATTGTACCATAGAGTTACTCCTCTCGTTTCAACGGCGTGCTGCGCCGCAGTTATATCTTCCACCTCTATTCTACACTATGAAGAGGGAATCGGTCAAGTTTTTCTAAATAAATAATTCTGATCCGACAAAATAAATGAGCCGGCAATACGATCCATGAATGTACTGCCGGCTTATTCTGATTGTTGTATAACAAACTATAAATCAATATTAGTTGTGTTTATTCCGAAAGAGCCTTTAACCGTTCAAACGCGCCCTTCGCTTCTCTCATGAGCGGGGAATAGTCGGTCTGAGTGCCGGCTCTGAGAAGCTCCGTCATTTTTACGATCGGATCTACAAGAGGTGTCAGTGAAAGGTTTGAATAAACGCCCTTTAGCGCGTGAGAGATCTCAAACGCACGGTCGAGCTTGCCGTCGGAAAGCTCGCTTTCAAGCTGATCTAGCTGAGTGTCCTCCAGCACTGTCTTGACAAGCTCCAGATAAAAGTCCTCCATGTTCATGCAGCGCCTGAGACCGTATTCCGTATCAGCGCCGAATTCCTTTAGCTTTTCGATAGTAAGCATGATCATTCCTCCGATCTGACGGTTTCTTCAAATTCATTTCCTGGTACAGGGCGTGAAAAGTAGTAGCCCTGAATGACGTCGCAGCCACACTGCTTCAAAAGAAGATACTGCTGCTCCGTTTCAACACCCTCGGCGACTGTCTGAACATCAAGATATTTTGCGAGGTCTATGACGAGCTGCACCATTCGCAGATCCTTCTCACTCTCGCAGATATTTCTTACAAAACGCATATCGAGCTTCAGCGCGTCTATCGGCAGCGACGAGAGCATATTGAGCGACGAATACCCCGTTCCGAAGTCGTCCATCTCAATGCAGAAGCCGTCGCTTCTCAGCTGGCAAACAGTATCGACGATCTGAGACGAGTCCTCCGTATAAGCCGACTCCGTGATCTCCAGCAGAAGATCCTTCGGCTCGATCCCGTTCTCGGAGACGATCTCGAGCAGGATCTTTTCAAGGTTTGCGTCGTAAATATCGACGCGCGAAACATTGACGGAGATCGGCACTCTTTTGCCGTATTCGTTCTTCAGCTTCGCGATCATTTTTGCAGTCTCGTTCCAGACGAAGCGGTCGAGCTTGTTGATAAGGCCGTTGCTCTCAAAAAGAGGGATAAAGCTGCCGGGGCTGATAAAACCAAGCTCCGGATGTATCCAGCGCACCAAGGCTTCCGCGCTCGAAAGCCGCGGTTTGTCTCCGGTCACGTTGTATTTCGGCTGGAAGTACAACGTGAACTGCTTCTGAGCGATAGCGTCGTCCATCTCGCGTGTGAGCCTGTCCTCGAACATCTCTTTTTCCGAGAGCGTCTTATCGTAATACATGACCGAGGTCGTAAGGCGGCTGCTTTTCTTTCCGCACGCAGCTTTTGCGCGGTCGAACCGTCGCTCAAGCTCTATACCGGGTTCGGTTTTCGTATATATTCCGACGCGAAGAGCGATAGGCATTTCGGGGAATTTGCTTTTAATGTGATCTTCTATCTCTTTTACGACCGGCTCAATCTCCTCAATGTGGGGAACATATAGATAAAACACATCGCCTCCGGCGCGCCCCGCAAGGCCTCCGAGACGCGACGCGACAGAAATAATCACGTTCGCAGCCTCTTTAAGCACCTGATCTCCGAAGGGACGGCCGTGCAGCTCGTTAATAAGGCGAAATTTGTTTATATCTATCACGATAGCGTCTGTTTCTTCATCCGGCTTAAAGCTGTCGAGACGATCGCAATGCTGATTGAAAAACTCACGGCTGTACAGCCCTGTGAGACTGTCATGCTCCGTTTTATTGAGCATCATGTAGCTTTCCGCAAGGTCGATCGAGCGGCGCACTCTTGCGCGGATAACCTCCGGCATATCGTACGGCTTAGAAATAAAATCTGCGGCTCCAAGCTCCAGGCTGCGTACCTCAGCCAGTTTTTCGGAGGTAAGAACAATAACAGGTATCCTGTTGATAAGCCCTTTTCTCTGAAGCTCCTTCAAGACCTCATAACCGTCCATCTGCGGCATGAGAAGGTCAAGCATGATGAGCGAGAGCGTTTTAATGTTTTCTTCGATCTGCTCCATTGCGCGCACACCGTTCTCAGCGTACAGCACGTCGTAATCCGAACTGAGTATCTTTCCAAGAATACGGCGGTTTATCATCTCATCATCTACGACAAGCACCCTGCGGCGAATATTATGTTTTACAGCAAAAGTATCAATCATATGATCAACATCCTTTTTTCGATCAATTCACAGTTCAGCAATTAAGCGGGGAAGGAAGGGGCTTGTTCACCTTTTCACAATTATGCGTAAGCATATGCCATCATTCTGTGAAAAAAATCATTATACACATTAATTATACTACTATTTCTATAATATGTCAACAGTCGGATATACAGGCGTGCGTCTGTATGAAACTGCCCGCCACGATTATACGCTGATATATACTCCGTCCTTTCACCGAATTACAAATAATGTTCACCTATGGATGCGGAGTGCTGATAGGAGGGAAGGCGGAACCGACAAGGAAAGCCCGGGGGGTGCAGTTGATGCCGCAGCCCCATTTTTGTTAAGAAAACCATAAGGAGATATAGACAACACGCTGCCTGTAAATATAATAAAACCGGTGTTCGTGCCGCTTGTTTTTTAACGAAAATTTACATA
>CADAYJ010000093.1 GCA_902792115.1 uncultured Ruminococcus sp. | reverse complement strand
AAGTTATTATCCGCAATGTCAAGCTCCGGAACTGTCAGCGGATACTATCCGTCGGAACTGTCAGCGGATACTATCCGCAGGAATTGCCTGCGGCGGCGTGGGCGCGAGAGCAAAACAGTGAATGTCACTTCCGCTTTTTTGGCGCCGGAAGCTCCTCAACCATACTGTTCAGCAGCCGCTCAAGAAATTCCCTGTCGTCAAGCTTCGTGACGAGAAGCATCTTCTTCGCGCCCTCGTACGGCAGCTCAAGCGGCGCGTCCGGCATCAGCTTTTTTGCCGACGCCGTAGGCTTCACGAGAAAACGGTCGTCGTATATGCCGCCGATTACCTTCCCTTTGAAGTAAATGATGTATTCGCCCATCATTGCCCTGTGAGTTACGTCCTCCAGTCCGGAAAGCTGCTCCAGAACGTACTCAAGATATCCCTTTGTTGATCCCACTATTATTCCTCCTAACCCTTTTCGGAAAAATGTATCGGCCGCACAAGAGCGAGCCGGGGGAGAAGACGGCTCCCTCGATTCCTCCGTATGAGTCCGTTGTCAAAAGACGCGCCTCCTGCTCGCCCGTCTCCGTTGAAACTACTTTTTCGTAAGCTCAGCCATAGCCGCATAGTGCAGCACGTCAAATTCCTCTGGCGCATTTTCAAGCAGCTTCAAATGCTCGCGTTCCCAGTCCGCGACCTCCGCTTCCGAAAGCGACGCGCCGACTCCGCGGCAGGCCTTCATTCTTCCGTTCCAGCTCTCGCGCGTAAATCGAACATTCACCTTGTACTCCTCGCGGTACGTAAGTCTGAAGCGCTCAGCGTACACGGAGGGGATATCTATCGGGTGCATCGTCTCTCGCGCACCGCTCCATTTGGGGCTGTATTTCAGCACCAGGCGCTCGCTTTCGCCGGCGAGCTTATCCTCAAACGGCAGCCACGCCATATACAGCAGCAGTATAACGCCGCCGGGCTTCAGCATTCTCCAAAGCTCCGGCATCAGCTTCACGTGATCGAAGTACCAAAAGCACTGGCACGCCGTAATTACGTCAAAGGTGCCGTCCGGAAAGTCACTGTTTTCCGCGGAGACGGCTCTGTACTCAATGTCCATTCCCTCCGAAAGCCTTTTAGCCTGCTCTATCTGCTCCGCCGAAATGTCCGTTCCCGTCCACCCCGCGCCGTACTTGTACATATTCCTCGGAAGAACTCCCGTTCCCGTGCCGAGGTCGAGAACGCTCTGTCCTGCCGTACACAGTCCGCGCGATACGATCCTTTCGTAGAATTCCTGCGGATAAATATCGCGGTATTTTGCGTAATCGCCGGACGTCCTGCCCCAATCGAAAGGCTTTCCGCTGTCGATCCTGTCGTCTGTGATATCCATACTGAGCCTCCTTGGATTTATTGTAATGTATTATACCACATTTTGCAGCCGTGTACAATGATATATAAACATTATTCATACAATTATATTGCACAAACAACACATTTTTGGTATAATAAAGCAGTGGCCGTTATTTGGTTAAGCATTTGGATCATAAAGGAGAGGATAATATTGAAAAAACACACACTGTTACCGCGCCGCATAACATCTGTCGTGCTGAGTGTTCTTATGCTCGCGTCGATGCTTGTGCTGCCGCAGTCGGCGCTGAGCGTCAGTGCGGGCGCACAGACGGCTGTATTACAGCCGGGCAAAGACACCGATTCCGTGCCTTCCGGCAACAGAGGCACGTTCAAATTCGATCCCGGCGACTGGGGTTCCGAGAGTATAATGTTCATTATAGTTGACGAGACCGAGGATCCCGTAAAATTCGCCACAAAGGACGGTTGGGTAACGGAATACCCCGAAGATACGTCTGTGATCGAGGGTACGAAGCTGCCCGACGGCACGTTTGAGTCCTTCGAGTTTGAGATCCCGGACGAGCGCATCATTTATCTCGAGGTGTTGGATCCCTTCGATATCACTCATGACACGTTCGACTGCAACCTTACGAAGGACGCTTTCGGCGATACGGCGACGCTCACCGGCACAAGCGTAGTGAGCGTAATTGACAGAAATACAAAAATGCCCGAGATCGAATTCAAAAACTCCGGGCTGAAATCGCGCCTGTACTTCGATTACGACGGCAATATCATCGGCAGCCAGATAAATCCGTACAACACCGACGGCGCAGGTCAGGTTGCGATATTCGTATACGGCTTCTCCCGCCACACCGACGAGAACGGTAACTGCGTCGTAACTCCCGAAAAGGTCGCGGCAGCGATCGAAGCCTTCGGCACGAACGCAGACGACGTATTCAAGGCGTATAAGGAGTTCGAGGGATATGACGACAGGTATAACGAGAATTTTGCAAGATCCGTGATCTACCCGGACGACAAACCCGACGACAAACCCGACGACAAACCCGACGACAAGCCCGAGACCTTCACATACTACTTCCTCGCACCTGATGATTGGTGCAATACGGAAAAGGGCGCGCTCAACAGCGATATAGGCTTTTACTGCTGGGAATGGTTAGGCGTGAACGAGGAGTCAAAATTCGAGGCAAATGCCGAGAAATACCCCGGCGTGAAAATGACTCCGGCTCCCGAGATCGGCGAAAATGTATTCAAGATCGAGGGCGTCGATCCCGGCTTTGAGGAGTGTATGATCAGTGATTTTTCCGAAAATCATTCGCTGGTTGACGCAAACCTGTATCACACGGAAAATGTGCTGCTTGACGGTTACGGTAACGGTAACGAGGAATGCCTCTATGACAGCAGCCTGGTGACAGATAATTTCAACGGCTGGATATTCGTCCTCAACCTGGACGAAGAGGTCACAACAGCGGTCATTCCGCCGAGGAAAGGTCAGTGGTTTACGCTTGACGATTATAAAAAGCATGACGACTACTACGGAACGTACTTCCGTCAAAAGGATCCCGACGACAAGCCCGATAATATCACGGGCTGCTACGGTGACATCGACACAGACGGTCAGATCACCGCGAATGACGCGCTTGCGATACTTCGCAGCAGCGTAGGTATGGAATTGCTGGTAGACGTACAAATGATCGCCGCCGATGTTGACTCCGACGGTCAGGTCACCGCAAACGACGCGCTTGCAGTTCTGCGCGTGAGCGTCGGCTTCCCGAACGAGGGCAAGATCGGCGAGAAATTCTGATGAAGCATCACCCCCGGAACGCTCGTTTCCGGGGGATTTCCTTTGAAAAAATCAAATAATTCTTAAAAACCTATTTATTTTTAATTTGTTATATGGTAAAATAAACAATGTATTTGCCGGAGAGCTTTATTGCGGTAAAGTGATAATACGATACGTTGCCTCCGGCGCGCGGTACATTTTTTCACATAGGAGGATATAAACGAAAAATGAAACTATCCGAAGTCATTGTATTTATTGTCTACCTGTTGTTCATGGTCGGCATCGGCGTTTTCTTCTTCTTCAAGAATAAAACGGGCGGTGAGAAGTCTTACTTCCTCGGCGGACGTGAGATGGGACCTTGGGTAACGGCGCTCTCTGCCGGCGCTTCCGATATGAGCGCATGGGTTCTTATGGGACTTCCGACGTCAGTCTACGCTCTCGGCATGGGGCAGGTGTGGATCCCGATCGGCCTCGCTATCGGCTACACGATAAGTTGGATCATCGAGGCTCCTCGCCTGAGAAAGTTCTCGATCGTCGCGAAGGACTCTATCACGATCCCTCAGTACCTCACGAACCGCTTCCTTGCGAAGTCGAATATTCTTCAGATCCTCTGCGCCGTCGTCTTCCTTTTGGCGTACACGGTCTATTCCGCTTCGAGCCTTAAAGCGTGCGGAACGCTCTTCAACACGGTAATCGGTATTGATCCGAAGATCGCAATGTACATCGCGGCAGCGATCATCGTAGGCTACACCTTCCTCGGCGGCTTCTCCGCCGTCTGCTGGACAGACTTCTTCCAGGGTATGCTCATTTTCGGCGGTATGCTTATCGCCCCGATCTTTGCCGTAGCTATGCTCAGCGACCACCCCGCTGCACCGATGCCCGACGGCTACTTCAATCTCTTTACGAGCTGGCAGGATATCGTTTCCGGTCTCGCGTGGGGACTCGGTTACTTCGGTATGCCTCATATCATTATCAGATTCATGTCTATCCGCTCTCAGAAGGAAATGAAGAAGTCCGCCGCGATCGGTATCACATGGACTGTCTTCATCGTCATTTTCGCCGCTGTTATCGGTATCATCGGCAGAATGTTCCTCGGCTACGACGAGCAGATCGAAGGCAACTCCCTCGTCTTTATCTCGATGGTAAGAAAGATATTCCCCGGCGTTATCTCCGGTATTCTTCTTTCCGCGGTTCTCGCCGCTTCCATGAGTACGGCGGACAGCCAGCTCCTTTCCGCGGCGTCCTCCTTCTCGAGCGACGTTTACAAGCCCGTATTCCGCAAGAATAAGGCTTCCGACAAGGAGATGCTCTGGGTGGGCAGAATCGTCGTTCTCGCGATCTCTCTCGTTGCGCTTCTGATCGCCTCCAACCCGAACTCCGGCTCGATCATGAGTCTCGTCACAAATGCGTGGGGACTCTTCGGCGCGGCTCTCGGCCCGTCCATTCTTCTGAGCCTCTTCTGGAAGCGCTTTAACTTCCAGGGCGCAATCGCCGGTATCGCTATCGGCTCGTTCGTCGATATCTGCTGGATCATTTTCCTCTCGTCCACAGGCATCTACGAGCTTTTCCCGGGCTTCGTTTGCGGTATGCTCGGCGCTGTAATCGTCACACTCGTCACGAAGAAGCCCTCCGAGGAGGTTGAAAAGCTCTTCGACAAGGCAGTCAAGTACGAGGACTAAGGAGACACTGATTAAATCGAGTGCCCATATCGCGCAGGAATTTTTGAGGCAAATTGATTGAAAAATCCGCAGGGTGCGGGTCTCCGGTGGAGACCTCTC
>CADAYJ010000092.1 GCA_902792115.1 uncultured Ruminococcus sp. | reverse complement strand
GGTTCATCCGATCGCGGCCAGATTCTTGATTTATGATATGATCAACAAGCTGGAAACAACAATAGAAGGATATAAAAAGGCATTAAAGAATGTAAATATTAATGCCTATATGGATAAGGATTTTGATGAAGTATCGGGCGATGATGTTATTGATACTCCCGGTGATGTTATTCTGGCATTGAAGAAGAGCTACGAAGAGAATCCTTTATGGAGAATGTTCGGATTTGTCGGTGATGCAATACGAATTCAAGAAAAATCCATTAGTTCATTGAAGCTGGATCTGGTTAGTGTATCAGATGACCATATTGCCAGCGTTAAGAAGTATATTAAGAATAGCATTAAGTGCGAGGTCTCTAAGATTATACTTGAGAGATTAAAGGCTTTGGCTAAGGGGTATGAGCGTTTCTTCTTTACGATCGAGAAGAATCTCGGCGGCAAGGACAAGAAATATGCGATCGTCGGGTACAAGAAGGGCGGAATGTCCTCGCGCGTTCTCGGGTACTATGAGTCGGAGAAGCTCGCGTGCGACGAGCTGGAGCAGATCTTTGCCGCGATCGAAAGCGGAGAGAAAGCTGTTGATCTTTCGAGGTGAGGTAATATTATGGCAACCTTCAACGTAGAACTAAAAAAGGTCGTTGACGACAGCTACGAGATCGAGCTTGGATACGGGCTTTACGGAAAGCTCGCCGAGGATATAAAGGGCGGTCTCGTCGGAAATATCAAAAAATTTGCCGTTGTGACGGACGACATCGTGCGGCCGCTCTACGCCGAGCCGATCGCCGAAGCGCTCGCTCAGGCAGGGTACACCGTCAGGGTGTTTGAGTTCAAAAGCGGAGAGAAGAGCAAGATCCGCGCGACGAAGGAATATATCGAGGACGCGATGCTTGAAAGCGGCTTCAGGCGCGACTGCTGCATCGTAGCGGTCGGCGGCGGCGTGGTGACAGACCTCGCGGGCTTCACAGCCGGCACATACGGGAGAGGCGTTCCGTTCATCAACTACGCGACGACGCTTCTCGCCGCGGCGGACGCTTCCGTCGGAGGAAAGACGGCAGTAGACACGCCGCTCGCGACGAATCTTATCGGTCTTTTCAACCAGCCGAGGAAGGTGTACATCGACATCGGGGCGTGGCGCACGCTGCCTGAAAGACAGCTTCACAGCGGCATGGCGGAGACGATCAAGCACGCCTGCATGGCGGACAGAGCGTTCTTCGATTTTCTCGATGAAAACATGGAAAAGATATACGCGGTCGATAAAGCGGCGTGCGAGCACGTCGCAGAGTGCAACTGCCGCATAAAATACGGCGTCGTCATGAAGGACGAGCGCGAGAGCGGACTGCGCGAGATACTGAACCTCGGCCACACGGTGGGGCGCGCCGTCGAGACGGTGAGCGACTACCGCCTGCTGCACGGCGAGGCCGTCGCGATCGGTCTCGCGGCTCAGGCGCACCTTTCGGCGCTGCTCGGCTACATGACGAGCGGCGAGGTAAGCGCCGTTGAAGCTCTGCTCAAAAAGGCAGGTCTGCCGACGCGGATACCGGAATACATCGACAGAGAGGCGCTTGTGAAGAAGCTCTACACCGACAAAAAGGTGCGCGACGGCAAGCTGCGGTTCGTCTTGCAGAAGGGCATCGGCGAGGTCGTCTGCTTCGGAGAAAACGTATATGCAGAGCCGATAAGCGAGCAGACGGCGCGAAAGATCATTTATGAACTGTAACACAGCGAGGTGATCCGATGAAAAACCGATATTCCGGCAGCTCCGACATTCCGAGGGTGAGAAAACGCCGGATAAAGAAGCTGCTTCCGACTCAGAAGAAGGGGCTTCTTCGGATCATATTCAGCCGCGCAGGCGTTACGGCGCTGCTGCTCATCATTCAGCTCGGAATGATCTACTCGATCTACGACATGGCGCGCGACTACTTCGAGTGGTTCTCCGTTATGATCGGAGTCTTCGCGATCTTCATGGTGCTTTACCTGTTTTCAAGCGACATGGACGCAAAGGCGAAGCTGACATGGCTGCTGTTCATCACGCTTGTACCGGTCCCCGGCGCGATATTCCTTCTGTTCACGCAGAAGGACATCGGTCACAGAACGGTGAAGAAGCGGCTGGAGGAGCTGAATGAGCAGACGAAGGATGACCTGCCGACGGACGAAAGGCTGCTTGAAAAGGAGGAGCTTCTGCGCTCCGGCACGTCGGCGCTCTGCCGCTTTCTCAATCGCCGAGGCTCCTTCCCCATCTGCGAAAACACCGAGGTCAAGTATTTCCCTCTCGGCGAGGAAAAGTTCGCGGCTATGCTGACGGAGCTGCGCCGCGCGAAGAAGTTCATTTTCCTTGAATACTTCATTATCGCTGAGGGGTATATGTGGGGCAGCATTCTGAGCATTCTCGCGGAGAAGGCGAAGCAGGGCGTTGAGGTGCGCGTGATGTACGACGGAATGTGCGAGATATCGACGCTCTCGTCCGACTACCCCAAACGGCTGGAGCAGCTCGGCATTCGCTGCAAGCCGTTTTCAAAGCTGCTCCCGTTCCTCTCAACTCACTACAATTACCGCGACCACAGGAAGATACTCGTTATCGACAACAAGGTCGCATTCAACGGAGGCGTGAACCTCGCGGACGAATACATCAACCGCATTGACCGCTTCGGTCACTGGAAGGACACCGCCGTCATGGTAAAGGGCGAGGCTGTAAAGAGCTTCACGCTGATGTTTCTCCAGATGTGGAACCTGACTGAGAAGGAGCCGGAGTGGGATCGCTACCTTACGCCCGTCGTTGAAAAGCGCTGCGACGGCTACGTCATGCCGTACTGCGACTGTCCGCTCGACGGCTTCAGAGTCGGCGAGAGCGTGTATCTCGACATACTCAACCGCGCACAGAGCTACGTCCACATCATGACGCCGTACCTTATCCTCGACAACGAGCTTGAGGCGGCTCTGCGGTTTGCGGCGCAGCGAGGCGTAGACGTGAAGGTGATCGTGCCGGGCATTCCCGACAAAAAGGCGGCGTATGCTTTGGCTAAATCGCACTACCGCTTTCTTTGCAGCTCCGGCGTAAAGGTCTACGAATACACGCCGGGCTTCGTTCACGCAAAGGTCTTTGTGAGCGACAGCGAAAAGGCGGTCGTCGGAACTATCAACCTCGACTACCGCAGCTTATACCACCACTTTGAATGCGCGACGTATATGTACCGCTCGGGGTGCATCGCCGATATCGAGCGCGATTTCCAGCAGACGCTCAGGAAGTGCCGCCGCGTTACGGAGGAAACGATAAAGCACGAAAAGCTGTACTACAAGGCGCTCGGCAGCGTTATGAGAATGGCAGCGCCGCTGATGTAAGCACAATGACAAATAACACGTAAAAAAGCCCGAAGGCAGTTCATCATTCGCTGCTTTCGGGTTTTTTCCGCTCATTATTCCAATACTCCCTTTGTCACCGTGTACACCCTGAAAAACGGGCACCAGTCGTCAGTCTGAGTAACCGCGTATGTATTGCCGCTTTTATCCCTGTAAACGAAGGTATCACCGAGGCGGTCTGTCCGCTCGAAGCCCGACATTATTGCCGCGTCAAAATTCCAGTATTCCGTTGACAGCACACGGTCGCTCGTTTGAGTTTCACCGATCCTGACGTAATCCTTGATATGCAGGTTGACGTCACGAACATCTTCATACGTCGCTGTACCGGTGTCGTATTCCTCAAGGTACTCGTTTATCCTTTCTCTGCCGAGAGTTACAAGCAGATACGGCGCGGCTGCGTACAGAACGGCAAAGCACAGGGCGGCTGCCGCCGCAGCGGCGATGACCTTTATCTTCTTCTTTTTCATCAGCTATTCTCCTTTCACCAGCCGCTCAAACTCCTCCGGCAGCGGCGCTTTAACCGTTATTTCTTCGTTCGAGATGGGGCGGACGAAAGACACCTCGGCGCAGTGGAGCGCCTGCCGCCCTATGAGTGCGCGCGAGCCGCCGTAGAGATCGTCGCCTGCGAGAGGGTTGCCTATGCTTGACATATGGACGCGGATCTGGTGGGTGCGCCCCGTTTCGAGAGTGAAGCGCAGCAGCGTGTGACCGTTCCCGGAGAGCAGCGGCTCGTAGTGCGTGACGGCGCGCACGCCGCCCTCCCCCGTTTCGCGCTCGATCGTATGCCCCTCCTTCAAGCGGATCGGCTTATCGACCGTGCCCTTTGTTTTGATGATCCCCTCGCAGACGCCGACGTACACCTTCGATACGCTTTTCGGCAGCAGCGCCGCCGCGTAAGCGTTCTTTGCGGCAAGCAGCGCGCCGGAGGTGTCCCCGAAGAACTCCAGGAACTTCGTCTCCGCCAGCCGCTCCGTGGTGGTGGCATTCTGGTCCACGGACACGAAGGCGGCGTTGCCGTAGGGCAGCACCTTCTCCATGATCGCGTGCAGATCCGCCTCCTGCGCCTCGGTGAGCAGGTCAGCCTCGTCGTCGATGACCACCCGATAGGCGCTCTCCCCCGTCTCCGCGGCCAGCGCGCTCTGGGGCAGAGCCATCAGCAGCGCGCACAGGCACAGCAGCGCCGCCAGGAACCGTTTACGACCTTGCATTGTTGGCGCCCTCCCTTCTGAAGAAATTGGGGACCGGCCGGGTGGCCAGATCGTTGTACCGCCCGATGACGAACAGGGCGTTGACGAGCATCCCCGCCAGGCACCCGGTGGCCAGGCCGTAGTACCAGGCGTCGTTGGGGAACACCTCGGGGTTGATGCCCACGAAGGTCCCCAGCACCAGGATGACGGGCGCCACCAGGGCGGGCACTATGCCGGACTTGTTCCTGGCCCCGGCGGTGGTGCGGATGAGCTGCACACTCAAAACGATCTGCCCGATGAGGGCCAGCAGGAAGGTGGGGCCCACGGTGCCGTCGCTGCCGGTGGTGGTAGCAAAGGCCATGAGCGCCGTCATCCCGTAGAACACGTACGCCAGGCCCGACCCTAAACAGGAGACGGCCTTCGCCTTGGGCTTCCCCTTCTTCTCCCCGGA
>CADAYJ010000091.1 GCA_902792115.1 uncultured Ruminococcus sp. | reverse complement strand
GTGCGTGAGGCATTCGTTCTGTCGGTCACGTGGACGGCTCCGTTCGTGAGCTTCCACACGAGCCACGTGTCGATCGTTCCGAAAAGAAGCTCTCCGTTTTTTGAGCGCGCTCTGTCGTGATCGCAGCGGTCCAGGATCCATTTGAGCTTCGTGCCGCTGAAATATGCGTCGGGGCGCAAACCTGTTTTCTCGCGGATATATTCCGCCTTTCCTTCGGCAATAAGCTGCTCGCAAATATCAGCCGTGCGGCGGCACTGCCACACGATCGCGTTATACACAGGCTTTCCCGTCGCCTTTTCCCACACGATCGTCGTCTCACGCTGGTTGGTGATCCCGATCGCGGCGATCTCGTCGGGCGCAATACCGCTTTTGGCGATGCACTCCGTCATTACGGCGTACTGGTCGGCGTAGATCTCCATAGGATCGTGCTCTACCCAGCCCGGACGAGGGTATATCTGCGCGAACTCGTGCTGCGCCATGCTGACAATTTCGGCTTGCTTGTCGAAGAGTATCGCTCTGACGCTCGTTGTTCCTTCATCAAGTGCAAGTACGTATTTTTTCATAAGCCTCACCTCTGATATCTATTATACTTCAACACAGCAGAATTTACAAACAAAGCGTCAACGTGTTTTTTTACAAATAATTGAGCCTCGATTTATAACAAATGACAAAACAAGACGCACCCGGATCAATTTTCGCGGGTGCGTCTGAGAATCTGTTTTATTCCGGCTTGCGTACAAAGAGAACGCCGAGAGTACCGGGGCCGCAGTGAGTTGTGACGGTCGCGCCGGCGGTCGTTTCGAGGATCTCTTTGATATCGGGACAGTACTCCCTGACAAGCTCCTTTACCGTGTCTACGACATCGCTGTCGCAGCGTGTGTGCGTGATAAAGATCCTGTCGTTTTCGATATCGGTGCGTCCTTCGAGACGGTCGCAGACGTATTCGCGGATCACCTTGCCGATCTTTCCGCGGTACTTTTTGCCGGGCGACATATAGCCGTCCGCAACATTTATGCAGGGCTTGATCTGGAGCAGATTGGAGCCAAGCGCAGCGAGAGCCGAGCAGCGGCCGCCCTTGCGGAGATAATCTATACTGTTGACGACGAAGCTGGCTTCGATGCGGTCGGACATTGCGATGCATTCCTCGGCGATCTTTGCAGCCGGTACGTCCTGCATTGCAAGCTCCGCAGCGCGGATAACCATAAGCCCCTGCCCCGTTGAGAGATTGCGTGAATCGACCGGATAAACGCCGCCCACCTCTTTAGCGGCGAGGCAGGCGTTCTGATATGTGCTTGAGAACTTTTCACTGATACAGAAATGTACGATGTAGTACCCCTTTTCGCGCCACTCTCTGAACACATTTGTGTATTCGGCTACGCTTACGGCGCTCGTTTTGGAGAGCTGACCGGTGCGCTCTACGTATTCATAAATATCCTCCGGCGTGATCTCTGTGCCGTCGTGACCGCTTTTTGTGCCGAGCGTCACGGTGAGCGGCACTATCTCTATATTATAACGATCGACAAGCTCCTTTGAGAGGTCGCACGTACTGTCGGAAATAATCTTTACACTCATAATAATGATCCTCCTGATA
The DNA here is from genome assembly GCA_902792115.1 of uncultured Ruminococcus sp. Lineage (GTDB taxonomy): Bacteria > Bacillota > Clostridia > Oscillospirales > Acutalibacteraceae > RUG592. Next base: position 4,464 of record CADAYJ010000091.1, on the reverse strand, counting down.
AAAAATTAGCGCTGATTTGCAATGGCGCGGGATCACTCCCAGCCTGCCTTGACGCGGACTCCTGTATCGTCCGCCGCTTTTTCAAGCCGCGCTGCCTCGTCGGACGAGAGCGGCGCAGAGGCGATCTTCGCAAGGTCGGCAGCCTGATACGGCTTTGTCACCCCTATGATCGGGAGCGTGCCTCTGGCTATCGCATACGCGACCGAGGTCTGTGAGACGGTGAGGCCATGCGCTTTACCGACGTCTTCAAGCTCCGCCAGAAGCGGCTCGATCTTCTTTAAGCGCTGCCTTGTGAACGCCATACCTCTTCGCGAGAAAAACGGAAGGGGATTTTTTGATGTGAATCTGCCGGTGAGAGCGCCCTGCTCCAGAACCATATACGCAAAGAACACGGCGCCGTTTTTTGAACACCAATCCACAACACCATTGTCGAGAGATTCACGAAACAGAAGGCTGAAATGATTCTGTACACCGGCGATCGTACAGCCATTCTTTTTAACGACCTTGTCGGCAAGGCGGAGCTGTTCAAGTCCGAAGTTGGAAACTCCGATGCTGCCGATCTTCCCCTCCTTCTGCATTTTGCAGAGGCACGTAAGTGTCTCCTCTATATATTTAGGCTGATGAAGCCAGTAGATATCGGGCTTTCTGTCTCCAAGGTCACGAAGGCTTTCGCCGTACATACTGCTGACCTTATCCTCGGAGAATTTGCTTACAGGAGTGTATTTGTTGCTGAGAATGATCTGCTTGCCGTCGGCAAACTCGCCCAGCAGCTTTTCCGCCGTTCCCATTCCGTAAACGTGAGCCGTATCGAAAAGCGTAAAGCCGCTGCCGTATGCTATGTCAAAGCTCTCCTTCAGGCGGTCATGATCGGGCTTTGAGCCGAATACTATTCCGCTCCCATTCGCACCGGTACCCCAGCCCCATGTTCCGACAGCTATCGGAGGGAGCTGCTTGTTGTTGATCGTAAAACTCATTTTGTATCTCTCCTAAATATATTTCCATAGTATATTATAATACATAGGACTGATTTTTTCCAGTAAAAAGGGGATATTTTTTTCTGTTTCTGAAAAAAATGCGGCAAAAACCGCGAGCGCAGGAAAAGTCTTGATGTGGCGGCGATAATATGGTAGAATTATAGCGGTGAAATACGCAGCTCGAAATGATGAATCCTTTGGAGGTGAGCTTTCATGTATTTTCTTATAGACGAAACGCTGAAGCTGATCGACGATCCTTCCAATGCCGGAAGAGACAGACCGTTCGTATCTATACTGACAAAAAAGGAATGGCTTGAAAACAGAGACCGCTTCGATATGGGCATTGAGATCGATCCCAGTGAGTCGGAGATCGTAGTAACGAAGGCGGAGGCGAACTATGACTCCATAACCGGAACATTTTCGATACCGAACAGATCCGATTTCTCGCAAAAGGACACCACCTTTGCGTTCGCGCTTGACGAAAAGGGCGTCGTATTTATCGACGACAGCGGAACGGCGAAGAGGATAGTAAGCGAGATACAGAGCGCTAAAAAGTGGCGCGTTCCGAGCCTGGAGCGCTTTCTTTACGATTTCCTCGACAGACTCGTCGTAGGGGATCAGCAGCTTCTCTCGCGCTACGAATGGGCGCTTTACGAGATGGAGAGCGCTATCACAAGGGAGGCTGAGAGCCTCAGCATCGACAAGGTAAACGATATTCGCGGCGATGTGCGCGATCTTCACAACCATTACGAGCAGCTTCTCGATCTTGCGGAGATATTCGAGGAGAACGAGAATAATTTCTTTACAAAGAGCAACCTGCGCTACTTCAAGCTGTTTGCAAACAGGATCGAGCGGCTCAGGGACACGACGACGGCTATCAGCGATTACACCATGCAGATACGAGACCTTTACAAGATGCACCTCGACATCAAGCAGAACAACATCATGACGATACTGACGGCTGTAACGACGATCTTTATGCCGCTGACGCTGATCGTCGGCTGGTACGGCATGAATTTCCGGTATATGCCGGAGCTTGAATACAAATGGAGCTACCCCGTTCTCGCGGTTATCAGCGTACTGATCGTTGTGATAAACGCGATCGTATTCAAAAAGAAAAAATGGATGTAGCATTAATGAACCGCCGAGTAAACTCCGCCGCTGAAATATGCAGCGGAGTCGTTTTATCACTGATACGGAATGATGAGTGAAATGCAGGTGTCGTCGTAGACAGTACCGCTGACAGCATCATTGATGATGATCTTGAGGCTCTTCGTTCTGATCGTGCGCGGAAAAGCGAACTTCTGCTCGGTCATTGACTTCGTATCCAGGTTGAATGTGAAGCTGTCGTCCGGGTTGTCGCCCCGGAAGGTGACGGAGGAAAGCCTGCCGTTCTTTGTGAAGCGGTCAAAGTCGATCGTATAACCGTTTTTTATACCGCAGCCGCTGACGGAAACGGCGGAGGCGTTCGTAAACATCACGTATTCGCCCTTTCCGACGCCCTTTACGCCCTCCGACCAACACGTACCGTCGTCGCGAAGAATATTCGTTGCCATATATGTGTAGCCTTTTTCGGCGGGAAGCGTACTGCTTGCGGAAACTCCGGAGAACAGAGCGACAGACGAAAGCGAAGGCGACGCCGGCTGAGAAGGAACGCTCTGCTGCACCGCAGGACCATTTGAAACGGTGAAGGCGATCGTGTCGCCTCTGTGAAGGTATGTACCCTCAGGCACGCTCTGACCGATTATCGTTCCGGCGTCAGACTGCTGAGTATCCTGCTCGTAATTCACAATGACGCCGATATTCTGACTTTTCAGAAAAGCCTCGGCGTCCTTGATCTTCCAGCCGCGGACGTAGTTTCCTATATACACCATATCCTCCTTTGCCCCGGAAGAAGACTCGGCGGCGGAAGATGAAGCCTGCTCGATCGGCTTTGCAATAACGAGCGTAACCGAAGAGCCGCGATCGACCTTCTCGTCGCGGGGAGGATACTGCATTATGACCGTACCCTTCGCCTCCTCGCTCTCCTCTTCAACGACAGAGTAGGTAAGACCGGCGTCCGTGACTATCGTAATTGCTGTTTCAAAGGACAGCTTCTCCACGTTCGGCACGCTGACCTTTTCTCCGTCTTCACTGCCGGATACCGCTCCCGACTCGGACGAGGTGTCCTCCTCCTTTGTGGATAGGTCGAGCGCACAGCCCGAAAACGAGGTGAGAAGAACGGCGCAGACGCAAATGGCTGCAGCCAGACGAAGCGCTCTCATTTTTGACGTATCATTTTTCATCATAACACTCCCTTTATGAAACTATCCGGACAAAAAGACATTGAATCCAAAGTTTCGCATTATACGTCTCTATTATACCATTATACTTTATTTTTTTCAATATCCGACAAATTTTTCTCCTAAATGACGAAAGCAATACTGACGTATTTCAAGGATTTTGAGAGCAATTTGTCGAAAAAGAACAAGCGAGATGGGTACTCAGTCCGCAGGACGTGATTTATTCAGTGGTTCCTTAATATCAAATCGTAAACCAAACCACTATCTCATTCCGCCGGGAGCATCGTTTTTCTGAGCAACCGTGCTGTAATAGAGACCGGACGAGAAATCAAGCTCGGCCGACTCGGAGCCTGCCGTGAGCGTATACTTGCTGCCCTCCTTCATATCGGGCGATGAATAGACCGCGCAGTCAAACGATTTCGTCGCTGTAAACGCGAAGCCGGAGCCGTCGTCCGCAGTGATCTTCGTTCCGCTCTCTCCGGAAAGCGATACGAGCGCGGAGCACTGCGTACCTGTATCGAAGTTTACTGCCATTCCCGTCGATCCGATCGCAAGAACAGTGCCGCCGGTAATGCTGGCAACGCAGTCTGCGCCGTCGCCTTTGTCGATCGCGCCGTTGCCCGAGTCTGTCGGCCCTTCGACGATGAGCGTGCCGCCTGTGACGAAAATCGAGCCGTTTGAATCAATACCGTCGCCTGATGCGTTCACGTAGACGGAGCCGCCGTTTACGGTGATCGCACCGCTACTTGAAGCGCCCGGTCCCTGCTCCTCGGACGAGGTGTCGGAGCCGCCGCCTGCGTTGATACCGTCGTCGGTCGATACCACGGATATGTCTCCGCCGTCGATCGTGACGTCCGCCGCTTCGAGAGCCTCATACGATTTTGTAATGTCGAGCTTACCGGAGGTGATCGTGAGCGCATTTGAAGCGGTTATTCCGTCGTCGCTCGTTGAGAGAGTGATCGTACCGGCTGATACGGCGACGGAGCCGTTGCTGTGAACTGCGTCGTCGGCGCTTGAAACGGTGAGTACAATGTCGCCGAAGGTGATGTCTCCGTCGCACTTTATGCCCTTCTGCGAGGTCTCGCTGTCCTTGGAATTGTCGGAGCCGCCGCCGGCGGTGATATCTGCTGTACCGCCGAGGAGCTTTGCGTAGCCGGTGAAGTCGGAGCCGGACGTGCCGACGTCAATGCCGTCATACTGTGCGTTGA
>CADAYJ010000090.1 GCA_902792115.1 uncultured Ruminococcus sp. | reverse complement strand
TTTTCGTCAACGTGGGCGTCGCGTTCCATTATCGGGGCGAGCCTTGCTTTAAGCAGAGCTGCCTCCTGCCAGGTGATAAGGTATTTCAGCTCGTGGCGGAAAGCAGGCTTGTGATCCGCTTTTTTCGGGGTTATCAGCCTCAATGCGTAGCCACCTTCCCCTCACGATCCACGGTGAACATTCTCATTCCGTTGTGCGTGCCGTTGTGCGAATAATAGTCGAATGCCGTCGCCTGATTGCCGCTTTCGTCCGTGGCGATCACGCGGAAGAAGTACGTTCCTGCCGGGAGCATATCTGTGGTCGCTGTGACGTTGTATGTTTCGACATCCTTCTTGATCGACTCCTTTGTAAATTCAGGTGAGTCGGAGACATGGAACCGATACGAGATCAGCTCATCATTGAAGCTGACGGAGGCGTCCCAGGTGAATTTCAGCTTGCCGTCCGCTTTTTCAACATCAGCGAGATAGAACGGCGACGGGATATCGAGCGATTTATAATAATAGTCGTATGAGACCTCCACGTCGTGCGCCATATGCTCCATGATATCGTCGCGCATTTCAAGCGTGTAGCTGAGCGAGTTGAGGTCGGGATCCTTTTTCACATAGGGATCTACCACCGCGCGGTATTTTGTGATAAGCTCGTTTACCGTTTTTGCGTTGACGATGTTATCGTGCAGGTATTCGACGCGCTCTGTAAGCATATCTCTGTACGCCGGCTTGCGGAACATTCTGTTGTACAGCACGATCGCCATATAGTCGCTGATGCCCTTCGTCCAGTCGCCCTCGCGGAACTGGTAGTTCGTCGCGTCATACTGGTAGTAGTGCAGGCAGGCGTCGCCGTCCCACGGAAGAACGTACCATTTCTCGCTGTTGACGGGGGAGTAGAGGTAGTAGTTCTGAGCGTTTGAGTCGGGATTTCCCATAATGATGTTGAAGGCTATGTAGCTGAGAAGATTGTCAACGTCGAAATACTTCTCAACAGTTTCTTCGATCGGTATCTCGTAATTGTTGACGGCGTCGAGCATATTTATCAGCTTCGTGTGATCCTGAGTCGTCTTTATCTCAAGCACCTCGTTGAATTTATCCTCGTCGTAGTCCGCGTCGGTCGCGAGCTTCAGGTAGTCCTCGTTCCGGAAGAATTCGTTCATATTAGCCTTGTACAGCGCGCCGCCGGAGGACAGACCGTGTTCCCTCAGCATTGTGCTGTTCGGCTGCTCGATCTGCGTGTAAAGACCGAAATCCTTGTACGCGCCGCTGCCGTCTCCCGACCTTGTCGCGTCGCAGACGTACAGATGCACGAAATGAGTACGCAGGCTCGTCAGGTAAGGAACCTGTGACGCGAGATCGAAATACATCATATTGCGAAGCCTCGTGATGTCCGCAGGGTGCTTGTTCAACGCGATGGTGCGCGAGCCGTGCCATTTATCCTCGTCCTTGAAGAGCTTCAGCTTGTAGGACTTCCATTCGTATCCGGTTGAGGTGCGTCCGCGCACGTTGATCGTGGCGTTCGCGGCGTCCTCCATATACCCGAGAGCGCCCGGTATCGGTCCTTTTTCGTCTCCGGCCTTTACGATAGCGTTCGCCAGGATCTTTTCAACGCCCTTCATATCCTGCGTGTTGCGGTATGAATTGACCTCCTCAAAGGTGTGGTTCGTTCCCTCCGCCTCGGTGCCCTCCTTGACCGTTACGTAAAGGCACTCAACGGCGGTGTGGTCGTAATTATAGATCGTATTATCCTCATGGAATACGTCGCTGTCGTCTATGACGACTTTTCTGTCGCTGCGCGCCGGGGAGACCTCCTGCTTCGGCTCGTCCTGTGTGGCTGTCTCTGTCGTTTCCTCAAAGCCGAGCAGCGGTGCGGCAGCAAAAAGGGTAATTGCCGCCGCCGTCAGCAGGCAGATCACGGCTATATAAAATTTTGTAGTCCTCACGTTTTTTCTCCCTTCTCCTTTTCCCTGAACTCGCCGATCTCAATCTCCCGCAGCTTCAAGCGGTCAAATCCGAGCCTTCCCCTTCGCTTGATAAATGCCTTTTCCTTTTCGAGAGCCTTCTCGTCGAGCCTGTACACGTATCTCAGAAAAGCGTTGCTGCGCTCAAACTCGAATATCGGCTGCCGGGTGAAGACGTTGTTGTCTATATCAATGATAAAATAATTCAGCCGGATCAGACCGACAAGGAACATCGTAAGCCCCGCAAGCAGCGCGGATACGCAGAAGCCGGAGACGGCTGTGATCGCCGCGCCTTTTCTGTCGTCAAAATAGAGCATGAGCAGAACCAGACTTGCCCCGATCCCCTGCGCGGCGTAGCCGATACAAAGCAGGAAGAAGAGAATGAGTATAGTCTGCGTAAAGCCGATCGTCTCAAGGTAAAACCGCATTACCGCCATGTAAGCGATCAGCACGATAAGCTGTATCAGCTCAAGCCTCACAAGCTCGCTTTTGAGCGCGTGAACCATATTCCTCCGCGCAGTCCGGACGTCGTCGAGCGTGCCGTTTGACGAGACAGCCGAGAAATAAGCCCTGAACTTTTCATAAAAGCGCGTTTCCATCGAAACGACAAAAAGCACGTTCGTAGGTATTGCTACGAGAAAGGCGTAGAACGACGACACGTCGTACACCCTCGCGTGGTAGAACAGGCCCGTAACCTGCTCGCCGTAATCGCCGAAAAACCACATTATGATGATGTGGACGAACGACGCTGCAATTCCGAAAAATCCGCAGATGAGCAGCGATTTGTATTTATCCAGGTATTCTGCAAAGCGGAAAATGCTGCCGTGACCGGGCGGAAATTCTGTGTGAAGGCTGTATGTGTAGCCGACAAAGATGATTCCGTAGCCGATGAACATCGCAAGCAGTATCGCCGTGACGTTCGACATATGAAGAACTCTGATGAACAGCAGCGCCGAGAGTATGACGGCTGCCGCGCCGAGCGAGAACCAGATCACGAGACTCACGTACTTCTTTATCGCGGTGATGCTGCCCATGTGGATATAGATCATGGTCATAAGCGCCCACGTAAGCCACGTCAGTATCTTGTCGTGCAGTGCTACGGCGTCCGCAGTGCAAAGCAGCCCGGCCGCGAGTATCCCGAACGGAACGACAAGCATCAAAAACGCGCCGTAGTTTGCCGGCAGCACTCTGTCGTATTCCTTCGTAAACAGGTGATCCGCCGACCACCGCGCAAGGATCTGCGTCAGTATCGACGCCACGAGCAGCGCGCCGATCATCGCGTATGTTATCAGCGCGAGGAGAATATCCCAGCTCGCGTCGGCGGAGCTTCCGGCGATGCTTTCCAGCGCGACCAGCACTATGATAACAAGTATCGTAGGGCCTCCGACGACGATGGAAGCGCAGGAGTAGCCCCAGAGCTTTTTGGAGATACTGTTGCCCTTGAAGACCTTTTTAAGTTCAAATCCTATTCCTGCCATCGCTCACCCTTCCTTTTTTATGGTTTTCGATCGCTTTGCCGTATGCGGAAAGATACTTGTTTATCATATCGGTCTGCCTGAAAAACGCGAGAACACGGTTTTTTCCGTTTGCGCCCATAGCTTTTATCATCTTCGGATCGGACGCCATTTGGAGTATCGCGTCCGCAAGCTGCTTTGCGTGCATTGCCGGAACGCAGATACCTGCCTTGCCGAAGCCGTCGTTCACGCCGAAAAGCAGCTCGCTGCAGCAGCCGACATTCGTAGTGACGGCAGGACGTCCGGCGGCCATGCCCTCCAGCGTTGCGAGCGGCATTCCCTCGGAAATGCTCGAAAGCAGCGTGAAGTCGATCTTCTCCAGGTATTCCGCCGTGTTGACGCGCCCCGTGAAGAAGGCGTTCTTTAGCCTCAGATCACTGAGCAGCTCCCGGCATTCCTCGTAATATTCCGGGTTTTCGTCGGTGGGACCTATGATATGCAGCCGTATTCTGTCGTTCTCCTGTTCGACGCGCGCAAAGGCGTACAGCATCGTCTTTATATCCTTGATCGGCGCGACGCGGATCACAGCTCCTACGTCTATGAAGCCGTCCGGCTTCTTCGCAGGTACGTTTGCAAAAATATCTGTGTTTACTCCGTTCGGAATGACAAGCTGCTTCTTCCTGTCGCATCCGATCTCGCGCTGTGCGCCGCCTGCGTATTCAAACAGCGACGTCACGACGTCGGCTGATCTGTATGCGCAGCGTGTAAACATATAAAACATCTCGATCCACAGCGGCTTTATCATCGGAGCCACCCAGCCGGCGCGCAGGATCTCTTCCTCTCGTTCGCGTGTGTAGATCCCGTGCTCCGTCAGCATATACGGCTTATCGTAATATTTGGACGCCGCCGCCGCGAGCATACCGGCATATCCGCAGGAGCAGGAGTGGTACAGATCCGCCTCGGGCATCTCGTTGTGGATAAGATAAAGGATCGGCAGGAACATCGAGCGTATCGTCCAGAAGAAGTCGGTAAAGGGCAGGTGACTGTATTCGTTCTCACAAACCGCCTTCAATATCTGCAAAAATGACGGATCGAGCAGGAAATCGATCGGATCGAGACCGTCTCTCGAAAACAAATTGAATATGACATCCCAGTCGGGATCGGTGCAAGTCAGCATTCTGTATACCGCGACCGTCTCGCTGTCGCTCAGGACGATCTTTTTCTTTTTCGTCCGCCGCTTGTTGAGCATCGAGTCGAGGAAAACCTCCTCTATTCCGACGACGTTCTCGGGAAGCTCGTATACAAAATTTCCCTCCATGCTCTCGTTGGAGGCTATCGCCCAGATGATAAACTGGTGCTGCGGCATCGACTTGATCAGGCTTTGTACCCAGGAGGAAACGCCACCCGCGACGTACGGATAGCAGCCCTCACAGACAAGACAGATTCTCATGCGGTCATTCTCCTTTGGTTGATCGTCACCTCTTATCGGAGTGCGATCCTGACATCGGGTGCGGTGCAGCGGATACGGTAATCGTGATCTCCGATACGGTAAATATCGCCGCTGCCCTCTGTATCTATTTCTTCTTCGCTGTAAAGCGCGATCCACAGCTCGTCGTAAAAATTATCTATATGGATATTCAGATACGCGCCGTCTCCGTCGGTCTCCTTACCGACGCTTACCGACGCGCGCTGTGCCCGCTGAACCATTCCGCCGCACGACGTGGCTGTCATGCCGTGAAGCATGGGGTAGCCGCTGCGTACCTCGGCAAACGACTCATCAAACGCCGCCTTCATTGCAGCCCAGCCGAGCGCCGCGCCTCTGTCGTCGTCGAGTACGTCGTCGGGGTGAATAAAGTGTGAGGAAACGCCGTCCTCATACAGCGTATTGAATGTCAGCAGCCTGTCGAACGGCCCCATATCAAAGCCCGAGGTCACACGCGGTACGTTGATCGTTCCGTCTGAGTCCTCGCAGAATTCCTCCTGATAGGCGGTGTCTGTGCGGTCGGTGTAGTAGAGCGACGAAACGACTCTGATCTCCGGGCAGGCCTTTTTCAGCGCTCTGAGTCCTTCCTCGGAAAAATAGTTGGACGGCGGCACGTATGATGTAAAGGTGTATTCGGGGAAAAGCCGCTTTGCATACTTGCGGACGACCTCACACGAGAGTACCATGTTTTCCTCGCTGCTCCAGCCTGCGTAGTTGTCATTGTTCGGGAAGCCCTCGGGGATCAGCGATTCGTGGTTGTAGCCGTGCAGCGATATCTCTCCGCCGCTGTCGATAAGCTCAGCGCCGTAATATTTCAGCAGAACGCTCGCGTATCCCCTGGGGAAGGGCGGCTCCTTGACCTTGTTGTACGTCTCGATAAACACTCCGTTATACACGATCCCGTTCTTCTCGGCGATGGTCTTCATGTCCGGCCACCAGACGTTCATGAAGAAGCTCTGCGTATCGTAGCCGAACTGCTCCTTTAGCCTGTCGTCAAATCCCTCGGGCTGAGGAGCCGGGAAATCGTCGATAAACACCATCAGGGAATTAAGCACCGGCCATGCGTGCGTTCCGCGGTGCTTGGCGATAATATGCGCGATGATGCCGTTTATCACGTTCCTCGAGTCAAGCAGGCTGTTGTTGTTTACCGTGACGAAGCTGCTGTCCGTCCTGTAATCCCAAAGCAGCGGCGCGTTGTGAGTGGCTTCGGTCATTGAGACGCTGCAGCTTTCCTTCAGCCGGCAAAGCGTAGTTACGTCGAGCAGTCCGATGTCGGGGACAGTCTTGCCCTCCAGCCCCGGGAGAATATCGTCGTTAAAGTATATATCGTCGATAACAAGCTGCTCATCGGCAACGTGCTCTATCCCCATATAGGGGTACAGCGCGGAAAAGCCGGAGGTGAAATCGGGCGCGCAGAAGAACACTATATTGCCCGTTTGCATCCACTTCACAAAGTCGTTGAACTCCCGGTCGTCAAATTCCTCGAAATCGGGCGTGCAGAACAGCACGAGCTGATCCTTGCCGGGGCGCGGATCGTCCTTGCTCACGTCGCACGTCGTATACTCCAGGCGAATCGTGTTGAGTACCTTTGTTACCGTGTCTAAGTATCGCACGGAGCTTTCCGTCTGCTCAGAGTTGTACATCACCAGGATATCGGCGTCGTCTCTCAGCCCGTCGAATTCCGGAACGAAGCCGTCGCTGTCGAGCAGGCTGACGCGCTGCTCCTGAAGTTGGTAGCTTCGCCCCGAGGAATAGAGCAGGGCGACGAACACCAACAGCACCATGATGACAAACGGCATCAGATGCCACGGCGTGAAGAATGAATGATGCTTTCGTCTTGTTTCTGTAATGATCTGTTTATCAGTCAATTTCTTCTCTCCGTTTCTGCCTTTTCCCGGCATTGGTCGTTTTGGAGCGCTCAACCGTTACTGCGCGGCGGCAGTATCCTCGGTCCAGTAGGTCAGCTCCTTATGAAGAGTGGGGGAGAATGTTTCCCCGCTTTCAAGCAGCGCTTTCGCAAAGCGGTACAGCTCGCGGTGGTCGCGCTGGAGTATATACAGCCGTATCCGAAGGAAATAGATCTCCTCCGGCGGCTCCTTGCCGCTGAGCAGCTTGTCGCAGAACTCCGTAGCCGCGCTGTAATTTTCGAGCATTATCAGGTTTTCTATGTACTCCTTGTCGTAGTCGTGACAATCGTATTTATCCATCAGAAGCTCAAGCTCGTTGTGAAGCAGAAGACGCTGCTTCCTGAGCAGGCTCTCTTCAAGAAGGCGGTCGTCGAGGTAATGCGAGAGCATCTCGGCGTAGCGCTTGTGGTCGCCGAGCGTTGCGTCCGGACGTGACGCGACGGCGCTGAGAAAGCGCAGATCCTTTTGATATTCCGTCTGTATCTGCATCAGCGAGGCTGTCGCGTAGTGCGCCGTGTCAACGTCGTCGTTTTCGCTGGCGAGCTTCAGCACGTCCATATACGGCGACGTGTCCTGCTTCAGCAGCTCGAGCATCGTTTTTCTCCTGTCTGCGGCGTCGTTGAGCAAAAAGACCTCCTCCGCCGAGAGGAACTCTCCCGAAACGGAACGAATGTCGTAGTCGTCGTTCGTCGTGCCGTTTACGATCCGGTAAAGCTCGTCATAATTGCGCTCCTTGCCGCTCGTAAATATGATGATCAATCCTGCGATCGGACCGAATATCGGGATCATCGCCGCCCACAACAGGTTGATATTTCCGAAATACACTCTTGAAGACGCGATAAGGCGCAGTTCGGCTCCCGTCGTTCCAAATTAAAGTCATGCGTACTGCATAAGCTCTTTTTCGTCGATAGCGTACGCGGCAACGCCTGCGTTCTCCATGCGGCTCAGGATGTTGTCTATATCCTTCTCCGTCGCCTGCATCATCAGAATGTACCGCTTGCCGTCGTTCATCTTTCCTGCGATATCGAGCGAACGGACGACGCGCCCGAAGCGTTCGCTCAGCACGTCGTCGGGAAGAGACGACGAGAAACGGAAGAGCACGTAGCTGCCGACTTTTTCGTTCTTCATCTGTTTTCTCATCTGCCACGAGTGGATAAACTCATCCTGCTTGAGGAAGAGCGTATTGTCAACATACCGCTCGGGAAGCTCGTTGAATTCGATCGCCTTCGTCAGCGCCATTCTCGTAAGACGTGAAACGATGGTCAGCAGGTTTTCGTAGTATTTTGTATACTGCTGAGCCTGTACCTCCCAGAGCATTATGACAAACTTCCTTCCTTCCTTGTAGGGTATAGTAAGGCAGAAGGCAGGATATCCGTCCCTGAACTCCTTGTTGACGTACAGCTTGTCATCGCTGATATAGCTTTTAAGCTCCGGCAGACTGTTAAGGTCGAGCGAATTCTCTGTGTTGACGTAGTCCTCCGATTCGACCACCTTTCTGAGGAAGGGTGCGCCGTTCTCGCGGATAAATATCGAAACTGTGTTGTTGGAGAGAACGTCCTCGTAGATGTGCAGTGCGTGGAAGAGTATCTCGTCGGGGTAGACGGAGTTCAGCTCGTCAACCATGCTGTAAATCTTTCCGTAGCTGTCGCGCGACTTTACGACCTGCTCCATCAGCATATCTCTCATATCGCAGGTGTGCTGGTGTACGTCCTGCATATAGTGCAGATCCTTCTTGACCTTGCGCTTTTCCTCGAGAAGCTCCTTCTGCTTGTCGTCATTGGTCGTTTTCATATATCCCGTCAGAGCGCCGGCGAGAAGATAAAGCTCGAAGGGGAGCCAGTTGTCGAGGTTCAGCAGAAGATCCCACGCCTGACCTCCCGAAAGCAGATACGCCGCCGCGTAGGAGATATAAGCGACGAGACCGGCGATACACCCGAAAAACAGACCGTGCGTGCTTCCTATAATAACAGCGTACAGCAGCCTTACGTCGATGAACGCCGTTACTGTGTTCTGAGAGACGGAGAATGCCGCCAGCTCCATCAGCAGCGCGCCAGCTCCCGTCTCGATCCACGGCAGCGTCTTTCTCATAGACCTGCGCAGATACCTCAGCTTGTTAAACTGCCTTTTCATGACCGTCTGCTTCTCGTGCAGGAAGATGCTGTCGCGGAAGCTGCCGGAGGCTACGAAGCCCAGCTCCTTCCTTGCGCGCGTACCCTCCAGGCAAAGACGGCGGTTGTCCCTGCCCATGTATACAACATTGTAGCCAAAACCTTCAAAGAATGATTTTAGCTGCGCGTACGTGATGATCTCGGGAGCCTTGACGTGCATAACGCCCCTCGAACGCTCTGTGACAGCAAGCAGCAGGAGCTTCCCCATATCGTCTGCGCTGAGAAAACCGCATTTTTTTTCAGGAGTGCCGGGCAGATAGAGCGTCTGGCGCTCCGATGAACCGGACGCGCGAAAATCGTTTGCAAAGGCGGCAGCGGGACCGGGCGTATAGATATGCGGCACTCTGAGCAGCAGCTTGACAAGCGAGCCTTCCTTGCGGCTGAAGCGTTCAAGCTCCGTCTCCGCAGTCAGCAGGAGGCTGCTCTCGAACGAATCCGGCTCGGGGGTGACGGACTCGTCTTTTATCTGCTTCTCTCCGAAAACGCGCTGATCGGTGATCAGAATAAGCTGCGCGATCTCCGGATGATGCTGCACCGCCTCAATGTGCTGCACGAAAACGTCGAGATACCGTCCGAGGCGGCTCTCGCCGTTGATCTCGTAATGAGGAGTCTCGCTCTTCGCAGACATAAAGAAGACGACGGTATCAAAGCGTCCGCTTCTGTATACATCGGACAGATGTGTAGTATCCAGGCTCATCTCAAAATAGCGCTTGGCGAATTTTTTGTTCTTCGGCGCGATATCCGTTGCCGCAACGGTAACGGTGCAGCCGTCGTTTTCAAGGCGTTCGGCAATATTCCAAACGCTCGCGTCTATGTTTCCTGTTATCAATACGTTATTCTTACTCATACAGCACCCTTCACGCGATGCCGCAGGCATAAATGAAGCCGCCGGAGCTTGACCGGCGGCTTTGATGAGAATATTCGGTTATGAGATCAGTCGGCTCCGCCTCCGCCGCAGCCGGAACAGCTTGAGCAGGACGAGCAGCTCGAGCATGACGAGCAGCCGCTGCCTGAGCTGCCGGAGTGGTTTGAGTTTCTGAAAGCACGCTCGCTCGTGTCAATACATCTTGTCAGATAGTAGAAGTCTCCGTTATTCTGCGCGTCGACCTTCTGCGCTTTGTTGAGTGTCTGCATCAGCTGCAGAACAGAGTATGAATCTATCGTTCCGGTGCGTGCAAGCAGTGAAAAGCAGCTTTGTGCGCCAACGGTGAAATTAATATGCTTTGCATACTTTTTCCACATCATAAAGTCGGGACGCAGCTGATTCAACGTACCGTTTTGTTCCAGCTTTATGTACAGCGGACTGGACGTTATTGATTTCCGGTAGCCGACTGTCCATTCGGTAATTTTACTGTATAATGTCTTATCGTACGTTGTCTTGCCGCCAAGGCTTGCGAAGGATATCATATTGCAGCCGTTTCTGTTTTCTATCGGGAAATTCTCATACAGCATAGAGATAAACCTTTGATCCATGTCATTCTGAAGAGTATCGAGATTGTCGACATAATTCGCCGCGTTGAATATGATCTCTTCATTCGTCACATATAGGTATCCCTTGCGGCACAGATCGAAGATCTCGGCATAAAACATATACGTTATAGGTGCATTCATGCCCACTTTATCCAATCCGTACCAGACGAAGGGAATATTCCAGTTATCAATGCGCCTTGCCGAATCGACGAAGCAATTCGGATTATCCCTTATCATTTTTTGAGCGACTTTTGAATTTACAGCGTTAGAGATCAAAAAAATGATGACTAGAATAACGGGCGATGACATTAAAAGCGTGACAAAAGAAGTACCTATAAAAGAGACTATGTCAGTATTTGAGCTGCCCGGGGAGCCTCCGTTGCCGCTGCCTGTTTCCTCCTCGCTAAAGCTATCGGGAACATCAACCGATATAATGCGCTGAAGGTCCTTGAAGGACTCCGATTTCATATTGATCCTCAGCTTATACACACCTTTGACATTGCTTGCGGAACAGTACAGTGAATTGCCGTTCTGTCCGAGATCACCGGAAGACAGGGAGGCAGATTTTACGCCGTTAATATCGGGAACATGGACGTTTGTCGTGACGGTTCCGACTGTTTTCGGAAAGTTCAGACCGATCAGGCGGTAGCAGTATTCGGCGTCGTCGTTCTCGTCGAGCTTCACTGCGTTCGGGATCTGATACGTGATATCGTATTCTACCGTTTCGCCCAACGCGCGCTTGAACCAGTGGATCGTGTACATCTGCTCCGAGCTTTTTTCAAAGAAATAGTGGTAGTCGATACGGTCGATCGAATCCGTGGCTGTCGCCTCAGTGCCGTTTATATGAGCGCCGATAACATTGATCTCCGGAAAATATTCGAGCTGATTTCCGGGATCAAAGATATCCTTGTAAAAGCGCGTAAAGGAGCCGGACGTGTATGTGACAGTCCACGTCTCCGTAACGGTCGCGTCACCGTTTTCGCTGAGGATGATGTCAAAATCGGCTGCGTCCACGCGGTAGCTTTTTTCCTCCGCAGAGGCAGTGAGCGGCACAATGACGCTGGCGGCGGTGATACATAATATTAACAATATGAGAATACGGGAAAGCCGAGCAGATTTTTTTGACTTCATGATTAGTTTCCTTTCTCCGGTGCAGCAGATTTGTTATTTGCCGGCATTTGGTATTTATAGTAGCAGTTTATATCCTTCTCACACAGGCTGCCGGTCACGGCGTACGTAAGGCATTTTGCGCCGCCCCTGCACAAGTGCGCCAGAGGGCACGGAAAGCATTTCTCCGGTATCGTCTCTTCACAAAGCTGCTTTATCAGCGGACTGCCCCGGTAAAGCGTCAGAATATCGCTCTCAAGGCAGCTTCCGATCGGCAGCGGCAGCCTTCTGCACGGGAGCAGAGTTCCGTCGGCAAGCAGCGTCAGGAGCGAAATCCCCGCGCCGCAGTGGTAAAAGCAGGTTCCGCCCTCG
>CADAYJ010000089.1 GCA_902792115.1 uncultured Ruminococcus sp. | reverse complement strand
AATGGATTGCTCTTATATTTCAACATTTACCTTCATCTGCCTTCAGATTACTTATTATTCTTGATTAGCATAATTTTAACCCCGTATTCTTTCCGAATAAGGGGTTTATCTACAAGCTGCGAGTCTTCCACAACGGAAGACTCTTTTGTTTTGGGTAAAAAAATATAAAATCGGGTATTTCCCTGTTGACATACAATATGCGAATGTGTATAATTGTATTATACCAAATAGAACATTGGAGGCAGCGAAATGAAAAATTTTATTAAGGTCATGATCGTTATCGCCGTGCTGGCAGTTGTTGCTGCGGCAGGATACTTTTTTGTATACCCGGCTATCTCCGGAGGCGGCTTCAACGACAATATCGCGTACGTAACACCTGTGGGCAGCCTCGATTCGACCGGCGGCGAGGCTCCGTTTACCGGCAACCGTTTCAGCGGCGTAGTTGAGTCGCAGGAGGTCGTAAAGGTCGATTCGGACGCGGAGAAAAAGATCAAAACGGTCTTTGTCAAGGAAGGCGACGCCGTAAAGAAGGGCGACAAGCTGTTTGAATACGACGCGGAAGATATGCAGTTTCAGCTCGACCAGGCGAAGCTCGACCGCGAGCGCGCGCAGTCGGAGATCAAGTCGTACAACGATCAGATCGCTACGCTTGAAAAGGAAAGAACTAATGCCTCAAAAAATCAGCAGCTCTCGCTCGACAATCAGATCGAGGCAACGAAGCTGGCGCTGAAAAAGGCTGAGTACGAGAAGGATTCTCTCGATAAGCAGATAAAGAAAACGGAAAATTCGATCAAGAACGCTGTTATCAAGTCTTCCGTAGACGGCTCCGTAAGCTCCGTAGGCGATCCCACCGCGGAAGCGTATATCACGATCACCTCCTCCGGAGACCTTCGCATAAAGGCGAGCATCAGCGAGGAGCATATCGGGGATTTCTACGTTGACGAGGATATCACGATCCGTTCGCGCACAAACGAGACTATGACGTGGAGCGGCAAGGTCGTTTCCATAGATACAGCGAAGCCCATCACGAGCACGAGCTACGGAATGGGGCTTGATACGACGACAAAGTACCCCGTATATATCTCGCTCGACTCCAGCGAGGGACTTCTCATCGGTCAGCACATCACCGTCGAGGAGGCTGTCTCGGACGACAGCGCCGAGGAAACGGACAGCGGCGCTTTGAAGATCGGCGATTATTACGTGTGCGACGCCGAGAGCGCTCCGTATGTGTGGGTTGAGGAAAACGGCGTTCTCGCTAAGCGCAGCGTGGAGCTTGGCGCTCACAACGAGGAGTTTGCGACGTACGAGATCACTTCCGGCCTGAAGGAGGGCGATTATATCGCGTTCCCGGAGGAGCGCCTCTTTGAGGGCATGACGACGGAGCACGGTTTTGAGGACAGCACGCCTGCCGAAGACGGCACGGCCGGCTAAGAAAGGCGGGATATTGAAATGATCCTCGATCTTAAAGAGATATATAAGAATTACAACGCAGGCGACCTCGATGTCCCCGTTCTGAAAAATATCAACCTGCAGGTCAAGGAGGGCGATTACCTCTCGATCATGGGCCCCTCCGGCTCCGGCAAAAGTACGCTGATGAATATCATCGGTCTGCTGGACAAGCCGACGAGCGGCACGTACCTCTTTGACGGCATAGATGTTTCCGACCAGAACGACAAATCCCTTTCCGCTATTCGCAACAAGGGCATCGGCTTTGTCTTTCAGAATTTTAACCTGATGCCGCGCGAGACGGCGCTCGCAAACGTCGAGCTGCCGCTCCTTTACGCCGGCGTAAAGAAAAAGCAGCGCCGTGAGATCGCAGCTGCTGCTCTTGAAAAGGTCGGCCTCGCCGACAGAATGAAGTTTTTTCCGACGCAGCTTTCCGGCGGACAGAAGCAGCGCGTCGCGATCGCGAGAGCTATCGTGAATTCGCCGAAGATCCTTCTTGCCGACGAGCCGACGGGCGCGCTCGATTCGCGCTCCGGCGAGCAGGTGATGGAGCTTTTCTCGAAGCTCAACGGCGAGGGCGTAACGATCGTAATGATCACGCATGAAAAGATAGTCGCGGACTGCGCCGACAAGATCGTTGTTATATACGACGGCGAGCTTTCCTCGCTCGGCGAGTACAACGAGCGAATGAGCCGCAGAAGACATGGAGGTGAGGAGAATGAGTAAGGGCAAATTCAAAAAGCGCTTCATCGTTATCCCCCTTCTGGTGCTCTTAGTCGGCGGCGGTGCGTTCGGAGCCGTCAAGCTCCTGCAGGGAAAGAATACCGTAAACGTGGCTCCCGTTTCGGATGCCGTTGCTGAGGCAAAAATGTATACGCTTGATGAGATGGGCGATACGTACTACGGCAAGCTCGTTAAGGGAAGCGTGGCGAGCATCAAGACGAATCCCGAGCTGAAAATTGAGAGCGTCAAGGTCAAGAAGGGCGATTCCGTCAAAAAGGGCGATCTTATCCTGGCTTACGACGTTCATTCCCTTGAGGACAACGTAGCCGACGCCGAGCTGATGGTCAAGACGCTCACGAACGAGATCACGATACTTCAAAATGAGATAGATATCCTCACACGTATCCAGCCTTCCGAGAACAAGCCCGAGGACGAGGAACCGGAGGAGGAAGAGACGAAGGACGAAGCTGCGCCCGGCGTCGCTTTCGAGAAGAAGCTCACGCCGAAGTCCGTTCCGCTCGGCGGCAGCAGCACGGCGGAGGATCCTCTGATCTACATCGCAGGCGAGGATACGGTTATCTCGTCTCAGCTTCTTGAACAGCTTGAAAAGAGCAGCGGCGCGGCTGCCGTATACGTCTGCGACGAGACGGGCGCGCAGCTTTACGCGAGGTTTATAGACGGCTCGCAGATCGCGGGTTACAGGAAGGATCTTCCCGTCAGCGACGGCGTAACGGTAACGCCCGGCGGAATGATCGCTTACAGCGGCGGTACTGTCGGTTTTGCTGCGTTCGTGACGGCGGGCGCGGCTCAAAGCGGCGCTGATATGCCGCAGGGGTACGAGATGCCCGAAATGCCGGAGATGCCCGAGCTTCCGGACACCGATATGTCCTCATATGAGCTTTCTCTCAACGACAACTATATGTACTCTCTCCGGGAGCTCAAGGATATGATCTCCCAGCGCGAGAAGGATATCGCCTCGAAGGAGCTTGAAAAGCGCCAGGCGGAGCTGAACGTAAAGCGCAGCAAAAAGCTCGCGGAGACGGGCGGCGAGACGGCTCCGATCGACGGCAAGGTCACGTTTGTCGCGAAGGATATCTACCACCTTCCCGAAAACGGTTCGTATGTGACGATCGCGAACGAGGACGGCATGAGCGTCAGCTCGTCGGTCGGCGAGTTTTCGCGCGACAAGGTCTCTGTCGGAATGGAGGCTGATATTACCAACTTCGAGACCGGCGCCGTTACGAAGGGCGTTGTAACAGAGCTTTCCGACAAGCCCTCCGAGCAGGGCGGCAGTGATGATTCTCAGGGGAGCGCGCTTGAATCGCAGTATGCGTTCACCGTTACTCTCAATGATGAGATGGAGATCTCCGAGGACAGCGAGGTGCAGATCAGCTTTCCGCATGAGGGTGCGGAGAACGCTATCATCGTTCCCGCTCCGCTCGTAAGAAGCGAGGCAGGGCGCTGCTTCATGATGATCGCGAACAATGAAACCAACAGGCTTGAAAAGCGGTATGTAACGATCGGCGAGGTGTCGGCAACCTCCGTCGAGATCCTGGACGGAATAACCGAGGACGACCGTTTTGCGTTCCCTTACGGCAAGAGCGTTGAGGGCGTGCGCGTCGTGGATTCGACATTTGAGAAAACGTACTACGACTACGGTATCATATTCTAAGCGGGGAGGGTGTTACAATGCTTGAAAACATAAGACTTTCATTCCGGGGCATCCGTTCCCACAAGATGCGCTCCGTACTCACGATGCTCGGAATCATCATCGGCATCGCGGCTATTATTATCATCGTGGCGATAATTGACGGCGCGACCGAACAGCTCAAGCAGGAGCTTGTCGGCGATTCCACAAACACGGTGACGCTCAGCCTCTTCTCAAAGGAAAGCTCGCTTTTCTCCGAGGAATACGATCCCTCGCAGAAGGGCGCGCTCGTCGGAGTGAACGCGATCTCCGACAACAAGGTGCAGGAGGTTCTCGGAATTGACGGCGTAGACGCGGCGACGCGCATCTACGGTCACCAGTACAGCACGGCGACGATCTCGTATACCGGAACGTCGGCGTTCGGCTCCGTGTACGGCATCGACTCCGACTATTTCACAATCTCAAACCGCCGCGTTTCGGCAGGAAGGCTCTTTACAGAGAAGGATTTCAGAGACCGAAACAACGTCACCGTTATCTCCGATACGCTCGCAAGCCAGCTTTTCAAGAACGAGAGCGCTCTCGGCAAGACGATACAGGTCGGCAACGAGCTTTTCACGATCGTCGGCGTCGTTACAAAGATAGTTGATTACAGCGAGATCCGGAATCTCGGCGACTACTACACGAAGGTCGGAGTCCTGGAGTCGATCGCATACGTTCCGCTCACCTCGTGGAATGACGTTTCGGGCTACGACGACGTTCAGAATCTACTTATCCGGGTAAGCGATCCCGACAAGATCGTCTCCGCCTCCACGGCTGCCGCAGATGTCATGAACGAGGATCTTCCCACGAGTGAATACGAGTATAAATCCGGCTCGCTCACGTCCGACGCCGAAATGCTTAAAGAGGTAATGGGCGCGACGTCGCTGCTGCTCGTCGGCATCGCAAGCATCTCGCTGCTCGTCGGCGGCATCGGTGTAATGAACATTATGCTCGTCTCCGTTACGGAGAGGACGAGAGAGATAGGTCTGAAAAAGGCACTCGGCGCTAAGAGGCGCGTTATCCTCGGACAGTTCCTCACGGAATCCGTCGTGCTGACGGCGATAGGCGGCGTGATCGGAGTGCTGATAGGTATCGGGATATCGAAGCTGATCGGTATTATTATGAATATACCGATAACGGTGAGCATCGGCGCGATCGCTGTTTCTGTCGGTTTCTCGATGTGCGTCGGTATAATCTTCGGTCTGGTACCCTCGATCAAGGCGGCAAGGCTTAACCCGATTGACGCGCTGAGATACGAGTAAACGGCTGCGGAAAATAATACACAGCAAGAAAGACGCCTCCGATACGGAAGCGTCTTTTTTCGATAAGGCTGTCGCCGTCTTGGATTTGCCGCCTTGGAGCGGATTATCGAGAATACTTTTGTGCCGCCTTGGAGCGGCGGAGCGCGGCTTTTCTGAGATTTGCCGCTCAGGGGCATTTTCTGCCAACTCGCAGCGTGACCGCCGGAGGCTTTGTGCCGCCTTGGAGCGGCGGAGCGCGGCTTTTCTGAGATTTGCCGCTCAGGGGCATTTTCTGCCAAAATGCCCCTCTTCCAAAAACAGTCCACCGGACTGTTTTTGAAATTCACCCCTAAAAGGGCTTGG
>CADAYJ010000088.1 GCA_902792115.1 uncultured Ruminococcus sp. | reverse complement strand
AAAGCCGCCCTTCCGCCGCTCCAAGGCGGCACAAAACCCGAAACCGCAAGCCGAACCTGCAAGCCGAAAACAAGGCGGCACAAAACCCGAAACCGCAAGCCGGTAATTATCCCGGAAATCTCCCGGCTCCAAATAAAAGAAGGCTGCGCGGCAGCCTTCCTCTCATTCGCCGAAAAGGTCCTTGAGCTTGTTGAAGAAGCCTTTGCGGCTTTGATAGTTCTTTTCGCTGGACTGTCCGTCGAATTCCTGCAAAAGCTCCTTCTGGCGCTTTGAAAGATTCTTCGGAACCTCGACAGTCACCTTGACGTACTCGTCGCCCCTGCCCTTGCCGTTGAGACTCTGGATACCGCGCCCCTTGAGACGGAAGCTGTCGCCGGGCTGAATGCCCTCCTTGACGGTGTACTTCACCTTGCCGTCAAGCGTCGGCACAACGACCTCAGCGCCGAGACACGCCTGAACGAACGTGAGCGGAAGCGTGCAGTAGACGTCGTTGCCCTTGCGCTCGAAGATCGGGTGCGGACGAACGGTGATGTCTATGTACAGGTCGCCTGCCGGACCGTGGTTGATTCCTGCGTTGCCCTTGCCGCCGACGGAAAGCCTCTGTCCCTCGTCAACGCCGGCAGGAATGTTGAACTCGTCCTCGAGCGTGTGGCGGATCCTGCCCTTGCCGTCGCACTTCGGGCAGGGGTTCTCGATGATCCTGCCCTTGCCGCCGCAGGCGTCGCAGGCTCTCGTCGTCTGGACTACACCGAACGGCGTCCTGGAATTTATCGTAACTCTGCCGGAGCCGCCGCACGCGGAGCACGTTTTCGGAGACGTGCCCTTCTTCGCGCCGGAGCCGCCGCACTCGTCGCAGTTGTCGATCCGCTGATATGAGATCTTCTTGCGGCAGCCCTTCGCCGCCTCCTCAAACGATATGCTGCACACAGTCTCAACGTCCGTTCCGCGTCTGGGCGCGTTCGGGTTTGACTGCCTCCTGCCGCCGAAGCCGCCGAAGAAGCTGGAGAAAATGTCGTCCACATCAAAGCCGCCTGTGTACGCGCCGTAGCCGCCTGCACCGCCGCCTCCGTAGCTCGGATCAACGCCTGCGTGACCGAACTGGTCGTAGCGCGCCTTTTTGTCCTTGTCGGAAAGCACCTCGTACGCCTCGTTGACCTCCTTGAAATGCTTCTCGGCTTCCTTGTCGTCCGGGTGAAGGTCGGGGTGGTACATCTTCGCCTTCTTGCGGAACGCCTTTTTTATATCGTCGTCCGACGCCGATTTGTCGACGCCGAGTACCTCGTAATAATCTCTCTTATCAGCCAAGGTCATTACCTCCTGTAAACAGTACAAGCCTTTCCCGAAAGCGGAGAAAGGTCAAAACATTTCTTTTCTTATATTCAGGCTCACTATGATATTCTAAACGATTTTCGCTGTAAATGCAATACCTTGAGCGCAAATATAAAAAAAGAAGGCTGAGCGTTTTCGCCGAAGCGACGGATTACCGACCGGAAAGCCCCCGTATCCGAATCCCCCCCGGCGGCGCAATACACACGAATTACGCGCTGCTTAATCCGCGTGTTTGCCTGCCGCCGAAAAGGCTCAGCCTTTCATTATTCCGAATCTATTGTTCGTCTGCCGGCTTATCAGTCAACGTCCTTGAAATCTGCGTCGTATACGTTGCCGCCGTCAGCGTTTGTCTCTGGTGCTGCGCCCGGTGCGCCTGCGGGCTGTGCGTCCGCTGCCTGAGCCGCTGCCGCGCCTGCCTGGTAGAGCTTCGTGGAAACGCCCTGTACGCACTTCTCCAGGTCTTCTCTTGCAGCCTTGATCTTCGTGATGTCGTCGGACTTGATCGCCTCGCGGACGTTAGCCGCCTTCGTCTCCATCTCCGTCTTGTCGGAGGCGTCGATCTTGTCGCCGTTCTCCTTGATGAGCTTCTCGGCAGCGTAAGCCATGTTCTCCGCTGCGTTCTTCTCGTCTACCGTCTCGCGGCGCTTCTTGTCCTCTGCGGCGTACTTCTCAGCCTCAGCAACTGCCTTGTCGATGTCCTCCTTGCTCATGTGAGTGTCGGACTTGATCGTGACCTTCTGCTCCTTGCCTGTGCCGAGATCCTTTGCCGATACGTTTACGATACCGTTGGAGTCGATGTCAAACGTAACCTCGATCTGCGGAATTCCGCGCGGAGCCGGAGCAATGCCGGAGAGGATAAAGTCGCCGAGCTTCTTGTTGTCGCGTGCGAATTCGCGCTCGCCCTGGAGTACGTTGATCTCAACCTGCGGCTGGTTGTCTGCCGCCGTGGAGAAAATCTGGCTCTTCTTCGTCGGGATCGTTGTGTTTCTGTCGATGATCTTCGTCATGATGCCGCCCATCGTCTCAACGCCGAGCGAAAGCGGAGTAACGTCGAGGAGAAGAAGACCTTCGACCTCGCCGCCGAGAACGCCTGCCTGGATAGCCGCGCCGATCGCTACGCACTCGTCGGGGTTGATGCCCTTGAACGGATCCTTGCCGATGAACGACTTGACCGCGTTGATAACCGCCGGGATTCTCGAGGAACCGCCGACCATGAGTACCTTGTCGATCTCGTTGATGGAGAGCTTGCTGTCCGCAAGAGCGCTCTTTACAGGTCCCATCGTGCTTGCTACGAGGTCTGCCGTAAGCTCGTCAAACTTGGCTCTCGTGAGCGTGAGGTCAAGATGCATCGGGCCGTTCTCGTCCTGCCAGATGAACGGGATATTGATCGACGTGCTCGTTACGCCGGAAAGGTCGATCTTCGCCTTCTCGGCTGCCTCCTTGAGGCGCTGCATCGTCGTCTTGTCCTTGCTGAGGTCTACGCCGTTCTCGCGCTTGAACTCCGCGATCATCCAGTCGATGATCCTCTTGTCGAAGTCGTCGCCGCCGAGACGGTTGTTGCCGGCTGTCGCAAGTACCTCCTGAACGCCGTCGCCCATCTCGATGATCGAGACGTCGAACGTGCCGCCGCCGAGGTCATATACCATTACCTTCTGCTCCTCGCCCTTGTCGATGCCGTAGGAAAGAGCAGCCGCCGTAGGCTCGTTGATGATTCTCTTGACGTCGAGGCCTGCGATCTGACCTGCGTTCTTCGTAGCCTGGCGCTGAGAGTCCGTGAAGTACGCCGGAACGGTGATAACAGCCTGTGTTACCGTCTCGCCGAGATATGCCTCCGCGTCCGCCTTCAGCTTCTGAAGGATCATCGCCGAGATCTGCTCCGGAGTGTAGCTCTTGTCGTCAATGGTTACCTTGTAGCTCGTGCCCATCTCTCTCTTGATGGAGCTTACCGTCTTCGCCGGGTTGGAAACTGCCTGGCGCTTCGCGATCTGTCCTACGAGGCGCTCGCCCGTCTTTGAAAAGCCGACTACGGACGGAGTCGTTCTGGAGCCTTCCGCGTTGGCGATAACGACCGGCTCGCCGCCTTCGATAACTGCTACGCATGAATTTGTTGTACCGAGATCTATACCTATTGTCTTTGCCATGATGATTTCTCCCTTTCTGAAATTCTGTATAATAAATATTTGATTATTGACAAATACACGAAAACGCGGAGCTTCTCCGGGCTTCCGTTTTCAATTTTTGATCTTCCGATCTGTCAGTTGACCGTCTGCACCATCGCGTGGCGTATGATCTTGTCGCCGACCTTATAGCCCTTCTGGAATACTGCGGCGATCGTGTCGGATTCAAGCTCGTCGCTGTCGGTGCTGGAGATCGCATTGTGGAACTGAGGATCGAAAGGCTCGCCGACCTCGCCGAACGACGTTATGTTCAGCTTCTCAAACGTCTTCCCGAGCTGGTTCGAGATCATTTCAAGCCCCTTCCGGAACTCCTCCGGGGCGTTCTTCGAGGCTTCGAGAGCGCGCTCTATGTTGTCCGCGATCGGGATTATCTCCGTTATCGTGTCGGAGACGGCGTTCGCGTAGATCCCTGCCTTTTCGCGCTCCGTTCTCGCGCGGTAGTTGGCGTATTCGGCAGCCGTTCTCAGCAGCTTATCCTTCTCCGCCGCGAGAGCCTTTTCAAGCTGAGCCGTTTTGTCCTCTTCGGGCGCCGCTGCGCTTTCCTCGCCGGCAGCCTCAGGCGCTTGCGCCTCTGCCTCCTGCTGCCCGATAGTCTCCTTTTCCTTTTCTTTCTTATCCTTATCCATTTATTCAGATCCTTTCTATTCGATCATCAGCAGCTCACGCATCAGCCTGCCGACCGTATCCGCGATATACTCCAGTACAGCCGTGGCGTAGGCGTAGTCGCAGCGCATCTCAACGATCGCCGTAATGAATCCGCCGCTTGCCGGCTCGATCGTATACGGCTGCGCAAGAAAGCTGTACTGAGCGAGCGCTTCGTTTCCCGTGTCGGAGCCGATGAGGATATGCTTGCCGCCGCGCAGCCTCAGAAGCAGCGCTTCAAGCTCCTCGTCGGAGTGGAGCAGCTTTGTAAGCCCCCGAAGCTGTGCCGGATCGTCCGAGCTGCTTTGCAGCAGGTTATCCCTTCCCGACACCGTCATGCTGAATCCGCCGATCTCCGCGCAGGCGTCCATTATCGCCGCAAGCACACTCGGCACGAGGAACGCGATCTCGCCCATCGAGGCTGCCTGCGTCTGGATAAACGCCGGTGTCACGCTCTTGACGGGAACGCCCTCGAACTCCCTGTTGAATATCGTTTCATATATATTCACGATATCGGGCGTTATTACGTAATCGCACTTAAACAGCCGCGTCTTGATGAAGCCGGTGGACGTTATCAGCACGACCATGCAGGTCTGCCGGCCCGTCTGGACGAACCTCAGCGTTCGCACTCTCGCGTTCTCGGAGAACGGAGTCGTCGTAAGCGCCGCCGCGCCGAGAAGCCTTGCCGCGAGCGCCCCCGCGCTTTTGAGAAGCGCCTCGGGATCGTCCGAGTGCATATGCAGCTCCTCGCTCACGAGCGCCTTCAATGTGCTTTTGAGCGGTTTTTTCTCCATCAGCCGGTCAACATACAGCCGAAATCCCTCCTCCGAGGGCTGCCTGCCTGCCGACGTATGCGGCTGCGTCAAAAGCCCCATCTCGGAAAGCTCCGCCATCTCGTTGCGAACCGTCGCCGAAGAAACGGGAAAACCGAGCGTGCCGCACAGCAGCTTGGAGCCGACCGGCTCGCCGCTTTTGATATACTCCTCCACGACGGCCTTGAGGATCTTGAGCTTTCTCTCTCTCGTCTGCATATGCTCACCTCGCTTTTACAAATTAGCACTCGTAGCTCTAGAGTGCTAATCTACTATTTATTATACATTTATTCTTTGATTTGTCAAGGGATTTATGAGGGAAAAGTTTTTTAAATATTTATGAACTGCAAAGGGGAGCTTATATTACTTATATTATAGAAACGGAATCCACAAGCGAAACTGCCGCTCTCTCGCCGCGGCGCTCCAAGATAAAGGAGACACTGATTAAATCGAGTGCCCATATCGCGTAGGGATTTTTCAGGCAAATTGGTTGAAAAATCAATACTGACGTATTTCAAGGATTTTGAGAGCAATTTGTCGAAAAAGAACAAGCGAGATGGGTACTCAGTCCGCAGGACGTGATTTATTCAGTGGCTCCTAAAGACTCCCATAACGTAAAATAAAACCGCCCACAGATTTTGCCAATAATCCGTGGGCGTAATATTGTTATCATGAATTTATAGCGATTCCATCTTTCTATCGGACATCCGGTTCTCCTGATACATTCTTGTGTATATTACCGCAATTATTTTGACGTTCATACTTTCATCATCGACAACGTAATACACATAGTAATTCTTGATGATGATTCGTCTCACTCCCGAGTCCTTCCACGGCTGCTGATCAACCGTTTTGTATCTCTTAGGCATTTCCGAAAGCGAATTAATCCCATTTTGAATTTCTTCCTGCAAATTCAAGGCAGCCTGCGGAGCTTCAAGGTTTCTTGCAATATACAGAACCGTGTTCCTTATATCTTGTTGAGCTTCCGGAAGAATGATAAGATTGTAACGATCAGCCATTTGAATCCATGATCTCCTGCCTTAATGAAGCAAAGAATTCATCCGCAGGAATTCCCTCACCCGATTTAGCCTGTGCAAGACCACGAGCCATTTTAGCATCAAACTCTTCTCTGCTCATATCTTCAAATGCAACTATTCTTTTATCGGGAATGGAAGGACGGAACGGGAGTCCATTCCATAAGATTATCTGCCGATAAAACATATTAATACCGTTGGAAGCAGATATACCAAGCTGTGCAAGGATAGCTTCCGCTTTTTCTTTTATCTCGGGTTCCACTCTTGCCGCAACATTTGAACTTTTAATAGCCATATCTGACACCGCCTTTCTTTACATTCATTATATCATATTGTATGTCGGTTTGCAATACAACAACTATCTTTTATTTTTTTCTGTGCCGAAGGGGGTACGTGGGGGCGACCGGAAAGCCCCCTGCATAAAACCTGAAAAACTTCGATTTACTTACTTTAGAAATATACAGCCTCGTTCCTCTACGGGAACCTTCCCTAAATCTCTTACTCCCCCTCCGCCGCTCTATCGCCGCGGCTGGCGGTTTGCTTTTTATTTTTATTTTTTGTGTCCGAAGGGGGTTTGGGGGTGCGGTCTGCCAGTGGCAGACGTTGCCGCAAGGCAACAGCACCGACCGAGCCGGCAGGCGAGACCGACCGGAAAGCCCCCCCCGATACCGGCAATCTGGACTTATATCCTTTAGAAAGACGCAGCTCCGTTCCTCTACGGGAACTCTCCCTCAACCTCTTACTTTCCCTCCGCCGCTCTATCGCCGCGGCAGGCGAGTGACTTTTCCTGCACGGCAAAAGTCACCAAAAGCGTGCCAAAGAGGGGGGCGAAGCAAGTGAACCTG
>CADAYJ010000087.1 GCA_902792115.1 uncultured Ruminococcus sp. | reverse complement strand
GTCGGCGGTGCGATCCCGAAGGAGTATATCCCTGCCGTAGATACCGGTATCCAGGGCGCAATGCTCTCCGGTGTCCTCGCAAACTACAATGTCGTTGACGTAAAGGTAACACTTTACGACGGTTCGTATCACGAGGTTGACTCCTCCGAAATGGCGTTCAAGATCGCCGGTTCCATGGCGTTCAAGGAGGCTATGAAGAAGGCTAACCCCGTGCTTATGGAGCCTCTCATGAAGGTTTCCGTAATCGTACCGGAGGAGTACATGGGCGACGTTATCGGCGACCTCAACTCCCGCCGCGGCATGATCAGAAGCATGGAGACGGAGAACGGCACATCAAGAATCATCTCCAATGTTCCGCTTTCCGAGATGTTCGGCTACGCTACCGACCTTCGTTCCAAGACACAGGGACGCGGCCAGTACGTAATGGAGCCTGATACGTATCAGGAGGTTCCGAAGAACATCGGCGAGGAGATCATGACAGCACGCAAGAAGGCTGAATAATGACTCACGGAAGATATTTTACAAAAAATTCTTCTGAAAATTCCAAAAAAGTGTTGCAATTTACTTTAAAAATTGCTATTATATAATTATTAACTTAAAAGGAGTGATTTTCCAATGGCAAAGGAAAAGTTTAACAGAAACAAGCCGCACGTAAACATTGGTACTATCGGTCACGTTGACCATGGTAAGACAACGCTTACGGCTGCTATTACAAAGGTCCTTAACCTCGAAGGCGACGCTGAGTTCGTAGATTACGCTAACATCGACAAGGCTCCCGAGGAGAGAGAGCGTGGTATTACGATCAACACAGCTCACGTTGAGTATGAGACACCCAACCGTCACTATGCTCACGTTGACTGCCCCGGCCATGCCGACTACGTTAAGAACATGATCACCGGTGCTGCACAGATGGACGGCGCTATCCTCGTTGTTTCCGCAGCAGACGGTCCGATGCCCCAGACAAGAGAGCACATCCTCCTCTCCCGTCAGGTAGGCGTTCCTTACATTGTTGTATTCATGAACAAGACTGATCAGGTTGACGATCCTGAGCTGCTCGAGCTCGTTGAGATGGAGATCAGAGAGCTCCTCGACGAGTATGAGTTCCCGGGCGACGACACTCCGATCATCAAGGGCTCCGCATTCCTCGCACTCGACAGCGCGTCCAAGGATCCGAATGCTCCCGAGTACAAGTGCATTCACGAGCTCATGGAAGCTGTTGACTCCTATATCCCCACACCTGAGCGTAAGGCAGACCTTCCGTTCCTTATGCCTGTCGAGGACGTATTCACGATTACAGGCCGTGGTACAGTTGCAACAGGTAGAGTTGAGCGTGGTCAGCTCAGAACTTCCGAGGAAGTTGAGATCGTTGGTCTCACAGACGAGAAGCGCAAGGTCGTTGTTACAGGTATCGAGATGTTCAGAAAGACTCTTGACTACGCTGAGGCAGGCGACAACGTAGGCGTACTTCTCCGCGGCGTTCAGAGAACAGAGATCGAGAGAGGTCAGGTTCTTGCAAAGCCCGGCACGATTCATCCGCACACAAAGTTCCGCGGTCAGGTTTACGTACTGACTAAGGACGAGGGTGGTCGTCACACACCGTTCTTCAACAACTATCGTCCTCAGTTCTATTTCAGAACAACAGACGTTACAGGTGTTATCAGCCTCCCCGAGGGCACAGAGATGTGCATGCCCGGCGATAACGTAGAGATGGACGTTGAGCTCATCACTCCTATCGCTATCGAGGTTGGTCTCCGTTTCGCTATCCGTGAGGGTGGCCGTACAGTAGGTTCCGGCGCAGTTATCGCTATCAACGAGTAATTTCTGCGTTTGAGCTATTGTTCAACACGTATTATCGCTCCCGTTCGGTTTTTGCCGGACGGGAGTTTTCCTTTTCTGAAAAAATAAAGGCACTTTTTCCCAGTTCTTTTGCCGTAAAATGTCATAAGCGTTTACAAATATACAGTTTTGTGATATAATATATAGGATTATTGAGATTTTGAGAGGGAGGCGCATCAATGTCACGGATTGAAATGGCCGAGATGATCCTGCTTGCCGTTGCGGCGGCGACGTTCTGTATCTTGACGGTATACCTTTCAATAAAGCTGCACCGTGAGCGCCGCGCGCTGAACAGACGCATCAAGGCGCTTGAAAAAGAGCTGCGGTACGATCACCTGACGGGTGCGCTCTCGAAAAAGGCCTTCGTCTCGGAAATGGAGACGTCGCTCGCCGAGTCGGGGATAGGTACGCTGCTTATCTTCGATATCAACAGCTTCAGGTCGGTAAACGAAATGTTCGGTCACATAGCCGGAGACGGCGTTATAAAGCGCTTTTCGGCGAAGCTGCTCAAGGAGTTCGGCAAGGATCTCGTGGGAAGGCTATCCGGCGACGATTTCCTCATATTTATCGCCGGCACGTGCGACAAGGAGGAGATCAACGAGAGGATCAGGCGCTGCGGCGCGACGCGGTTCTCCGACAAGCCGACAAAGCTGCTCATAACGGCGTGCTGCGGAGCGTCCTGTTCGCCGCAAAACGGCAAGACGTTCGACGACCTCTACGCGAAGGCAGACAAAGCTCTCTTCTATTCCAAGCAGAACGACACGACGATATCCTACTGCAAGGACGGAGAGTAAGGGAAAAATTAACGGAAATTTTACCGGTTTCGCGGAACGTGTTTACATTTGAACGGTAAAATACATAAGGTGAACGATAATGTTCAAGAAGCGCAGAAAAAAGCAGGCTTACTCCGAAGAACAGAAGCGGCAGAAGCCAAATTCAAAAACGAAAAAAAGAAAAAAGAAAAAGAAGCGCGTGAAGCTCGCCGAACGCTTTTTCGGAAAGCGCTTCAACCGTATGACAGAGCTTAAAGACACCGTGGTGGACCGTGATATCCCGAATTTTCACGGCGCGTACATGGTGCTGTCGAAGAAGGAGCCGTATATCATTACGGCGTCGAGCAGCATTCGCGGCAACCGCCCCGACCAGCAGGACAGCTTCTTCGTGACCGAGTCAAAGAAGATCTCGCCCTTCAAGCTCAACCGCTCGTTCGCTGTCGTCTGCGACGGCATGGGCGGCCTCGAAAGCGGTGACCGCGCGAGCCTCACGGCTGTGTCCATGATGAAGCTCGCCGTGAAGAAGCTGCCGACGAAGCAGGTCGATATTCCTCACTTCCTCTCGGAAATGCTCGACTACATCGACTACGAGATCAGTCATTTTGAGGATATGAAGGAGAGCAAGGGCGCGGGAACGACGTTCGTCTCCGTCTTTATCGAGAACAGGCGGCTTTACTGGGCGAGCGTCGGCGACAGCACGATCTTCATGTTCCAGGACGGCAAGCTGAAACGCATCACGACTCGCCACAATTACAGAATGTTCCTCGACAAGCTCGTCGAGAACGGCAAGATAACAGCCGACCAGGCGGAGAACGATCCGCGCCAGAACACACTTCTCAGCTACCTCGGAATGGGCGGCATCGCGTACCGCGACATCAACTCAAAGCCGTACTTTATGAAGAGCGGCGATATGCTCCTGCTCTGCACCGACGGAGTGACTGACACGCTGACGAGCGAGGAGCTGACAAAGATAATCAGCGACAACTACGACGACCTCTACCAATGCGCGAGGGAGATCACGCGCGCTGCGGCGGAGAAGAATAAAAAGACTCTTGACAACACGACGGTCGTTATCATGCAGTATACCGACTGACGGAGCCGGGAGCAAGCCTCATGAAGGAGGAATACGTTTGAAACGATGCCTCAACTGCAGAAAGACATACGACGAGGGGCTTCCCAAGTGTCCCTTCTGCGGATATAAACCGCGTTCAAAGACCGTAACGACGCGCCGTTTCGACCGCCCTCAGCGGATCGAGATCTCTTCGTCTTCCTCGCCGGCGCCGAAGCAGAGAACGCAGACAGGAAAAAAGAATATTTACGCCGCCTCGAGTCATTCGGGCGCGTTTTACATCAAAAGCGGTGAGCGCCTCAACAAGCGCTACTCCGTCATAAACGTCATGGGCTTCGGCGCGTTCGGCGTTGCTTATGAGTGCTTCGACAACTACACGAAGCAGCACGTCGTCGTGAAGGAATTTATGCCGTCGTACCTCGTTACACGTTCTTCTAACGGCCGCGACGTCGAGCCGATCTCCGAGGAAGCGGAGGTAAAATTTTCGATCGGCTGCGATTCATTCCTCGACGAAAACGAGAAGCTCTCAAACAACCACGTTGAATGTGTGCCGCCGCTCGTCGAGTGCTTCCGCCAGAACAACACGGTCTACGCCGTCACGGAGCTGATCGGCGGAGAGGCGCTAAGCTCGATCCTCGCTCGCAAGGGCAAGCTCTCCTACGAGACGACGGCAGGTATCATCACGAGCGTTCTTCAGGGGCTGCGCCGCCTCAACCGTCTCGGCACGATCCACGGCGATATCTGCCCGGAGAACATTATCGTGCAGTCGGAGGACAAGACGTATCTGCTCGACTACAACCTCTCCGATTTCAACAAGAATATGTATACGCAGCGCGAATCCGGCAAGCCGCGCCCGGGATACAGCGCCCTTGAAATGTACTACAAAAACATGGAGATCGGCCCGTGGACGGACGTTTACGCTGCGGCTGCGGTCATGTACAAAATGCTTACCGGCATCGTTATCCCGACTGCTGTTAAGCGTAACACGAGCGACACGCTCACGCCCGTTTCAAAGCTCGGTGTGCCGATCAGCAGCGGCGCTGAGAAGGCGATGTTCAAGGCTCTGAAAATAGATTACGCGAAGCGCACGCAAAGCCCCGAGGACTTCTTAAACGGCTTCGTCGGAGACGGCTTCGACAATATCACCGCCGTCAAGGGCAAAAAGAAAAACGCCTCCGCCGTCCCGGCGCGCCGAAGCAGCTACGACGACAGAGACGGAAGCGGCTTCTTAAAAGGCCTTCTCGTCTTCCTCACGCTCGCGATAATCGCGGTCGTGATATGGTTCTTCATATCGGGCGTCTTCCCGATGCCCTCGTTCGTTGAGGATTTCTTCGGCGTCTCGCAGTCCGAAAGGAAGGACTCCGACACCGAATCGAAGCGCTCGACGGACACGCAGACCGACACCGACACCGGGAGCGTTTTCCGCGTAAGCTCCGACACGGAGAGCGAGCGCAGCAAGGATTCCGACACCTCCTCCGCCGGACTTCTTGACGACATTGTGAGCCGCGTGACGAGCGGTATCGCGAGCAACATCACGAGCGGTATCAACAGCTTTATCGACGACCGCACGAACACCTCCTCCGAGGAAGAGCGAGTCTACGACGACGACGGCTACTACTACGACGAAAACGGCTACTACGACCGCGACGGCAATTTCACGCCGTACAACAACGGCGGTGACGAGCAGAACAACGACGGCTACGAGGACAACACCTCCGTATACGAGGACGGCGGCGAAAACAACGCTGCCTCCCACTCGATCACCGACTACGTTGATTCCGCGGCAAGCGCCGTGGGCGATCTTATAGGCGGACTTACTGAGTAAACGAACAGCCCGGTCATTGCTGTCAAGGTAATGACCGGGCTGTGTTTTTATGCTGTTATCGCTTTTCCTATTCTAGGGAGGCACTGATTAAATCGTACTGACGTATTTCAAGGGAGTTGAGTGCAAGATGACGAAAAGAAGCAAGCGAGATGGGTGCTCAGTTCGCAGAACGTGATTTATTCAGTGGCTCCCTAGTGCCTGCTTCAAGCCCTATGCTGTATCTTAGTGTAAGCACAGCGTCTATGGAGGTCAGCGCGCCGTCGCCGTCTACATCTCCGGCGTATGCGTTGTAAAGCGAGGCTGCCGTTTCAATTCCGGCGCTTGCCATAAGAATATGAAGCGCGTCAGCAACCGTTACATAGCCGTCTCCGTCAACGTCTCCGTAAATGCCGTCTTTGTATTGGAGCGGCTCTGGCGCAGGATCCGGAGCGGGAATGATCGTATAAGGAATGCCGTTATTTCCGGCATACTGCTCCGCGTAGGAATTTTTGCAGCAGAGTATCGTGAGCGAGTCGCAGCCGTCAAAGGCGCCGTCGCTGATCGAGGTCACAGAGTTCGGGATCGTGATCGTTCTGAGGGAGGCGCAGCCGGAGAAAATGTCTCCGATATATGTCGCCGTATTCGGAACGGTGTATGGTCTTAAGGAGGCACTGATTAAAGCGAGTGCTCAGATTGCGCCGCCAGATTTTCAGGCAGGTTGCATGAAACGACCGCAGGAATACTGACGTATTTCAAGGG
>CADAYJ010000086.1 GCA_902792115.1 uncultured Ruminococcus sp. | reverse complement strand
CACCAAAAGCGTGCCAAAGAGGGGGGCGAAGCAAGTGAACCTGTGGTGACCGGTGCTTCGTCCCCCTCTTTGGGATCTCCCCCCGTGAGATTCTGTCCGGGCTTTATTGAAGAGGGCTGGTCGGAGTAGGCGCTCGCAATGCTCGCGTGTTTGCTTGATGTACTGTTTGTACTGTTTGTATTGTTTACCGAAATCCCCTGTGACCTGTTAGGAGTGATATTCATGAACGCTGCTGTTTTGATCGCCCTTGTCGTCCTTGCGGCGGGGCAGACTGCGCTTACTGTGTTTCTGCTTCTGCGTGTGAGGGGCGGCGGCGAGGTGGCGGAGCTTGTCAAAAAAAACGATAAGCACCAGAAGGAGATTTACGAGCGGCTCACGAACCAGCAGCAGAAGCTGCGGCGCGAGCTTTCCGCGCAGGACAGCCGGCAGAGGCAGGAGCTTTCGGACGCCGTGCGCGGCAGCGTGACGAGCCTCGGCTCGGTGCTTTCGGAGAGCGTGAGCGGCTCGCTTTCGGCGCAGAACGAGCGCCTGCTGAGCATGGAGGAGCGCATGAAGACGTTTTCGCTCGAAAACGAGCAGAAGCTCTCGCAGATCAGGGAGACGGTCGAGAAGCGGCTTGACAGAATTCAGGAGCAGAACGACGTGAAGCTCGACGAGATGCGCCGCATCGTGACGGAGAAGCTGAACCGCACGATCGACAGCCGCATGACGGAGTCGTTCAAGATCGTGAATGACCGGCTTGAGCAGGTGTACAAAGGTCTCGGAGAGATGCAGACGCTCGCGTCCGGCGTCGGCGACCTCAAAAAGGTGCTGTCAAACGTCAAAACGAGGGGTATCCTCGGCGAGATCCAGCTCGGCGCTATCCTTCGGGAGATACTTTCGCCGGAGCAGTACGTCGAAAACGCCGCCGTGAAGCCCGGTTCGCGCAACGTCGTCGAATTCGCCGTAAAGCTGCCGTCGGGCAGCGGCACGGTCTACCTGCCGATCGACTCCAAATTTCCCGGCGACACGTACGCCGCGCTCAGAGACGCCTACGATTCGGGAGACGCCGCCGCCGCCGAGGAAGCGGCAAAGGCGCTCATGCGGACGATCCGCCTCGAGGCGAAGGATATCCGCGATAAATACATATCGCCGCCGAATACGACCGATTTCGCCGTGATGTTCCTGCCCTTCGAGGGGCTGTATGCGGAGGTCGTGAGCCGCGGAATGATCGAGCAGCTCCAGCGCGAATTCAAGGTGAACATCGCAGGGCCTTCGACGATGGCGGCGCTGCTTAACTCCCTGCAAATGGGCTTCCGCACGCTCGCGATCGAAAAGCGCTCAAACGAGGTCTGGAAGCTGCTCGAGGACGTGTCCACGGAGTTCGGCACATTTGAGAGCGCGCTTTCCTCCGCGCAGGAAAAGCTCCGCAGCGCCGACACGGAGCTTGAAAAGCTGGTTGGCGTCCGCACGCGGCAGATGCAGAGAAAGCTCGCGAGGATCGCCGACTACGACGAGCAGTCCGGGCTTTGAGCCAAGTGCTGTGTGCTCGTTTTGCACCGCGTCTTCTGCGGTGATCCGCAATGCGCGCGTGTGATACGTCGTTGTTTCGCGGCGTATCTGAGCGAGATCAGGCGTTTTGCTGCTGTAAGATTGAAAATTTTTCCAAGTGAAATAATTTCCCCCGATCCGGCAATACTGTAATCAGTAAAACCGTGATCGGGGGAATTGCTTTGCAGTATGGGAAGGTTGAAATCTGCGGTGTGAACACGGCGGATATCAAGGTTTTGAGCGAGGAGGAGAAGCGCGCGCTGCTGCACGTCGTGAAGCACGGCGAAAAAGCGGAGGCGGCTCGGGCGCGTGAGGAGCTTATCAAGGGCAACCTGCGGCTCGTGCTGAGCGTGATACAGAAATTTTCAAACCGCGGCGAGAACCCGGACGACCTCTTTCAGGTCGGCTGTATCGGGCTTATCAAGGCGATCGACAACTTTGACGACACGCTCGACGTCCGCTTCTCGACGTACGGCGTGCCGATGATAATAGGCGAGGTGCGCCGCTACCTGCGCGACAGCAGCTATATCCGCGTCAGCCGAAGTATCCGCGACACGGCGTACAAGGCGATGCAGACGAAGGAACGCCTGCAAAGCGAGCTTTCGCGCGAGCCGACCGTCGAGGAGATCGCCCGGGAGATAGATATGCCGCGCGAGAGCGTCGTGATCGCGCTGGAGGCGATCGTCGATCCCGTCTCGCTGTACGAGCCGGTTTTCTCCGACGGCTCCGACACCGTCTACGTGATGGATCAGATCAGCGACAAGGGCGGCGAATCGAGCTGGCTCGACGAGCTTACGATCCGCGACGCGATGGAGAGCCTGAGCGAGCGCGAAAAGAGGATCCTTGCGCTGCGCTTTTACGTCGGCAAGACGCAGACGGAGGCAGCGCGGGAGATCGGCATCTCGCAGGCGCAGGTGAGCCGCATTGAAAAGGGCGCGATGGAGAAGATCAAGGGCGCGGCAGGAGGGCAAGCGATATCGGGGGGCGGTGTGAGTACGCGAAGATCGTGATATACACATAAAAGCCCCCGCAGAACAAAAGGCGGAGCCTTTTTGTGTGGTGCGTTCTGCGGGGACCTTTATCAATATATCAATTCTTCTTTTGCGAAGCAATATATTCAAAATATTCAGTTGTTATCTCAGACAAGATTTCCGAGAAGAGCCGCGCCAATAACGCCGGCATCGTTACCGAGCTTTGCGGTGCAGACGAGAGTCTGCTTGTCGTTGTGCTTCGTGTAACGCTCCTTTTCGACGATCTTCATCAGCGGAACGATCAGATTGTCGCCCTCCTTGCTGATGCCGCCGCCGATGCAAAGAACATCAGGCTGAAAAATATTTATAACATTGACGATACCCGTCGCGAGGTAGCCGATATAGTCCTTTACAACAGCCGTACCGGTCTTGTCGCCTGCACGCATGGCGTTGAAAGCGGTGATACCGTTGACCTTTGAAACGTCGCCGTTTACAGATTTAAGCATATAGGACTGGAGCGGATTTTCCTTTTCGATAGCCTCTTTGGTAAGGTTAATAAGTCCGGTTGCGGACGCATACGCTTCCCAGCAGCCCTTCCGACCGCAGTTGCACTGCCTGCCGCCGTGAACGATAACCATGTGTCCCAGCTCTGCGCCGGCCTTATTTGAACCGCTGTATATCTTTCCGTCTATGATTATTCCGCCGCCTACGCCTGTTCCGAGAGTGATCGCGACAGCGTTCGTGCTGCCCTTCGCCGCTCCCGCAAGGTATTCACCGTAAGCTGCCGCGTTGGCGTCGTTCTCAATAATTACCTTCTTGCCGAGGCGCTCCTCCATCATCTTTACGAGCTTCCAGTTGTGGAAACCGAAGTTTGCGGAGTATTCAATAATGCCCGTGTCGGGATCAACGGCACCGGGTACGCCGATACCTACCCACTCCACGTCTTCGAGCGAGATCTCCGCCTTTGCAAGAGCCGCCATCGTGACAGAAGCCATCGAATCGCAGATCTCGCTTTCAGGTCGGGGTACCGCTGTCTTGGCGTCCGCCTTGGCGATAATATTGTAATTCTCGTCAACGACTCCCGCGACAATATTTGTGCCGCCTAAGTCTATACCTACATAGTACATCGTAATCATCTCATTTCTTACGGAGTTCATCCGGGATTTTTTCATCTTTAACCCGTCTCATCTTACACTGTTATTATATCACAAAGCTCCAAAAAAAGCCATTCTCCGATTGTACAAATATCACACCTGATATTGGTTGATCTGCACAAAGAGAATGGCTGTTGCATTTGGTTTTAGTCGCAAAATGCGTAATAATCGTTGATTCGGGCGATCACTTCACAAGTTCGTCGGCGAGCTTTTCGAGGTTCGGGATATCGCTCTCCTTAAGCGACGACTTAATTGTGACGACAGGCTCGGCGAGCGTGATATCCTTTAGCTGCTCGATGATCGGCTTGAGCGTGCGCGCTGCGGACGGCGCCCAGGAGCCGTTCTCGACGATAGCGATCTTTCTGTTTTTGTAGCCCTTCGCGACTAGCTTGTTTGCGAACATGAGCATCGGGGGGAATACGCCTGCGTCGTACGAAGCTGCCATCAGAACGAGGCGGTCGTAGCGGAAGGCGTCCTCGATAGCCTCAGCCATATCGTCTCTGGACAGGTCGAAGAGGGAGACCTTCTCTGCGCCCTTGCTTTCGAGGATCTCCTTAAAGCGGCGTGCGGCGGCAGCCGTATTGCCGTGGATCGAGGCGAACGCGATCGTGACGCCCTTGTCCTCCGGCTCGTAGCTGCTCCATGTGTTGTACTTATCGACGTAGTAGCCGATATTCTCGTTGAGCACGGGGCCGTGGAGCGGACAGATAACGGCGATCTCGCAGGCGGAGAGCTTCTTGAGAACAGCCTGCACCTGCGCGCCGTACTTGCCTACGATATTGAAGTAATAGCGCCTTGCCTCGCACGCCCAGCCCTCGTCGTCCTCGGCGTCGAGCGTGCCGAACTTGCCGAATGCGTCGGCGGCGAAAAGCAGCTTGTCTGCGGCGTAATACGTCATCATGACCTCCGGCCAGTGAACCATCGGCGCGGTGTAGAATTTAAGCGAGGTCTTGCCGAGAGAAAGCTCCTCGCCGTCCTTTACGACGACCGTTCTGCCGGTGAGGTCGAGGTCAAAGAACTGACCGAGCATCGAAAACGTCTTGGCGTTG
The DNA here is from genome assembly GCA_902792115.1 of uncultured Ruminococcus sp. Classification (GTDB taxonomy): domain Bacteria; phylum Bacillota; class Clostridia; order Oscillospirales; family Acutalibacteraceae; genus RUG592. Next base: position 972 of record CADAYJ010000086.1, on the reverse strand, counting down.
CCGACGACCTTCATGTCGGCATACTTCTCACACACCGCCTTCAGCGAACCGGAGTGATCCGGCTCAACGTGCTGCACGACGAAATAGTCGGGAGCCGCGCCGTCGAGAGCCTTCGCGAGATTGTCGAGCCACTCGTACGTCTTGCGCGCGTCAACGGAATCCATGACGGCGATCTTCTCGTCCTTGACGACGTAGGAATTATACGCCATGCCGTCCGGCACCTCATACTGGCTCTCGAAGAGGTCGAGGGTTTTGTCGTCAACGCCGATATATGTGACGTTGTCTGTAACTTTAAAATTCATAAAAAACACACCTTTCGGGGGGATACTTTCCTATATTATAACATATTCACCGAAAAAATCAAGCGGCGGACAGCGGTGCATAGGAGTTTCGGCGTGATTTTCGGTGAAGCGGCAGCCGAGACCGACCGGAAAGCCCCCTGATAACCGATTCGCGACTCAGTATCTTTAGAAAACCGCAGCCTCGGTCTTCTACGGGAAACTCACTCCATCTTCTCATTCTATCTTTATATATATATTCTTTTCTTTAATATGTAATCCGTGCCGAAGGGGGCAGGGGGGCGACCGGAAAGCCCCCCGATACCGGCAATCCGGACTGATATCCTTTAGAAAGACGCAGCCTCGTTCCTCTACGGATAACTTATGACTGCATTTTGTCATTCTATCTTTATAAAAAAATGTTCCTCCGAAGGGGGTACGGGGGGTGCGGGTGTCCGGTGGACACCTCGGCAGACGCACGCACCGACCGAGCCGGCAGGCGAGACCGACCGGAAAGCCCCCCATATCCGAAACCGCGACTCAGTTCCTTTAGAAAAAAGCAGCCACGTTCCTCAATGGGAAACTCACTACATCTTCTCACTCCCCCTCCGCCGCTCTATCGCCGCGGCTGGCGAGTGACTTTTCCTGCACGGCAAAAGTCACCAAAAGCGTGCCAAAGAGGGGGGCGAAGCAA
>CADAYJ010000085.1 GCA_902792115.1 uncultured Ruminococcus sp. | reverse complement strand
GGAGTCACTGATTAAATCACGTTCTGCGAACTGAGCACTCATCTTGCTTGCATTTTTTCGTCATATTGCACTCAACTCCCTTGAAATACGGCAGTATTCCTGCGGTCGTTTCATGCAATCTGCCTGAAAATCTGACGACGCAATATGAGCACTCGCTTTAATCAGTGCCTCCCTTCGTATCACCCTTATTGTTTTTCATACGGCGGCAAAAATGTATTTTTTATATTGAAATAAAGAGGTAATTATTTTGGCAGAGTTAAATATTGTACTTGTTGAGCCGGAAATTCCGCAGAACACGGGAAATATCGCGAGAACGTGCGCCGTCACGGGTGCGCGCCTTCACCTGATCGAGCCGCTCGGCTACAAGATCGACGACAAAAAGCTCAAGCACGCCGGGCTTGATTACTGGCAGTATCTCGACATCACCGTCTACAAAAGCCTGGACGACTTTTTTTCAAAAAACAGCGGCGCGTTCTTCTTCTTCTCCACGAAGGCGCAGAATATCCACTCCGAGGTGTCGTACCCGGACGGCGCGTACCTTTTCTTCGGAAAGGAGAGCAAGGGGCTGCCCGAAAGGCTGCTTTTCGAGCACAAGGACACGTCCGTCCGCATTCCGATGATGGACGAGGCGCGCAGCCTCAACCTCTCGAACTCCGTCGCCGTCGCCGTGTACGAGGTGCTGCGGCAGTGGAATTACCCGGAGCTTCTCTGCTCCGGCGAGCTTCGCGAGTACCGCTGGACGGACGCAAACAACAGCTTCTGATCTCCGTTTGGTGCGTTTTTTAGGACGAAAAGTGAAGGGTGTCAAAAAAATTAAAAAATTTTGAAAAATTTCAAAAAAGCCTTGAAATGTAACCAGACGTATGCTATAATGTAACTAATTTGTTACCACTTGTAATAATTGACCTGAAAACTTCATATTTAACGGCCCACAAGGAATAGGCAAAACGGCATCAAAGTATCACACGGAGGTATTTTACCATGTCTAAAATATCGCGCAAGTGCCTTTCCTTGGCGCTTGTGTTCATGCTTTTGGCATCAGTAACTCTCAACGGCGCTCTTGACGCGAGTGCCGACAACAAAACGGGAGACGGTCTCGCCGCGTACGCTATGCGTGCGTACAACGAGGGTTGGAGATACGTCTGGGGCGGCGCATCGGAAGGTGCGGTAGACTGCTCCGGTCTGATTTACAGCTACGTTGGCGGCGGTGCGCGAGTTACGGAGGATATGCTTTACAGCTCGCCGGAATCGGGAAACGTCTCTGACGGTGTTCCGGATATTCCGGGACTGGGGCTTTGGCAGCCCGGCCACGTCGGCGTATACGTCGGCGGCGGAATGGCTGTCGATGCAAGAGACGAGATCTCAAATGTTTGCTATCAGTCGGTTTCAACTAAGAGCTGGGTCATGTGGTTTAAGGTTGCAGGTGTTTCTTACGGAGACGATGCAGGTGTAACAAATGATGATCAGTCGGAAAAGACTGTTGAATCAAAACCCGCCCGGCAGGAGAAGAAGGACGAATTTGAAGCTCTTCGCTTCGGTTCGACCGGCTCGAATGTGAACAGGCTTCAGGAAAGGCTCAAGGAGCTTGGATACTTTGACGACGATACCACAGAGTATTTCGGCAATGTAACGAAGGGCGCGCTTGAGGCGTTCCAGAAGGCGGCGGGGATCAGCGTGACGGGAGTTTACGACGAGACGACGAGGTCTGCCCTCGAGGCAGGCAGCGCACCCTCGTATCAGGCGCCCGAGCCGGAGGAGGAGCCGGAAACAGACTCCGATTCCGAGCAGCTCACGCACGCTGAGCAGGCTTCGGAGAAGCCGGAGGAGCAGAGCGAGGAATCCGACCTCGCCGAGCAAAGCATCGAAGATGACAAGAAAAAAGCAGAGAGCACAAACGCGAAGGAAGAGTCCGAACCCGAAGCGGACACTGATTATGAGGAACGTGTTTTTGCTCAGTTTGACGAATACGACGGCGACGGGCAGTCCTCAGCAAACGGCCCGGAAGACGATTCGTATGAGTCTGAGTCGGACGCGGTGTATGAGCTTGGCGACGAGGACGACGAGATCGGCGACCTCCAGTATATCCTGATCAGGCTCGGCTACTTCGATTACGACGTGACCGGAACGTACTGCGAAAACACCGCTTCGGCGGTACGCAGCTACCGCGCGGACAACGACCTCGGTGAGGGAGACGTCCTCAACGCGGAGACCATCAATGCCCTTTACGAGGACTACTTCGGCATCGCCAAATTCACATCTGCGGCAAAGTCGCCTCTCGGCGTCAGCATTGCAGCGCAGAACGAGGAAGACAGCACGGACGAGAACGCCGCTTCGAGCGACGTCTCCGAAAGCGCCGCCGACTCTGAGAATGAGGACGAGCAGGAGCAGCCGGCTCCCACGGGCAGAGAGCAGAGCGTGACGATCTCGCTTAACGCGCAGGCTCAGAGCGAGAGCAGCAAGGAAGCGGCAGCTTCCGTACCCGAAGAGGCAAACGAGGCGAAGGCGCCCGAACGCTCCGAAAAGGAGTCAAAGAGCGCCCCGGCTTCCAACACCTCGGCTGAGTACGTAAGAAGTCCGCAGACGAGCGACAGCACAGTCGTATTCGTACAGACAGGCGTTGAGGATTACTTCACAAAGACGACGGCGATCTACCTGATCATCGCGTCTCTCGCGGTTATCTTCTTCGCGGGAACGATCCGCTACTGGAATGTTTCCATGGAAAAAAGGCGTCAGAGAGCCAGACGCGCGACGACGGTCTCCGTCTACCGCCGCGGCTCCTTCTGACACGGACGTCTTTTTCGGCGATCGGATCATAAAGTGCAGTGACAACGCGAGGAAAACAAAATAGGACAAATCAGTATGACAATCTCTCTTCGAGACGCTTTGCGCTGCGGTGTGCAAAATCCGGAACGCACGGCGAAGCCTCAGCTCGGCTGCGCTTGTGATCTAATCAGAGAGCGTTTTCAAGCGCTCACAAACAAAAAAGTATTTTGTTTCCGTTTTGCCGGCCCTTCCTTTCGGAGGGGCTGTTCCTTTTGCAAAAAATCGCGCGGCAAAAGGATTGCGCTGATATAGATATAAGCCGTTGCTTTTGACCGGAGGTTCCCTGATGTCGGATATACTTTAAGCGCCTCTGCTGCCGGTGCCGAGATTCTGTGATATAATTGTTAATGGATAAGGGAGCCACTGATTAAATCACATCCTGCGGACTGAGCACTCATCTTGCTTGCATCTTTTCGTCATATTGCACTCAACTCCCTTACTCCCTTGAAATACGTCAGTATTCCTGCGGTCGTTTCGTGCAATCTGCCTGAAAATCTGGCGGCGCAATCTGAGCACTCGCTTTAATCAGTGTCTCCTAAGATAAAAGCTGTGTATTCGCAGTTTGACAAACACTGATTTTTTAATAACAATGCCCCTAAGCGTTTTTGCAGCACTTAGGGGCAAAGCCACATTATACAACCCTCCTTATATTTCCGCCTTTCGCGAAACGATCAATATCCGAACAGGCTATCTGATCTCAACCTTGTACTTCCTCATCCAGTAGTCGATCTGCGCGAGGTAGGCGAGGATCTGCGGCGCGCGCATAAGCTGCCCGTACCACGGCGAGCTGATGCCCTCCGGGTTTTCGATCACGCGGAGAACGCCCTCGGCGTCCAGCATTTCGCGCAGCGGCGACGAGCTGTCCGCAAGTATGTTTTTTGCGCCCTTTACGCACAGCCGCATATATTCGGGGTTGTGCGTCTTCGGGTACGGCGATTTCTTGCGCTTCACGATTCGCTCCGGCAGCAGCCCGGAGAACGCCTCGCGGACGATCCCCTTCTCGCGTCCGCCAAGCGCCTTCAGCTCCCACGGCATATTGTAGGCGTAGCGGACGACGCGGTAGTCGCAAAACGGCACGCGCACCTCCAGCCCGGAGTACATCGAGCAGCGGTCCTTTCTGTCGAGCAGCGTCTGCATGAACCAGCGGAAATTCAGCATGAACATCTCGCGCATTCTTCGCTGATGCGCCGACTCTCCCGGCAGATGATCCGTTTCGCGGACAGTCTCCTCGTAGCGGCTGTGAACGTACTCCTCGCCGCGCGGCAGGAATCCCGGCTTCAGCAGCGCGCGCCTTACCGCCTGCGAGCGCGACCACGGAAAGCACTCCTCGAAAAGGATCTCGCTGTTGTGGTACCACGGGTAGCCGCCGAAAAGCTCGTCGGCGCATTCGCCGGACAGCGCGACGGTGAAATCACGCTTGACCTCCCTGCAAAACAGCAGCAGCGACGAATCGACGTCCGCCATGCCCGGCAGGTCGCGCGCCTCAACGGAGTCAAACAGTGCGTCGTAAAGCGCGCCGTTGTCGAGAACGACGCTGTGGTGCTTCGAGCCGATCGCCCCGATCATCGTGCCGATGTAGTCCTCGTCGGAATTCGGCTGGAACAGGCTCTTTTTGAAGTATTTTGCATTGTCGGTGTAATTGACGGAATACGTGTCGAGCGTGCGCCCGCTTTTTGAAAAATGGTTCGCCGCGACCGCCGAGATTATGCTGCTGTCGAGGCCGCCGGACAAAAACGTACACAGCGGAACGTCGCTAATAAGCTGCCTCTCGACGGCGTCCGTGAGCAGCTCGCGCGTGCGCTCGATCGTCTGCTCGCGGCTGTCGGTGTGCTCCTGCGCGGTTATCCTGAAATAGCGGCGCTTTTCGAGCCGTCCGCCTTCGTACACGGCGCATTCACCCGGAAGCAGCTCGGTTATTCCCCTGAACACTCCGCACCCCGGCGTCCTTCCGGGGCCGACAAACAGCACCTCCATAAGCCCCTGTTCATCGACGACCGGTCTCACGAGCGGATTTGCGAGCAGCGTCTTGATCTCCGAGCCGAAGATCAGTCCGCCGCTGTATTCGTAAAGGAACAGCGGCTTAACGCCGATCGGATCGCGCGCGAGAAAGAGAGAGCCGTCGGCGCTGTCGTAGACGGCGAAGGCGAAGATCCCGTTCAGCCGCTCCGGGCACGCCCTGCCCCAGCAGAGGTACGATTTTAAAAGCACCTCAGTGTCGGAGCGGCCGCGCAGATCGAAGCCGCGCAGCTCCAGCTCGCGGCGCAGCTCCCTCGTGTTGTAAAGCTCGCCGTTGTATACGAGCGTCACGCGGCGCTCCCCGAGCGTCTCGCTCATCGGCTGCCTGCCGTCCTTCGGCGCGACGACCGTAAGCCTTCGGTGGAGCAGCGCGATGTTCTGCCCGACGTACATTCCGTGTTCGTCCGGCCCCCTTCGACAGAGAGTTCTGCTCATCTTCTCAAGAATGTCCGTCTTGCCGATCACCGGATCGCTGTCGGAAAACCAACCTGCTATACCGCACATACTATTACCTCCGATTTAAGTATTGATGTTAAGGAAGCACTGCGCGAAATTTTACACCACGCAGCCGCAAGGACGCAGATTCACGTGTTCTGTATTTTGTTATTTTCGATCTCCTCCCCGATGAACACCACAAACATCACGCAGCACAGCAAAAGCGCGGCGCTGCCGGGAATCGTCGTCGGGGAGGGCTGCGGCGTTATCGCTTCGCCGCCGCCGAATACGCCGAGTGCAGTGCCGAAGTGCCGCGTCAGCGCATATGTTATCGCCGCAGAAAGCGCACCCGCGGCCGTCCTTGCTGCCGTGAAGCGCAGGGGAGGAGGGAAGGTCACGCCGTCCGAGAGAGAGGCGTAAACCTGAAAATGGACGCACAGACCGCCCCACCCGACGGCAAGCGCCGCCGTCCACAGCGGCAGCCTGAGCGAGCGCAGTGCCGCCGTGCCGTCCGTCACCTCAAGGACGCAGCGAAGCGCGGCAGCCGGCAGTGAATCGGAGCCGAGGTTCAGCGCGTAAAGCAGCAGCGCCGAGAACGCCGAAAATGTCACGACGAGCGCGCTGAGCGTGACGGCGGAGGAGCAGGCGTCTTTTGCCGCAAGCACGAACGACGACGAAAAATCGCGCTGTGTCGCCTGCACGTCGCTGCGCCGAACTATCCCGGCGTGCCCGTGAGCAACGCCGTGCCGCTTGTCGGCAGCTCGCGAGAATATCCCCAGCGTGATCCCGATGATGAGTGATGACGCTGTCTGCGCGCAGAAAAGCAGCAGCCCGACAGTCCGGCTCCCGTAAAGCGCGTCTCCAACGGCGCTGATTAGAAACGACGGCCCCGGATTGACGCAGAAGCAGAGCATTCGCGCCGCCTGAGCGCGCGTTATCCTTCCCCTTCGGAGCAGCGCCGCCGTGCCGACCGCGCCCACGGGATACCCACCGACAAAGCTCAGCGCGACGGTCACGCCTGCCTCGCCCGGCAGGTAGAAAAGCCGCCTCGTAACGGGCGAGAGCGCGCGTCCGGCGCGTTCGGAGATCCCGTACTCCGCCGCAAACGCCGAAAGAAACATGAACGGGTAGAGCGAAGGCAGCAGCGTTCCCAGGCAGACGTCAACGCCCGACCTCACTCCGGAGGCCGTCACCTTCGGCAGATAGAGCGCCCCGAAGCACCCGGCAAAAAAGAGCGCCGTCACCGCCGCGAAAGCAAGCGGCGAAAAGTATCTCTGTTTTTTCATCAATGCCCTCCGTCCGGAATAAATGAAGAATTTCGGGAGCGCTTATCGCCTGACCGCAGATCCTGCGTTTTGGTCTGAGACTCCCCACCGTCATTATATTCTCCCTGTTCAAATTTGATGATACGCATTTTTCCCTGCCTTGCCGCATACGCTCAAGCAGGGAGGAGCTGCTATGAAAATTACTGAGAGAGAATCGACCGACGTTATACCCTCGAATATCCTTGATACACCGATAATCGCGATGACGGGCAGCCGCGAGCTTACCGTTGACGGATTTCGAGGCATCGAGGACTACACGGAAAACGAGCTGTGCTTCCGCGCCGGCGCGCTCGTCGTGACGGTCACGGGCTTTGACCTCACGATACGCTACCTCAGCGTCCATACGATCGTCGTCGTCGGCGACATACGAAGTATAGAGTTTGCGAAGGGAAGCTGAATTTATGGTATATTTGCTGAGGTTTTTGTCGGGGTGGGTGTCGTTTTCGATATCGGGCAGCCGCCCCGGCGCGTTCGTAAATGAGCTGATACGGCGCGGCTTCAATGTGTGGGGGATACGCGCCGCCTCGGGCGAGGTCTTCTGCTGCGTCCGCCTCGGGGATTACCGCGAGGTGCAGCGGCTTGCGCGCAGCCGCTCGATGCGCGTCCATATAACGGCGCGTCGCGGCGTGCCGGTGATCGTCGGGCGCAACAGGCGGCGCTCCGGTCTTGCCGTCGGGCTTGTGCTGTTTGCGGTGATATTCCGCGTCATGTCGCTGTTTTTGTGGAACGTCGAGATCTGCGAGCTTGATTCTGTCAGCCGCACTGCTGCCTCGGAAACGCTCGCGCGCTTCGGCGTGTATGAGGGCGCGAGAGCCGATTTTGAAAGTCTGAAACGAATGCAGACGAGCGCGATGCTCACCTTCGGAAATCTTTCCTGGATGACGATCAACGTGGACGGCAGCTTCGCCGAGGTAAACGCGACGGAGAAACGCGAGCCTGAGACGAACGACACGGCTCCGCGAAACATTAAGGCTTGCTGCGACGGGCAGGTCATACGAGCCGACGTTTACAGCGGAATGCCGGCAGTGAACGCCGGAGACGCGGTGCTTAAAGGCGAGCTGCTCATCGGCGGCGTCGTGGAGACGGAGCGCGGCGGAGTGCGCCTCGTGCGCGCGGACGGTTCCGTTCCGGCGAAAACGAAGCACACCGAGACGTTCTCCCTGCCGGCGTCCTACCGTGCGGCCGGCGTCTGCGGCGCCGCAAAAAAGCGGTATTCGGCGCGCCTTTTCGGAGTGACGCTGCCGCTTTCCGTGTGCGAGCCGGAGGCGGATACGCTCTCCTTCCGAAGCGAGAGCAGGGCGTGCTTCAAGGGCGCCGCGGCGAGCGCCTCGCTTATCGAGGAGCGCCTTTACCCGTTTGAGATACGCGAGCTTGTGCCGGACGAAGCCGCCGCGAGGAAGGCGCTGCACAAGAAGATGATGGTATGCGAGCTTCTGCGCTTTCGCGGCAGAACGATCACGTCGAGGAACGAGCGTTTTTCACGCGACGGAACCGGCTGTACGCTCACCGTTGATTACGCCTGCGAGGAGGACATAGCCGCGCCCTCGCCGCTGCTGTCGCGCAGTCTGCATATCAGGAGAGGGGAGCCTGACGGCAGCGCCGACTGATGCGGCAGCCGTGCGCAGAGGGAAGCCGGATCTGACATCAGACCTGTTTGCTGCCGAAGGTCTGTCGCGTATATTCCGCGTTCCTCCGTGATCACATTCCTGATTAAAAGAACTCCGATTTCTATGGAAAATTCTCTTTCCCTATTGCTTTTTTCGCTCAGATATGGTAAAATTTTAGAGTTAGCGCAGTATCACTGTTCGCAAAATCAGGAAAGGAATGATCAGGATGTCGGGACATTCTAAATGGAGCACCATCAAGAACAAAAAGGCTAAGAACGACGGTGCGAGAGCCAAGATATTTACAAAGATCGGAAGAGAGCTTATCGTAGCGATCAAAGAGGGCGGCAGCGCCGATCCCAACGTAAACTCCAGACTTCGCGATACGATCGCAAAGGCAAAGGCAAACAACGTGCCTAACGACAATATCGAGCGCATTATCAAGAAGGCTGCAAGCGGCAACGACGCTTCAAAGTATGAGGCTATCACATACGAGGGCTACGGTCCGGGCGGAATTGCCGTTATCGTTGAGGCTCTTACGGACAACCGCAACAGAACGGCAGGCGACATTCGCCACGCCTTCGACAAGTTCGGCGGCAACCTCGGCACGCAGGGCTGCGTATCCTTCATGTTCGAGAAGAAGGGCGTTCTCATCACAGAGAGCGAGGATCTCGACGAGGAGAAGGTCATGGAGGACGCTCTCGAGAGCGGCGCGGCAGACTTCAAGGCGGAGGACGACGTTTTCGAGATCTACACGGAGCCGGAGGATTTCAGCGCCGTAAACGAGGCTCTTTCCGCGCTCGGCTACAAGTTCATCGAGGCGGAGGTCGAGATGGTACCCTCCAACTACACGAAGCTCGAGAAATGCTCGATTTCCTTGAGGATAACGACGACGTTCAGAACGTATGGCACAACTGGGAGTTCGACGCTCCCGAAGAGGAAGACTAAGGAGCCACTGAATTGATCACGTTCTGCGAACTGAGCGACCGAAGGAAGTGCCTGAGAATCCGCCGGGTAAATCACCTTGCGGAAAACAGGGTAACTCTCTGATAATCCGCAGCCGCCGTTTTTCGGCGGCTGATTTTTTGCAGTTGTCGTTATGCAAGATGCACAGACTGCCTTCGCTTTCTTAGAGCAAGGTGCATACATAAGAATTGGCTGTTTCCAATTTCTTTGGCGAAATTACGATATTGAAAAAAAGCCTGCACCATCGTATAATAAAGACATGAAAAAAGCCGCAGACGGTCGGTATATCGCTGCGCGCCAAAACAAGAGATGTTTTTATGGAAGGATCGTAAAATATGATTAAATTGATCAAGCAGTTTTTTAAATTCGGTATCGTCGGCGCGATCTGCTTCGTTATCGACTACGGCATCATGGTGCTTCTCACGGAGCTTTTCCACTGCCCGTACCTGATCTCGTGCGGCATCTCGTTCACCGTCTCCGTCGTTGTGAACTACCTGCTCAGTATGCGCTTCGTCTTCAAGGCGAAGGAGGATATGAACAAGGTCGCGGAATTCGTGATCTTCGTTTTGCTGAGCGTTATCGGCCTCGGTCTCACGGAGCTTCTCATGTGGGTGTGCGTAGACAAATTCTCCGTCCACTACATGATCTCAAAGATCGTCGTCACAGGCATTGTAATGGTCTACAATTTCGTCACGAGGAAGCTCTTCATCGAAAAGAAGGAGCCGAAGGAGGAAGCCGGCAGCGTACAGGCGCCGGCAGAGACGTAACAGCAAAGCGCCCCGCGGTTGCAGGGCGCTTGATTTTTTTCAGAGAGCGCAGCGAAGCAAAAATAAAAATCTCCCGCCGGATTGTTTCGACGGGAGTTGTTTTTATCTTCTGAAGTTTCTGCGGTCGCCGCGTCTGTCGTTTCTCGGACGGCGGGGCTGTTCGCTGATGTCGTTTTCGGGAACGAGACCTTCGACCTCGATGAGCGCGTCTCTCCTGGAGAGGTTGAGCCTGCCCTTGTCGTCGATCTCAAGCACCTTGACGATGATCGTGTCGCCCTCGGAGACAACGTCCGTTACCTGCTCCGTGCGCTTGACGTCGAGGCGCGAGATGTGGCAGAGACCTTCCATGCCGGGAGCGATCTCAACAAATGCGCCGAAGTCCATGATGCGCGTTACGCGGCCGTAGAATACCGCGCCGATCTCCGGACCGTTCGCAATAAGCTCGATTGCTGCGATCGCTGCGTTGCACTTGTCGGTGTCCATGCCGGATACGAATACGTTGCCGATGTCGCCGTTCTCCTCGATATCGACCTTGACCTCGAACTGAGCCTGGATCTCCTTGATGACCTTGCCGCTCTTGCCGATGACCTCGCTGATCTTCTCGGACGGGATCGTCGTCGTGAACATCTTCGGTGCGTACGGCGAAAGCTCCTTTCTCGGCTCGGGGATAGCCTTGAGGATAACCTCGTCGAGAATATAGTTGCGCGCCTTGTGCGTCTTGTAAAGAGCTTCCTTGACCATGTCGGGCGTAAGACCGCTGATCTTCAGATCCATCTGGATCGCCGTTATGCCGTCCTTCGTGCCGGCTACCTTGAAGTCCATGTCGCCGAAGAAGTCCTCGAGGCCCTGGATATCGACCATCGTCATCCAGCGCTCGCCCTCGGTGATAAGACCGCAGGAGATGCCTGCTACGGGAGCCTTGATCGGTACGCCTGCGTCCATCAGAGAAAGCGTGGAGCCGCAGACAGAGCCCTGTGACGTCGAGCCGTTCGAGGATACGACCTCGGAAACGAGCCTGATCGCGTAGGGGAACTCCTCAACGGACGGGATAACCGGGAGAAGCGCTCTCTCTGCGAGTGCGCCGTGGCCGATCTCACGTCTGCCCGGACCTCTCGACGGCTTCGTCTCGCCGACGGAGTAGCTCGGGAAGTTGTAGTGGTGGATATATCTCTTCTCCTCCTCGTCGTCGATGCCGTCGAGGAGCTGTTTGTCGGATACGGGGCCGAGCGTCGTCACGGTGAGAACCTGTGTCTGACCTCTCGTGAACAGACCGGAGCCGTGAACACGGGGGAGAAGGCCGACCTCGGAAGCGAGCGGACGAATGTCGTCCATGCCTCTGCCGTCAACGCGCTTCTGCTCGTCGAGGAGCCAGCGGCGGACGATGAACTTCTGCGTCTTGTAAAGGCACTCGTCGATCTTAGCCTCCATGTCGGGGTAGATCTCGTCAAACTTCTCGTGAACAGCCTCGTAGATGGGTTTAAGGCGCTCGTCTCTTACCGTCTTGTCGTCGGTGTCGAGAGCTGCCTTGACGTCTTCCTCGCAGAACTCCTTGATAGCCTCGAACATATCGTGATCCGGCTCGTTTGACGGATACTCAAACTTCTCCTTGCCGATCTCAGCCTGAATGCCCTTGATGAACTCAATGATCTTCTGGTTCGCCTCGTGACCTGCCATGATGCCGTTGTACATAACGTCGTCCGTCACGCAGTCCGCGCCTGCTTCGATCATCGCGATGCGGCTGTCTGTGGAAGCGACAGTAACCGCCATCTTGCTTGCCGCTCTCTGCTCCTTGTTCGGGTTGATAACGTACTGACCGTCAACGTAGCCGACGGAAACGCTCGATACAGGGCCGTTCCACGGAACATCGGAGATGGAAAGCGCGATCGACGTTGCGACCATCGCCGTGATCTCCGGCGAGCAGTCGGGATCGACGGACATTACCGTCGCGACGATCGAGCAGTCGTTTCTCATGTCCTTCGGGAAGAGCGGACGGATCGGACGGTCGATAACGCGCGACGTGAGGATCGCCTTCTCGGACGGTCTGCCCTCGCGCTTGAGGTATGAGCCGGGGATCTTGCCTACGGAGTAGAGCTTCTCCTCGTAGTCAACGGAGAGAGGGAAGAAGTCGATCCCGTCTCTCGGCTTCGCGCTCGCCGTAACAGCCGCCTGAACGACGGTGTCGCCGTAGCGCACAAGGCACGAGCCGTTTGCGAGCTGAGCCATCTTGCCCGTCTCGACAACGAGCGGACGGCCTGCGAACTCTGTCTCAAAAACCTTGAATTTGTCAAATTTCATCATTGAATTTGCCATGTCTTTTTTCCTTCCTTGTAATTATTTTTTCTGCACTCATGAAACGGCGGAAGGAAGCACGGGATTTAGCAATAAAATCAATGCTCGCGCACGAGCGCTCATTTTACCGCTAAATTGAACCGTGGCTTCGCGTCGTCCTGCTCATGATTACACTTTGGGGACAGATGTTACATCTGCCCCCTGCTTTTGCCTGAAGATTACTTACGGATACCGAGTCTTGCGATGATCGAACGATATCTGTTGATATCTACCTTGATGAGGTAGTTGAGAAGGTTTCTTCTCTTACCTACCATCTTCAGAAGACCTCTTCTGGAGTGGTGGTCCTTCTTGTGCGTCTTGAGGTGCTCCGTGAGGTCGTTGATCCTCTTTGTGAGGACAGCGATCTGTACCTCGGGAGAGCCTGTGTCGCCCGGATGTGTCGCATACTCCTGCATGATAGCAGTCTTTTCAGCCTTTGTCATTTTGTTTTCCACCTATCTTTAAAATATTAAGCCTTTGAGGCGTTCTCAGTTCGGGGTTCAGGTGAATGCCGGAAACGGCTTGGTCCGCCGACCGTGAACGAGGCTTTGCACCCGTGCCGAAAGGGCACAAGGGTATTATATCACACGCAGAGCCGTTTGTAAAGAAAAAATTGCGTATCAAATAATATTTACCCAGGATCAAGCAAACGTGTAGCTTAATAGCCTGAAAGACGGCTCGGAATTGAGCGTGCGCCGCCGTACTTGCGCCCTCAAAGAGCGAAGCGCAGGCAGCAGAGCGGATATTCTTTTATGCTTAACCTAAATATCCCCGGAGTCCTCACCTTAGCGGGCGCTCCGGGGAATGTGTGCCTGTTCAGACGATATTACATTTCTTCAAGAGTTGCGTTGAGGTCGGACGGGAGATCGTCCTTGGAGGAGGAGATGAGAAGCGTGATCGTCGTGTTTGCGTCGTCTGCGAGGACGTTGAGCTTCGTTACGAATGCAGCAAGCTCAGCCTTGTCGTTTCCTGCGATCTTAAAGGTGGAGTCTACGAAGATGTCTGTTACGTCGTAGTTGCCGGCGCAGATACCGCTGAGGAAGCCGTAGAGCGCGTCGTAGCCCTTGATCTTGTAGGCGTCGGTGTCAACAAGACGAGCCTTGTGTGTGAGGTCGTATGTCAGCTTTGCGCCCTTCTCGATAACGACAACGCTGCCGTTGGAAGCTGCTACCGCTGCGTTAGCCTCTTCGATGAGTCTCTTTGTCTTGCCTGAACCTTTTTTGCCGATGAGTAATGTTACCATGTGGATCATCCTTTCGATTTATATATTTAATCCTGATATTTTACGATTAACCGAGGCGAGCCTCAAGAGCCGCCTTTGCGTCCTCATAGCCGGGCTTGCCGAGGAGAGCGAACATATTCTTCTTGTAGCTCTCAACGCCGGGCTGGTTGAACGGATTCACGCCGAGCAGGTATCCGCTTACGGCGCAGGCCTTCTCGAAGAAATAGATGAGGTAGCCAAGCTCCTGCTCGTTCATCTCGGGAACTTCGAGAACGACGTTCGGAACGCCGCCGTCGTTGTGAGCGAGGATCGTGCCCTGGAACGCCTTGCTGTTGACGTACGACATACCCTTGCCGGAGAGGAAGTTGAGACCGTCTACATTCTCGGGATCAGTGCCGAGCATGATCTCCTTCTTCGGCTTCGCGAAGGAGACGACTGGATATACTGCCCCATCGAATGGAGGTCGGTGGAGAAGGTGACGGAAGCCGGGAAAATGCCCTTGTTGTCCTTGCCCTCGCTCTCGCCGAAAAGCTGCTTGTACCACTCGCTCATCATCGTGAACGCAGGCTCGTAGGAGACGAGGATCTCCGTCGTGTAGCCCTTCGCGTAGAGAGCGTTGCGGACTGCGGCGTACTGGTAGCAGTCGTTGGAAGCAAGATCGGCGTTGTTAAAGTCAGCCTGAGCCGCCTGAGCGCCTGCCATGAGAGCGTCGAGGTCAGCGCCGGAGACAGCGATCGGAAGGAGTCCGACTGCCGTCAGGACGGAGTAGCGTCCGCCGACGTCGTCCGGAACTACGAACGTCTCGTAGCCCTCGCGGTCAGCAAGCTGCTTGAGCGTGCCGCGCGCCTTGTCGGTCGTGCAGAAAATGCGCTCGCGTGCGCCGTCCTTGCCGTACTTCTTCTCGAGAAGCTCACGGAATACTCTGAACGCGATAGCAGGCTCCGTCGTCGTACCGGACTTGGAGATCATGTTGATGGAGACGTCTCTGCCCTCGCAGATCTCAAGAAGCTCCGCAAGCGCCGTCGAGCTGATGCTGTTGCCTGTGTAGTAGATATCGGGCGTATCCTTCCTGAGCGCGTTGTAGTTTGGCGATTTGAGGAATTCTATGGCTGCTCTTGCGCCGAGGTACGAGCCGCCTATACCGATTACCACGAAGACGTCGGAGTTCTTCTTGACCTTCTCGGCAGCCGCCTTGATGCGCGCGAACTCATCCTTGTCGTAATCGGTCGGAAGCGTGAGCCAGCCGATGAAATCATTGCCTGCGCCCGTTCCGTTGTGAAGCGCTTCGTGAGCCGCCTTCACCTGAGCGGAGAGGTTGCAAAGCTCCTGATCGTTCAAAAAACCTGTAAGATACTTTTTGTTTAATTTTGTGGACATTATTATAGCTCCTCCTTGTGTTGCAACTATATGAGTATATTGTACAATATTCAGGGAGGATTTTCAAGTGATATCGCACTTTTTTGATGAAAAATTAATAAATTATCCGTTTTGCACCGTCTTTTTGGCAAAAACGGGAGGAAAATCTCCTATACTCCGTGCAGCAGCGCGCCGAGCAGGAGCATGAACGTGTCCCTGAAATTTACAGGCTCCACACCCTCGGCGGCTGTGACGGGGAGGGTGCCGAGCGTTTCGCTGCCGCATTTGTAGACGACGCTGCCGAGTATCTGCCCTTCCTTGACGGGCGCTTTGACCGTCTCCGGGAGCTGCACCTCGCACCTGAGCTGATCCTGCGTGCCGTTTTTCATCAGGAATTTTCCCTCCGGCACGCATACGGCGCCGACCTCACCCTTCATTCCGCCCTCGACTGCGACCGAACGCGGAAGCTCCTCCGGGAGCTGCGGCGCGGCGGCGCAGAACGCACCGAAGCCGTAGTCAAGGAGCCTTGCGGCGTCGGAGAAGCGCTCGTCTGTCGTCTTGTCTCCTAGGACAACGGCGATCAGGCTGAGGTCGCCTCTCTGTGCCGTCGCGGAGATGCACGCGCCTGCGAGGCTCGTCGTGCCGGTTTTAAGCCCTGTTATGCCGTCGTAGCTTTTGAGCAGGCGGTTCGTGTTGACGAGCTGCGTCGCGCCGTCGCGGATATAGTCGAGCCAGATCGAGGTGTAGTCGAAAACGCGCTCATGCTTCATCAGCTCGCGCGACATCAGCGCCACGTCGCAGGCGCTCGTGAGGTGACCGTCCTCGTCGAGACCGTTGCAGTTTTTAAACTCGGTGTCGTTCATGCCGAGCGCCTTCGCCTTCTCGTTCATTCTCGCGACAAAGGCGTCCTCCGTGCCGCAGACGGCTTCCGCGAGCGCGACGGCGGCGTCGTTCGCCGAGACGACAACGACGGCTTTCAGCAGATCGTCAACCGTCATTTGCTCGCCCTCGACGAGCCAGATATCGGAGCCGCCCTGAGCCGCCGCCATCGGAGACGTAGTTACAACGTCGCTGTACGACAGCTTCCCTTCGTCGATCGCCTCAAAGACGAGGCAGAGCGTCATGACCTTCGTTATCGACGCGCAGGGGCGGCGCTCGTGAGCATTTTTCTCATAGAGCGTTTTGCCGGTCGAGCTGTCCATCAGCAGAGCCGACGGCGCACACAGCCCGACCTCGTCCTCATACGCCTCATTCGACGAGACGGCAGCGCCGTCCTCCTCTGCACACGCGGCAGCGCCGCACGAGCAGACAACGGCAAGCGAAAGCAGCAGGCAAATAATCCTCTTGACCATAACAACCTCCGGAAGAGTTTTTAAGGAGACACTGATTAAAGCGAGTGCTCATATTGCGCCGTCAGATTTTCAGGCAGATTGCCCGAAACGACCGCAGGAATACTGCCGTATTTCAAAGGAGTTGAGTGCAATATGACGAAAAGATGCAAGCAAGATGAGTGCTCAGTTCGTAGAACGTGATTTATTCAGTGGCTCCTTAATATAATATATGCAGAGGATATGCACGGCGACGGGAAAGCGCTGCTGCGTTTCAGATCATTTGCCGGAGGCGCCGCCGAACGGCGTCTTTGAGTAATAGTAAAGCGTCCACCACGGGGTACCCTCGTGCTCGGCAAGCGATACCTTTGCGTACATCACGGCATACGGCGATATTCCGTATGTGCTTTCATTGTTTTTAAAGTATGCGTCGCCGGCGTAGTAATTCATTTTCAGATAATAACAGCCGTCCCTGTACTCCGATTCAACTAAGGTGAAATTGTGCGGCATATCGCCGTGACCGCCAGTTCCGCAGTAATAATAGCCGTTTGAATAGCCGTACGGCGTGAATTTACTCTTGCTCTTCCAGGTGCGCATTCTTGCAATATCGTAGCCGCTGCAGTGGAAGATAACCTTGAGGATATTGTCCACCTCGTCCGCGTCGAGCTTTTTGTACTCAATGTTCGTATTATTGATCTCAGGAATGGGCGACGGAGTTGTGGTTGATCTTTTCCAGTTCTTGTAGGCGTTCTGATTTTCAAGCACATCTGAGTAAACGCTGTAATCGACGCACTCCGATTCACCGATAACGCCGAGAAGGATATTGCTGTCCTCCGTGATGTTTTCGCAATCGTACGTGCCGTCATAATAATGATAAGCAAACGTGACGAAGAACTTTCTCAGCGATTCGGGAAGATAATTCATATTCATCGGCTGACTCACGGTGCCGGCGCTGCCGTTTCCCGCTTTGGCAGCCGCATCTATCCACATTACCGGGCGAAGGCCGAAGCTGCTGCCGGCGTGGCCGCCGCGCTCCCCGTCCGGGAAACCGTCCTCGTAAACGGCGCCGGTATAGTTTTCAGACACAAGTGAACGGAGCCACCATATCGCTCTGCCGTGATCGTCCGTATCCAGCCCGTTTGCGCGCGCATACGGAGTAGGATACGCGACGCGGTCGTTGTTTGACGAAAAGTAATCTTTCACCTCTTTCATACTGAGGAGAAAGATCTTCTCCTTATCAACCGTCTCCTTCTTGCCGAGACTGCCTACCCCCTCGTCGGAGATCAGGTATGTATCGGAAATACAGCGCTTCTCATCCGGCGTAAAGACGGAGTTGTAAAAATCACTGTTCAGATAGTACCTCAGTCCGGAATCGCACCAGTTGCCGTTTCCCGCATATTCATCGTATGTAATGCGGTCAATGATACTCTCGGTCACGACAAACAGCTTGTCGTTATCTCTCGAAAGGACGCGCCACTTGATCTTCTCCGGACCGTTGGAAAGATTATTGTCCTGCTCGTATTTGCCGAACGTGATAACGTCCCCGACCTTCGCGTTATAGATCGGATCGTTCACCGGCTTAAAACCGGAATTTTCGGAGATGCCTATGCTTTTGCGGAGGACGGAAAGCGCGTCGGACGCCGTTACGGTGCCGTCGCCGTCATAATCTGCGATCTTCGTTTTCTGCGAATTGAGCTTATCCATGCCGATGCTCACGCGAAGTATCATAAGCGCGTCGTTCGCGGTAATGCTGCCGTCGGAGTCAACATCGCCGGCAGAGGCTCCGCCGCTTACGGGATCATCTTCCGCACACGCGGCACCGGCAGGAAAAACCGCCCCCGGAAACGAGGCGATGACCGCGGCGGTCAACAGGATACTTAACAATTTTTTAGCTTTCATATCAGCACCTACCTTATACTATAATGATAATTATCTTAATTATATCACTCTGCACGGAGAATAGCAATATCATATCCGGGCAGAATGACAGCAAAATGGTTAAAGCGCACGCGGAGATTCAAAAGAGGGGAGCGAAGCCGTCACCGCAGGTTTATTTGCTTCGCTCCCCTCTTGGAGATATTCATATTATACACGCTTCCTCGCGAATGTGCCAAGAAGCCGGCAGCTTATTATGATCTGTCTGCGCGCCTGATGATGCCGGCAATGCCCATGCACGGGGGAGAGCTTACCCCAGCTCGATCGAGCGTGTCGCTGCGGCGTTGAGCGAGAGTCCGGCTGTGTTTCCGGAGAGATATTCGTAATACGCCTGTGCGCCGACCATAGCCGCGTTGTCTCCGCAGTATTTCAGCTCCGGCATATACAGCTCATAGCCGCGCTCTCCGCATTCGCGCGCAAGCTCGCGCCTGAGAAGCGAGTTCGCCGAAACGCCGCCTGCTATGACGAGCTTGCGGTAGCCGAAGTCGTGCGCCGCCTTGAGCACGTTCTCCGTGAGGCAGGAAACGACGGCGCGCCTGTAAGACGCGCTGAGATCCTCGGCGTTTACCTCCTCGCCTCGCTGCTGCGCGTTGTGGATAATGTTGAGCGCCGCCGTTTTAAGCCCGGAAAAGCTGAAATCGTACGGCGCGTCGGCGAGCCTCGGGTGCGGCATCGGGTACGCCGCGTCGTTTCCAAGCTCCGCCTTTTTGTCGAGATTCACGCCGCCCGGGTACGGCATACCGATTGTTCGCGCTACCTTGTCGAAGACCTCGCCGGCGGCGTCGTCGCGCGTTTTGCCGATTATCCTCATCTTCGTGTAGCCGTCAACGGCGACGATGTGGCTGTGTCCGCCCGATACGACGAGGCAGAGGAACGGCGGCTCGAGCTGCGGCGTCGTGATGTAATTCGCCGCGATGTGCGAGCGCAGGTGATGGACGGGGATCAGCGGCAGACCTGCTGCGTACGAAAGCCCCTTTGCAAAATTCACGCCGACGAGCAGCGCGCCGATCAGCCCCGGCGCATACGTCACGGCGAGCGCGTCAACGCCCGAAAGCGCAAGCCCCGCGTCGGAGAGCGCCTGTTCGACGACGGAGTTTATCGCTTCAACGTGCCTTCGGCTCGCGATCTCCGGCACGACGCCGCCGTACTGCCTGTGCTCCGCGATCTGCGAAACGACGACGTTTGACAGCACCGTCCGCCCGTTTTCGACGACTGCCGCCGCCGTCTCGTCGCACGAGCTTTCGATCGCAAGTATTTTCATATTCTTAATATCACTGTTATTCTGCATGATACACCACTCAGCTTTCAAAATATACGGTCATGATATATGCGTCCTCCGGCGGATCCCTGTAAAACCGCCTGCGCTCCCCGGCGACCTCACAACCGAACGAACGGTACAGCGCGATCGCCGCCTCGTTCGACTTCCTCACCTCGAGCGACAGAAACGAAAGACGAAGATCTCCGCA
>CADAYJ010000084.1:11952-12529 GCA_902792115.1 uncultured Ruminococcus sp. | reverse complement strand
AGCTTCAACGTCGGTAGCCTCAACGTCGGTAGTCTCGGTGTCGGAAGCCTCAACGTCGGAAGCCTCAACGTCGGTAGCTTCGGTGTCGGAGGACTCAATATCAGTCTCGTCGGAATCTGTTTCTGCTTCGTCGGAGTCCGTCTCCGGCTCGGTCTTGTCGAGGTTCTCCTCGTAGAAGATCTTGGAGGCGTCGCCGTCGAGCAGCACATAGGGGTACTTGTTCTCCTCGGCGTAAGCGTGCGCCGAGGAATCCTTGTAGCAGTAGATAACGGCTCTGTTGCTGCCTTCTCTCAGATCCTTGCCGATAGTCGCTGCCGACTTCGGGATAACGATCTCGCTGAGGTTTTCACAGCGGGAGAAGATGTAAGAAGGGGTTGCCGTCGTGCCGTCCTCAAACGTCGCCTTCTGCACGCCGGAGTACATGAACGAGCCGGCTGTATTGGAGCCTGCCTTTGTGAGCGATTTCGGGATATTGACCTCTTTAAGGCTCTTGCAGTTTCCGAAGGAGCTGCTGCCCATTGTCGTAAGCTCCTTCGGGAAGGTCACCTCGGAGAGCGCTTCGCAGTAACTGAATGCG
>CADAYJ010000084.1:0-11850 GCA_902792115.1 uncultured Ruminococcus sp. | reverse complement strand
TAAGAAGGGGTTGCCGTCGTGCCGTCCTCAAACGTGACCTTCTGCAAGCCGGAATACCGGAATGAGCCGGAAGTGTACTCGCTTGCCTTTATGAGCGTTTTCGGGATAGTGATCTCTTTAAGGCTCGTGCAGTTTCCGAAAACATCGCTGCTCATCTTGGTAAGCTCCTTCGGGAGGGTGACCTCGGAGAGCGCTTCGCAGTAACTGAATGCGTCGCCGCCTATCTGTATTACGGAATCGGGGAGAGCTATCTTCTTTAGAGCTGCGCAGTTGTAAAACGCGCCCTTGCCGATCTTGGTGACGGAATCGGGAATGACGACCTCGTTAAGAGAGCTGCAGCTTTCAAGGATGTAAGCCGGTATCTCGGTAATGCCGTCCTCAAACGTGACCTTCTGCAAGCCGGATTTATGGAATGCACCCGTTGTAAAGAAGCTCGCCTTTGTGAGCGTCTTCGGGATAGTGATCTCCTTCAGGCTCGTGCAGCCTCCGAATGTGTTGTTGCTCATCTCGGCAAGCTCCTTCGGGAGTGTCAGTTCGGAGAGGACTTCGCAACCGTTGAACGCTTCGCCGCAGATCGTTGTTATCGAATCTGGGAGGTCTATCTTTCTGAGAGACTGGCAGTTGGAAAACGCATTGCCGCCGATCTCCGTCACGGAATCCGGGATAACGACATCACTCAGTGTTTTGCAGCTTGAGAAGATATATCCGGGTATTCTCGTTATGCCGTCCTCAAAGGTCGCCTTTTCGATGGACGATCCTGTAAATGCGCCCCACCAGTTGACGCTGGCGCTTTCGAGCGTATTCGGGATCGTGATCTCCTTGAGGTTGCCGCATCCGCTGAAAATATGTCTTTGCATCGTTTTAAGCCCCTTTGGAAGAACGACACTCGAGAGGCTTTCGCATTTGGAAAAGGCGTCCTCGTTGATCGCTGTGACGCTGTCGGGGAGAGTGATCGAGCGAACGTTCGTCTTTTCAAATGCTTTCTTTCCGATCACAGTGACGGGCTTTGAGTCGATCTCGGAGGGAATTGTAAATTCCTTCGAGGATTCGTTGTATTTCGTGATCGTGACAGTGTTGTCCTCGTTGACTATGTACTCAAAGTCGCCGTAGACGAGTTCTTCTCCGTCTCCTGAGAGCTGTACAGCAGATGCGTATGATGCAGCGTACGGCTGTGCCGCGCTTGCCTCAAGAGCCGCGCCCGATGAAGAAGCGAGCATTGCAGCCGCGAGCAGAACCGCCGCCGATTTCTTTACGTTCATTTCATTACTCCTTCGCTTTATTTACCTATGATACACAACCTTCCATGCACTTTTAAAAAGCCGCTTGTCGTGTCCAAAAAGTATTATAGTACCGAAGTGTGATTATTGTCAATAAGGCCTTTTATTTTCTAAAATGCTTCTAATGTTCACCTGTTTGTGACCGCAAATATGTTTATAATAATGAAAGGAAGACGGCTGAAGACGACAAAAATTACAAAATCGTAATAAATTAACAATTTCTTAATATTTCAGCGCTTCTCGTAACAATTTCGTAACAAATTACAATTTGTAATCTGTTATAATATGCTTGTATATTTGGGGAATTGTTTATATCTATCCCCGCGAATCAAGATGTGAAAGGAACATATTCGATGGGATTGTACGAAGAATTACAGGAAAGAGGACTGATCGCTCAGGTCACGGACGAAAAGGAGATACGTGAGCTTATCAACAACGGCAAGGCTACGTTCTACATCGGCTTTGATCCGACGGCGGACAGCCTCCATATCGGTCACTTCATGGCGCTCTGCCTGATGAAAAGGCTTCAGATGGGCGGCAACAAGCCGATCGCTCTTGTAGGCGGCGGAACAGGTATGGTCGGCGATCCGACCGGCAGAACAGATCTGCGCCAGATGCTTACAAAGGAAATGATCGAGCACAACTGCGAGTGCTTCAAGGCGCAGATGAGCAGATTCATAGATTTCTCCGACGGCAAGGCGCTCATGGTCAACAACGCCGACTGGCTTCTCGACCTCAACTACGTGGAGCTTCTGCGCGACGTCGGCACACACTTCACCGTAAACAGAATGCTTGCCGCAGAGTGCTACAAGCAGCGCTGGGAGAAGGGGCTGAGCTTCCTCGAGTTCAACTATATGATCATGCAGAGCTACGACTTCTACAAGCTCTATCAGGATTACGGCTGCAATATGCAGTTCGGCGGCGACGACCAGTGGAGCAATATGCTTGGCGGCACGGAGCTTATCAGAAGAAAGCTCGGCAAGGACGCTTATGCTATGACGATAACGCTCCTTCTTACGAGCGAGGGCAAGAAGATGGGCAAGACGGCGAAGGGCGCCGTGTGGCTCGATCCCGAAAAGACAAGCCCTTACGAGTTCTACCAGTACTGGCGCAACACCGGCGACGCCGACGTTATCAAGTGCCTCAAGATGCTCACGTTCCTGCCGCTCGAGGAGATCGCGGAGCTTGAAAAGCTCGAGGGCGCGGAGCTTAACCGCGCAAAGGAGATCCTTGCATTCGAGACGACAAAGATGGTTCACGGCGAGGAAGAGGCAGTAAAGGCTCAGAACGCAGCGAAGGCGCTTTTTGCCGGCGGCGCTTCGAGCGAGAATGTTCCGACAGTAACGCTTTCGGACGACGACTTCACCGACGGCGCTTTGAATATCCTCGATCTGCTCGTTAAGGCAGGTCTTGCACCGTCCAAGAGCGAGGCGAGGAGAAACGTCCAGCAGGGCGGCGTTTCCGTAGACGGCGAGAAGGTTTCCGATCCCGCAGCAGCGGTCTCGGCCGACGATATTCGCGCAAAGGACGGCGTTATGGTAAGACGCGGCAAGAAGGCGTACAGAAAGGTGATCATCGGCTGATGATACATCACAATTAACGCACAAGGAGGCACGACTATGAAAAAAGCAGAAAAAAAGTCAATACCAAGCGGTTTTCTGGCATTGATCGTTCTGGTGATCTTCATATCGGGCATTGCGACCATGCTCGTTTCCGGGCACAACATCAACGCGCTCAGCGGCAAGCCCGCTGCAAAGAATACAGATTCAGACGCGGCGTCCGGCGCTTCGGCAGGCGACTCCACCTCGGGGCTTAGCTCTCAGGCTGTCTCGCCGAACGCATACGAGGAGAAAAGCAATCTCCCGGCAGACTACCGCCTGATCACCGTACTCAACGAGGACGTGTACAAAGGCTCGCTGATCCTCGTCAACTACCGGTATCAGTCGATGATAGACGGAGAAAACCTGGTGAATATCTACGATAACGCGAGCAATTCGATCGGCGTCAAGGACGACGATATGCTTATCAACGAGTCGATAGTCGAGCCGATCAACAGCTTTTTTGATGAGTTTAAGAAGGCTCAGGGGCCGACCTCGATCCTTATCTCCAGCTCGTACCGCAGCAAGGAGGCGCAGACGAAGATCTACAAGGAGTCCGTCAAGCGCACCGGCGAACAGTCAACGGCGTATTACGTCGCTGTTCCGGGTTACTCCGAGCACCAGACAGGCTACTGCTTCGACACAGCCGCTTACAATTACAACGGCGAGATGATCGAGCTTGACGGCGAGGGCGAGTACGAGTGGCTCACGAAGAACTGCCAGGACTACGGCTTTATCCTGCGCTATCCGCATGACAAGACGAACATCACCGGCATCGGCTATGAGGCGTGGCATTTCCGCTACGTCGGTGTGCCTCACGCGACGTTCATCATGGATAAAAAGCTCTGCTTTGAGGAGTATATCGAAGGTCTCAGAGACTACACGTTCGACAAGGGCGGTCTGCTGATCGACAAGGGTACAAAGGGCAAGTGGATCGTATACTACGTGCCGAAGCTCGAGGCGTTCAACAACACAGACGTTCCCGTTCCGGCCGATTCCAAGAAGTGCCCGTATACCGTCTCCGGCAACAATATCGACGGCTTTATCGTGACAGTTGACGTGACGAACGACACGTCGAACAGCCTTCTTTCAAAGGCTCGCAGCGATTGGAGCTTCGACAGCTCGTCGCTCGTTATCGCCGATTTCAAGGATTACGATCCCGATCTTGATCCGAGCCGGACTTCGGACACGACCTCCGACGGCGACAGCAACGGCAACTGGGAGTCCGATCCCTTCTGGGACGATAGTGACGGCAGCAGCACAGAATCCGACGCGGAGGACTACGAGAGCCGCTTTGACTATGTAGACTATTACGACGAGGTCTCCGAAGCGACAAGCTCTTCGGAAGGTCAATAATAAACAGCGATGAAAAAACCCGAAAGCAGCATTACTGCCTTCGGGTTTTTATTCTTCGCCGCGCCAGTCGCCGCCTGTCGGTGCGCTGCGTCTTCTGCCGCCGCTCATGTTGCCTGTAAGGTACATTATGACGGATAGAGCTGCGAGGGGCGCTGTCTCCGCTCTGAGTATGCGGCTTCCGAGAGTCACGGCAGTGCCGCCGTTTGCGAGAAGAAGGTTTACCTCGCTCTGCTCGAAGCCGCCTTCGCTGCCGATAAAGAGAGATATATCTCCGCCGGAGAGCTGCTGTGCTTCTCCGAGCGGACAGCCGCCAAGCTCATAACACACGACTGCCGTTTTGCCGGACTGCTTTGCCGCCTCTCCGAACGTTATAAGCGCGCTTACCTTCGGAACGATACCGCGCCTTGACTGCATTGCCGCCTGAAGCGCAATCTTGTTCCATCTCTCGAGCTTCTTCTTCATCGACTTATCGTCGGGGCGCGAAACACACCGCGCCGTCATAACGGGTACGATCTCTGTCACGCCAAGCTCGACCGCCTTCTGTATGATCCACTCCATCTTTTCGCCCTTGGTGAGCGCCTGATACAGAGTGACTTTTCTGTCCGGCTCGTTTTCGCACCTTTTCGACGAAACAACACGCACCGTCACGCTGTCGCTGTCTATGCTTTCGATAACGCAGTCGTGGCGAACGCCTCTGCTGTCGCAGATCGTCAGCTCCTCGCCGCACTTCATGCGGAGCGAGCGCGAGATGTGCCGCGCGTTCTCGCCTGTGATAATATGGAGCGGCGCGTCAACGCCGTCTGTAAAAAACCATGCCATACTAAAGCCTCCGTCAGAAAAGATCGAGGTCAAAGACGTTCGGCGACTCCACGGCGCGAATGCTCTGCTGCTCAAGCTCCTTGCGCTTTCTCACAAGCTCGTTCAAGATCAGACACCGGCAGTATCGGCTCGCCGCGATAAACGGAAGGTTCGCGAGTATCACGAGCATACCGAGAATGAAGGCTTTCCGTTATGCCGATCCTGTTGTACTTCGCCGGGAGAAACTGATACCAGCTCTCAATGTCGAAATTCTCCGTGTAAAACTTTCCGTGCTTCTCAAAATCTCCGATACGAAACGGGAACTTCCTGTAATCGACGTGCTTCGGCCCGATATGACCTGCAATAACATTTGAAAGAAACACCCAAAGGCAGATTATTATGATATTAATAAGCAGTGAGATCCCGAATCCGCTGTTCCTGAGCACCGCGCTCACCCCTCTCTCCGAGATCGCGTAATAATACGTATATACTATACCAAAAACGGGGAGCCAATTCAACTTCAATATTGTAACCATTCGCGCTGCCAAGGGCGGAAAGCCGTCGTGACTATCGGCGTGATCAATTTCTGCAAGTATCTTCCGTTCTTTTGATGCCGAAGGGCTGCGAGAAGAACCGGCAGACCGCACCCACAAGCCCCCTTAGGCACGAAATATTTATAAAGATAGAATGAGAATATCGCGAGCCTTGCGAGCGCCTACTCCGACCAGCCCTCATCAATAAAGCCCGGACAGCATCTCAGGGGGGAGATCCCAAAGAGGGGGACGAAGCACCACCACAGGTTCACTTGCTTCGCCCCCCTCTTTGGCACGCTTTTGGTGACTTTTGCCGTGCAGGAAAAGTCACTCGCCTGCCGCGGCGATAGAGCGGCGAAGGGGGAGTAAGAGGTTTAGGGAGGTTTCCGTAGAAGACCGAGGCTGCGGTTTTCTAAAGATAATTAATTGAAGTTTTTCAGATATATGCAGGGGGCTTTCCGGTCGGTCTCGGCTGCCGCCTCGGTTGGTACTGTTGCCTGTCGGCGCGCGCCGACGCGAGAAGCCCCGGCAGAAGTCACAGAGAACACTTTGTACGATTATTCAGTTGTCTGAGTAATAGCTCTCCGCGATTTCAGCCGCCTTTTGAAGGACGTATTCGCTGCAGCGGCGGCGGATCGTGTCGCGGTCGGCGGTTTTGTCCTCGTTGAAATTCTTCTTTTCGGAGAACGTCCTTCCCCTGCAAGTTACCGCAATGTAAACGGTGCCGACGGGATTTTCGGCGGTTCCGCCGGTCGGCCCTGCAACGCCCGTTGTGCTAACTCCGATATCGGCTCCGGAGAGCGCCGCCGCACCGAGAGCCATCGCCTCTGCCGTCTGCAGGCTCAGCTCGGTGTGAAGCGCGATAGTCTCCTCAGGTACGCCGAGTACCTTCATTTTGACGGCGTTGGAGTACGAGCAAATGCCGCACTCGAAGACGGCGCTCGCGCCCGATACACTCGTTATCATCTGAGATATCATGCCGCCGGTGCAGCTTTCCGCCGCCGCGATCTTCATGCCCTTCCCGGCGAGCAGTGAAACTAGCCTTTCCTCCGGTTTCATAAAACAACTTCCTTTCGTAAATTATATTATTATGACGTCTTTAAGCGATGCCGTGTATGCCGTCCGGCAAGGTGATACGGGGAATCTCCTGCCGGCAGCGGCGAACGTCGGCTTTGTTACGCAAGCCCCAAAAACACCGCCGTTATCGCCACAAGCTCTCTTACGTAAAACGTCGGCAGCAGATACCACGAAACCGGCGCCGGTATGCTGCCGCATTCAAGCCCGGCATCGGCCGCAATGCGCGAAGCGCGGTAGCCGTGGAAAATGTCGGTGACGATAGCTGTCTTTTCCGAAAGCCCCTCGCGCTCGATTATCTCCTTTGAGTAAGCGATATTCTCGACCGTGTTAGTCGAGCGATCCTCCATGATTATTCGCTCCGGTGCGATGCCCTTCGCCGTCAGATGGTCAAACATACACTGAGCCTCGCTTATCTGCTCGTCGTCGCCTTTTCCGCCGGAGACGATGCAGACGGCGTCGGGGTGCTCGTCAAGGTATTCCGCGGCAGCGTTGATGCGCTGCCAGAGCATGAGGGAGGGGTGGTCGCCGCGCACCTGGCAGCCAAGCACGATCACAGTCGCTTCGGGATCGGGCTTCGTGCGGTTTGTTCCTGCTATCAGCCCCGTGAGGAATATTACGTAGATCAAGCCCAGCACAAACAGGACAGGTACGGCGCAGACGACGACCTTGCCTGCCGCGCTGCCCCAAAGAGCCGAAACGGCGCGCCCTACGAGCCTGTGCCCGAACGTGACGAACATCATCAGAGCGCAGAAGAGCATTCCGAGTATGTTTCCGATATTAAGAACGTAGCCGAGCATCGGCAGCGCGAAAACGGCGAACAGCAGTGCAAAAACGCACCCGAGTACGATAAACATGGCGTCAAGCCCCCTTCTCTTCGTCTTGTTCTCTTTATTATCCATTGCTTGCGTCACCTCTCTGCTTAATTATATCATTGCTCAGGTATTCTTGCAACTCCGCGTTTGAAATTGACCGCGTTCGTTTATTGTTTTTTACTGAATTTGAGATGGTTTTTCTGTTGAAAACGGCAAATTTCTTGTGTGGTTTGACACTTGTTAATCATTTGTTCTTATGTTACAATTAATAACGGATCATTATGAGCGCCTTTTGACGCCGGACATTGTTCCGGCAGCCGCATGGCTTCTTTTATGAAAGGCCTTTACTTTTGAAAAAAAGTGTATTTGCAGGGCTTGATGGAGGATACTCAATGGAGTTTTCAAAAAAGGATACGGCAGTGGCAAAAGGCGTGGCTATCTTGTTTTTGATCGCATATCACTGTTTTTCTTCGGCAGACAGGCTGAATGGCTGCGATGTCTCTTTCTTTCCTATCTCGCAGGATCTGGCATTTGCGATCTTTGAAAGCATGAATATCTGCGTCGGAATGTTCGCCTTCTTATCCGCGTACGGTCTTACGAGGACGCTCCGGTATAAGCATCCGCAGCTTGATGCAAGCGCCGGGGAGTATATGGAATTTGTCACAAAGAGGATCATTTCCCTGGAGGCGGCATTCTTTATCCCGTTTGTGATAGGCGTTTCCGTTTCTTTTTTTGTCACCGGGAAAACGCCGCACGGAAGCGGCGCGTCCGCCGTTTTGAACCTGATATTCGATATGTTCGGCGTATCCGCCTTTTTCAATACGCCTACGATGATCGGAACATGGTGGTACATGAGCTTCGCGCTGCTTATCATTGTTCTGATACCGTTTACCGTTGCGCTCCACAAAAAATTCGGCGCGCTTTGCATCGTTCCGTACCTGGTCGTTCCGGTGCTGCTTTTCCCCGATTTTTTAAAGGGATCGAATCTTACAAACATGACGAGGTGGCTGCTCACGATACCCCTCGGCGTTGTGTTCGCAGATTACGGCATACTTGAGAAGCTCAGGAGCGTGTCGGTCTGCAAGAATAAAATACTCGGCAGACTGATCAAATTTGCCGTTTTAACGCTTCT
This sequence comes from uncultured Ruminococcus sp., assembly GCA_902792115.1. Taxonomy (GTDB): domain Bacteria; phylum Bacillota; class Clostridia; order Oscillospirales; family Acutalibacteraceae; genus RUG592. Next base: position 3,267 of record CADAYJ010000084.1, on the reverse strand, counting down.
TCTCGCGTTCCTTTTCGTGCTGAGACGGACGTCCTGGTGCACAGAGAAATTCTTTTACTGCATCAGCAGTATCCTTCCGGTCTTTTTCGTTTATTATCTGTATGAGTTTGTGAGCGATATCCCGGTTGTAAGCACTGTGCTGGGATTTTTCGGCAGGCATTCCTCAAACATCTTCTTTCTGCACACCTTTGTAAGAGCGGTATGGTTCCCGAAATTCACGTATTCATTCAGATACGCGATCGTTATTTTCCTGTTCATGACAGCTTCCTCGCTCGCAATGTCGTTCGGCGTCGAGGGGATAAAGAAGCTGGTGCGTTGGGACAGCGCGGTCAAGAAAGCGACAAAGAAAATTCTGAATCATCAGTCAAAATTACTTGCATCATATAAGTAAGGAGGTCTACCCTTGGAAAAGATAGATTTCGTCATGATCTGGGTTGACGGAAACGATCCGGAATGGCAGAAGGAAAAAAATCTCTACGATAAATCAAACAAAACGGGTGATTCTACGATAGTGCGTTACCGCAGCTGGGACAATTTGCAGTATTGGTTCCGCGCTGTCGAGAAATTCGCTCCGTGGGTAAATAAAATTCACTTCGTTACGTGGGGGCATCTTCCGCCGTGGCTCGATACGACGAACCCGAAGCTGAACGTCGTGAATCACAAGGATTATATCCCGGCGGAGTACCTTCCGACGTTCAACGCGAACACGATCGAGCTTAACCTTCACCGCATCAAGGGGCTTGCCGATCAGTTCGTTTACTTCAACGACGATATGTTTATCACCGCGCCGGTGGAGCCGACCGATTTCTTTGTGGACGGCAAGCCGCGCGATACATACGGCCTTGACTGTATCTTCTTCGGGAAAACGAGCGCCGGTCACTTCAACGGCAACGATATAGAGATCATCAATGCTCATTTCGACAGGCGCGAAGCGATGAAGAAAAACCGCGGCAAGTGGTTTACCCCGAAAAACGGCGTAAAGCGCGTGATCAAAACGACGGCGCTCACGCTCTGGCCGTGGTTCCCCGGTATGTATTACGATCACCTTCCGTCACGCTTCCTGAAGAGTACGTGCGAAACGCTCTGGGAGCTTGAAGGCGAGATAATGGACGCAACGTGCAGAGACAAATTCCGCACGAAAAACAACGTCAACCAGTGGGTGTACAAATACTGGCAGCTTGCCTCCGGAATTGCTGTACCGATGGGTACATCGGAAGGAAGATGCTTCCACATAAAGGACTCCCTTTTCGACGAGCTGCTCAGGTCGATCGAAACGGGGCGATACAAAGAGATCTGCATCAACGATACGGTCAACACGACCAACTTCGAGCTGCAAAAGCAGCAGGTGATCGACGCATTCGAGAAGCTGCTTCCCGAAAAGTCCGGATTTGAAAAGTGATACGAAATAATATTGAGGTGTAAAAATGGAGAAGAAAAGAGAGTTCGTTTTTTCCGTGGTCATCCCGGTATATAATGTCGAAAAGTACCTTGCGGAAACACTTGATTCCGTTATCGGTCAAACGATAGGTTTCGAGGAAAATATCCAGATCATTCTCGTAAACGACGGCAGCCCCGACAACAGCGAGAAGATCTGCAAGAAATATCAGGAGAAGTATCCGGATAATATCGTTTACGTAAAGAAGGAGAACGGCGGCGTAAGCTCCGCGAGAAATGAGGGTATCCCTTACATCAAGGGCAAATACGTCAATTTCCTCGATTCCGACGACTGCTGGGAGAAGGACGCTTTCGCCTATATCAAGGAGTTCTTCGACGAGCATTACGACGAAACGGACGTTGTTGCCGCAAGAAAGAAATTCTTCGGCGCAAGAAACAGCTTCCACCGTCTCGACTACCGTTTCAAGGAGACGAAGCTCGTAGACCTTTTTGTAAACTATGAGTTTATCCAGATGGACGTAACAGGCTCCTTCATCAAGGCAGACGCGATCGGAGACCACCGATTCTCAACGAAGCTCAAATACGGAGAGGACGCTCAGTTCGTAAACTCCATTATTCTCGATAAATGCACGCTCGGCGTCGTCAGGGAGGCCGTTCACCTTTACAGAAAGAGAGTGGAGGAGACGTCCGCTCTCCAGAACGAGCTGCAGTCCGAAAGCTACTTCGCCGATTCGACAAAGTACTTCCTGCGCGATATGTATGAACAGTCGAAAAAGCGTTACGGACGTGTCATTGAATATATTCAGTACATGGTTATGTACGATATTCAGTGGCGGATCCAGAAGCCCGTCAAGTCCGTGCTTTCCGAAGAGGTGTACGAGGAGTACAGAAACTCGCTTGTCGGCCTTCTCTCCGAGATATCCGATATCGTTATTCTCCAGCACAAGATCATGTTCGTAAACATGAAGATGTATGCGCTCAGCCTTAAGCACGGGAAGGACGTTCGCTACGATCTTAGTTTCGACCACAACAGAATGCTTTACAACAATTTCTCCGTAATGAATTTCCAGAGCGCCAAGACGCTTGCTATTTTCTATTTCATTGAGATCAAGGACAACGTCCTCTATCTCGACGGTAAGGACAACTGCGCGCTTCCGGAGGAGTTCTACGACTACTACATCATTTCCGGCGGAAAGACGTACCGCCCGGAATACTACGATTGCCCGATGTTCGACGAGGTCGGCATCGACGGCGTTATCTACAAGGGCAGAGGTCTTAAATTCGAGATCCCGATCGGCGACGAGCACTCCGAGAATCACCTCGAGCTTTTCCTCAAGGTGAAGGAATACACAAACAATATTTCCTTCGGCTTCGGCAAGTTTTCCCACGTTCCGGACGTTGAGGGCGGCTATCGCGTGCTCGGCAAAAGGATAATCACAACGACGGAGAAAACGCTCGATATCGTTCCCTACAAGGCGTCCCTGAAAGACAAGCTCGAGAGAAAGTATCGCCGTACGCTCATCACGATGAATAAGGGCTACCTTATCAAGTGGAGAGTGATGCACAACGCGCTCTATCCCTTCTTCAAAAAGAACAAGCTGTGGCTTATCTCCGACCGTGTAAACAAGGCTAACGACAACGGCGAGCATCTGTTCAGATATATCTGCACGCATAAGCACAAGGGCATCAAGCCGCGCTACTACATCAACCGCTCCAGCCTGTATACTGTGCAGATGACACTCAAGCAGATGATCGAATCCATTGCCATTTCTGCAGAGGAAGGCTCCACCACACAGATGACGCCTGAAAACGTCAAGGCAGCCAGCATTACGCTCTCCATGCTGCCTATGCTCATTGTCTACCCCTTCGTCC
>CADAYJ010000083.1 GCA_902792115.1 uncultured Ruminococcus sp. | reverse complement strand
ATTATTCCGAAGGTGAAGGTACGGTATCGTCGGATGCTTTTGTTGATGAGTATGGATGCTTTGAAGCGCTGTCCGAGGGAGAGGTGACTCTCGTTGCCCGCTGCAAGCCGACAAAAACATCATCTCGTGAAATGATCATGGGAAAAAAGAAGGTCTACGTTTTAGACGAAAATGAAAATATGTCAGAATCGGAGGAGCTTGTTCAAACGATGCCGAAGCTGATACATATTGACATCGTAAAGGAAAACCCGGCTACCGCAGTCAGGTTTACGAGCGTTCCGACGGAGCTTTCCGTAGGGGATACGTTCCAGGTGGAATACGAGACAGATGCTGCATATTCCGGCGATGGATATGACGGCGCGACAGACGAGATGCACTGGGAGTCCAGCGACGAAAGAGTCCTTACGGTATCGGACGACGGCTTCCTGTATGCCGAGGGGAAGGGAAAAGCCGTCCTCACGCTTTGCGGAGAAAGCGCCGATGTCACAGCGAGCGTCGAGATAAATGTAGTGCTGAATGCGACGGATATCAAGGTCAGCTCGTCGGCTGAGACGCGCGTCGGAGTTTCGACGGAGGTCACTGCCGAATTGACGCCGTCGGACGCAAACGAGAGACTTTTGTGGATCGTTGAGAATCCGAGTATAGCGTCTGTCAAGTCAATGAACAGCGGAGAGGGAACGTCCGATACGAAGGCGGTTATCACCGGCCTCTCCGAGGGTACGACGAACGTGACGGTGACGTCTGTAAATTCAAAGATAACAAAGTCGATCAGACTGAAGGTCGGGCCGAGAAAAGAGGCGGACAGCGTTTCGCTGCAATATAAGCATAATAAGGGCGACAAGGACAGCGTCGGTATTGGCGACGGCAGTACGATAGACCTTTTCACAAAGAATCAAATCAGGATCGAAGGCTTGCTGAAAACTGCCGACGGCAGCGTTCCCGACGATACGATCGTCTGGGACGTTACGAACAGCAACGACTGCGTGAGCGTAGTGGAATCGGACGACAGCAGCATCACCATTCTCGGCAGCTCTTCGGGAACAGCCGTCATAAAGGCGCACGCAGCTCTCGATCCTTCCGTATCGGCGACATTCTACGTCCAGGTGCTCAGGTCGGCGGAGTCGATCAGCTTCTTTGAGGAGGACGGTGAGACGTCCCTTCCCTCCTGCATATCAATGAGCTCCGGAACAACGCAGAAGCTCGTGGCAAAGCCCGTTGTGAGCGGCAGCGATCCCGGTCAGCACGACGACTATATAATCGGAATCGAGTCCGATAACGCGGACGCGGTGTCGGTTGATGATGAAGGGAATCTCACGGCTGCTGCTGTCGGCAAGGCGAATATTAAGGCGACGACGGCGTCCGGCCTTTCGAGAAACGTCACCGTCACCGTCTTTACTCCGTCGAGCGTCACGATCACAGGCGTCTCTTCCGTTGAAGGAAGTACGCTCCCGGCGGCGGAGATTCGCCTTGACTCCGGCGGATCCGGGAAGACAAATATCGGCGTTGTCGTCAAGGATGGGTACGGCGAAAACGTCGGTAACGCAAACGTGGTCTGGAAATCCTCGGACGAATCGGTCGTTACGGCAGACAGAAACGGCTGCCTCAGAGCCGCAGGGCTTGGAACGGCGACGATCACCGCTTCGTGCGGCAGCAAGAGCGACCAGTGCAAGGCGATCGTTTACGCGGAGCTTTCGGACGCTGCGATTGAAAATCCTGCCGACGAGGTCTTCTCACCGGTAAAGAAAAGCTACGAGCCGGAGCCGAAGCTGACATTTGCCGGCAATGAGCTGAAAAAGGGCGTTGATTACACGCTGACGTATCAGGACAATACGGGCGGAGTAAAAACGAACGCAAAGATCACAGTGAACGGAGCCGGCAGCTTCAGAGGCACAAGGGATATATATTTCAAAATAACGGCGAAGCCGCTGACCGATCCCGAGATCGCGTACATCGAGATACCGCGCGCCGATTACTCCGGCAAAGCTATTACGCCAAGGCCCGATATCACCTGCTCACAGGTGCTTCTGACGGAGGGCGTTGATTACAGTATCAGCTATTCCGACAACATTGATCCCGGCACGGGAAAGGTGATCGTCAGCGGCACGGGCAATTACACCGGCTCGATCGAGATCCCGTTCGAGATATACTGCGACCACTTCTTTGAAACGGCGCCGGAGGTCGTAAAAGAGCCGACCTGCGCCGAGCCGGGTATCAAAAAGGGCTACTGTACCGTGTGCCACCATAATGTCGAGGTCGAGATCCCGGCGCTGCCGCACACGTTCGGAGATCCCAGGACGATCGCCCCGACTACAACGAGCGAGGGCTACGATCTTCACACCTGCGAGGTCTGCGGCTTTACGTATAAGGACAATTTTGTCGAAAGGCTGCCGGGCATCAAAATATCCGAATGCACCGCTTCGATCAGCGGCCGCAATTTCCCTTACGAGGGCAAGCCGGTCGAGCCGGAGGTCACGCTTACGCACAACGGCATGACGCTGACGGAAAACACCGATTATACGCTTACGTATCTCAACAATACGGCTGTCGGTACGGGCTATATCCTTATAACCGGCATGGGCGACTATTCCGGCATGGGCAAGATCACATTCAACATCACAAACGGCGTTTCCGACGCCGATACATCTACGCCGAAGACGGTGGATATAGAGCTTACGGAGCTTGACGAGGAAACGGACGCCAACGACGGACGCATCTCCATCGCAAACGACGAGGTGCAGATACTCAACCCGGTTACGTATTCGCCGCTCAATGCGCCCTATACGCCGAAGCCCTCCGCCAGCGCCGACGGAATAGCTCTGATAGAGGGCGTGGATTACATCATAACGTACGCGAACAACGAGAAGGTCGGTACGGCTTCGATCACCATGACCGGCATCGGAAAATACAAGGGTACGGCGAAATTCCAGTTCGATATCCTCCCGCGTTCGTTCAGAGACGGCACGATCGTCGTCCGATCGCTTCCCGCGCAGAAGTGTACGGGCAGTCCGCTCACACCCTCGCCGATCGTCCTTTTCAGCAACGTGATCCTCTCAAACGGCACTGACTACACCGTCACGTATAAGAACAACACAAAGCCCGGAATGGCAACGGCTACGATAACCGGCATAGGCAATTACAGCGATTCGCTCGAACTCAACTTCGAGATAGACTGCGAGCACAGCTTCGAGGAGGTATTCATTCCCGGAGACGGCATCAACCCCGGTCATGCGGTCCGCAGGTGCAGCATTTGCGGCGAGACGGACAAGGGCAGCGCAGGTATGCTCGGAGATGTATCCGGCGACGGAACGATCGCCGCCGACGACGCACTGCTCGCGCTTCGCTACACAGTCGGGCTGACTCAGCTTGACGGCGTTCAGCTTCTGGTCGCTGATGTTGACAGCGACGGCAGCGTTACCGCGAACGACAGCCTTTCGATCCTTCGCTACACGGTCGGTCTTGAGCCGTCCGATTCACCGATAGGCAAGACCGCCTCCGCTTCATACGTTCAGTAGCAAAAAACGGCACGAATAAAGCGCCGGACGTACTCATAAACTTCACAAAATCACACTGCTGATTTCGGAAAAAATGACGTATTGTGAGAAAATTTGTTTCAATAATAAGCCCGCAAAAAAACAGTTGACTTTTCTTGCCGGGTATTGTAAAATAAGTAATCGTGGGGCAAAGTGTACCCTTTTCCCCGCGATTGCTTATTTTTTATTATCGAAGAAAGGAGGAATCCGTAAAATGCCAACCTTTAATCAGCTCGTTCGCAAGGGCAGAGAGGTTTCCGAGAAGAAGGCAAAGGCTCCGGCACTCTTAAAGGGCTGGAACTCCAAGAAGCGCAGAGCGATCGACCAGAACTCTCCGCAGAAGAGAGGCGTATGCACAGCCGTTAAGACTGCTACACCGAAAAAGCCTAACTCGGCTCTCAGAAAGATCGCCAGAGTAAGACTTTCCAACGGAATCGAGGTATCCTCGTACATTCCGGGCGTTGGCCACAACCTTCAGGAGCACTCTGTTGTTCTGATCCGTGGCGGACGTGTTAAGGATCTGCCTGGTGTTCGTTACCACATCGTTCGTGGTACGCTCGATGCGCAGGGTGTTGCCAAGCGTATGCAGGCTCGCTCGAAGTACGGCGCTAAGCGTCCGAAGGCAGGTAAGTAAGAAACAGACAATTCCACAATTATTGCAAGATAATTTCGGCTCAATACGGAGCGTTTATATATATACCTCTGTATTGGCAGCACGGGAGTTTGTCACTTTCGAGTACCTATGATATCATTCTGAATTATGAAGGAGGGAAGTAAAGATGCCAAGAAGAGGCTCTATCGCTAAAAGAGATGTTTTAGCGGATCCGATTTACAACTCAAAGCTCGTAACACGCCTTATCAACAACATCATGTATGACGGTAAGAAGGGTGTTGCTCAGCAGATCGTTTACGGTGCATTCGACATCGTTCGTGAGAAGACCGGTAAGGAACCGCTTGAGGTTTTTGAGCAGGCAATGGAGAACGTAATGCCTGTCCTCGAGACAAAGACACGCCGCGTCGGCGGTGCGAACTACCAGGTCCCGATGGAAGTCAGACCTGAGAGACGTCAGACGCTCGGTCTGCGCTGGATCTCGAAGTATTCGAGACTCCGCAGCGAGAAGACGATGAAGGAGAGACTTGCCGCAGAGATCATGGACGCTGTCAACGGTGCGGGCGGCGCTGCAAAGAAGCGTGACGACACACACAAGATGGCAGAGGCCAACAAGGCTTTCGCACATTACAGATGGTGATCCACGCTGTAATGTATATTTTATCAAAAATAGGAGGATACTATGCCAAGAGAAGTCTCACTTGAAAAAACACGTAATATCGGCATCATGGCTCACATCGACGCCGGTAAGACGACTACTACTGAGCGTATCCTATACTATACAGGCATCAATCACAAGATGGGTGAAACACACGACGGCGCTTCCACGATGGACTGGATGGTCCAGGAGCAGGAGAGAGGTATAACGATCACCTCCGCTGCTACAACGTGCTACTGGCAGGGCTCCGCTCACCAGTACGACAAGCACCGTATCAATATCATTGACACCCCCGGCCACGTTGACTTTACGGTCGAGGTTGAGCGCTCCCTGAGAGTTCTCGACGGCTCCGTAACTGTTCTTTGCGCTAAGGGTGGTGTTGAGCCTCAGTCTGAGACTGTATGGCGTCAGGCTGACAACTACAAGGTTCCCCGTATGGTATACGTCAACAAGATGGATATCATGGGCGCTGACTTCTACAGAGTTGTCCAGATGATGAAGGATCGCTTGAAGTGCAACGCTGTTCCGATCCAGCTCCCGATCGGCGCAGAGGACGAGTTCAAGGGTATCATTGATCTTCTCACAATGAAGGCCGACATCTACTATGATGATCTCGGCAAGGACATGAGAGAGGAAGAGATCCCCGAGGACATGAAGGAGCTTGCCGAGAAGTACCATGACGAGCTTATCGAGGCTGTCGCAGAGCAGGACGACGAGCTCATGGAGAAGTACTTCGCAGGCGAGGAGATCTCCATCGACGAGATCAAAAAGGTTATCCGCAGATGCACGATCGAGAACACAATGGTTCCCGTAACCTGCGGTACTTCTTACAGAAATAAGGGCGTTCAGAAACTCCTCGACGCCGTTATTGACTATATGCCCGCTCCGACGGATATTCCGGCGATCAAGGGCATCAACCCCGAAACGGACGAGGAGATCGAGAGACACTCCTCCGACAGCGAGCCGTTCTCGGCTCTCGCGTTCAAGATCGCGACCGATCCGTTCGTCGGAAAGCTCTGCTTCTTCCGCGTATATTCCGGTACGATCGACGCAGGTACAACTGTCTACAACTCCGTTAAGGACAACAACGAGCGTATCGGCCGTATCGTCCAGATGCACGCAAACGCCCGTAAGGATATCCAGACCTGCTACGCCGGCGATATCGCCGCAGCTATCGGTCTGAAGAACACAACGACGGGTGACACGCTCTGCGACGAGAAGAACCCCGTTATCCTCGAGTCTATGGAAT
>CADAYJ010000082.1 GCA_902792115.1 uncultured Ruminococcus sp. | reverse complement strand
TCGGGGGGCTTTCCGGTCGGTCTCGGCTGCCGCCTCGGTCGGTGCTGTTGCCTTGCGGCAACGTCTGCCACTGGCAGACCGCACCCCCATGCCCCCTTCGGACACAAAAATTAAAAAATAAAAAGCAAATCGCCTGCCGCGGCGATAGAGCGGCGGAGGGAAAGTAAGAGATTATTGGAGGTTTCCCGTTGAGGAACGGAGCTGCGTCTTTCTAAAGATACTGAGTCGCGAATCGGTTATCGGGGGGCTTTCCGGTCGCCCCCCAAACCCCCTTCGGAGGAACAATTTAATATATAGATAGAATGAGAAAATAGAGTGAGCTTTCCGTTGAGGAACGGAGCTGCGTCTTTCTAAAGGATATAAGTCCAGATTGCCGGTATCGGGGCGCTTTCCGGTCGAGTCTCGGCTGCCGCGGCGTTCTGTGTTACTGCCTTTCACGGCAAAAAAGACAACAAAACCGATAGACACGCCTTGCCTCCGCAGGAGGTGTTCGTGTCTATCGGTTCTTCTTTTAAAACGGTTCGTTTTTTAGCTCTCGGCTCTCAGCGCCTGCGTATCTCGCGCGCGGCGCTCGCAATTGCGATTTTACTCACCGTCCACGATCACAACGTCCTTCAGAACGTAGTGGAACGTCGGGTAGGAGCTTTCCTTGTTTTCAATGTATTCTTTGTTGAGATCCCATGTGTCGGACGGATCGTCGGGATTGATTCCGACGTAGTCGCCGAGGAATACGTGGCATTTGCCATGCTTGAAGTCCTCGATCGTGCCGAAGATCGCTTCCTCGCTGCCCTCCGGCGCCGTCGTCTGGTTCAGCTCGAGGATCTTGATCCATGCGTGCCTGAATCCGCCGCCGACGTCGTTGCCGTGGACGTTGCCCTTCACGACGTCTTCGATCCTCTTGCTCTCGAACACTGCCTCGACAGCCTCAGTGATGTACGCCGACCAGTCGATCCTCGTGCCGGTGAGAGCCGCCGCAGGGGCGATGTTGAGCATATCCTTGTTGTAGCTGATGTGGTAGACAGGTCTGCGCCCGTATGCTTCCTCACACGCGATAGCCGGGGCAATCGTGTCGGAGTTCTGCGCAATGATCGAGCAGCCCTCGCCGATGAGCGCCTGCGCCGCTTCATACTCCTTATTGTAATCGGACCACGCGCCGGTGTAGCGGACGTGCATCAGAGCGTCGGGGCATTCGGAGCGAACGCCGAGAAGGAACGCCGTGTATGCGCTTATGACCTCCTCGCAGGGGAAAGCGCCGACGAAGCCGACGAGCTTGTCGCCCGTCAGAACGCCTTCGCTGACCATCTCGTTGAGCTTCAGCCCGGCGACCTGCCCGGAGATGTACCAGCCCTCGTAGATCTCGCCCATGAAGGTGTGGTAGTTTGATACGGCAGGCTCGTCCTTCGAGTTGCTGCACGCAGCCTGGCAGAACTGGATATCCGGGTTCGCCTGCGCCGTGCTCTTGACAGTCTCGCCGTAATCGGTGCTGTTCGAGAATATGATGTTGCACTTTGCCTTGATAAGCTCATCAACAGCCTGTTTTGCGTCCTCCGCCGGAACATTGTCCTTGACGATGATCGTGATGCTGTCGCCGTACTCCGTTTTCAGCGTGTCAACGGACTGGAGGAAATTCTCGCTGTACGGCGTTGCCTCGTCGCCCTCGCAGACGTAGCCGACCGTCACGTGGTCGAGGTGTACCGTCTGGTTCATTCCGAGATTATATAAGCTGCGGAAAAGAAGTATCGTCAGAAGCGCCGTGACGAGCGCCGCAGGAGCGGTGAATTTTTCTTTTTTCATTTCTTTTCATCTCCCTTGCCGTCGTCCTTCTTGTCTTCGTCCTTCTTCACGTCGTCCTTTTTCGCGTCGTCCTTTTTTGCGTCGGGCGCGTCCGGGGCGGAGGCGTAGAGCGCGTCAATGTCGATCTTCTTGTCGTCGATCAGCTTGAGGAAGATGTCGAGCAGATCGGGATCAAACTGGGTTCCGCGCCCCTTGTGCAGCTCGCTCATAACGTAGTCGAAGTCCTGCCGCTTTCTGTATACGCGGTTTGCCGTCATTGCGTCGAAGGCGTCGGCAATCGCGATTATCCTGCCGTAGAGCGGTATGTTCTTTCCCTCAAGATGGTCGGGGTAGCCGCGTCCGTCGAAGCGCTCGTGGTGGAACCTCGCTCCGTCTCCGGCGTGCTCGATGAGCGTGAAGTCCTTCAGGATCTCAGCGCCGCGCGTGACGTGAGTTTTCATGATCGCGTATTCCTCGTCCGTGAGACGCGCCGGCTTGTTGAGGATCGCGTCAGGGATACCGATTTTTCCGATGTCGTGGAGCAGAGCCGCCTTGCGGAGGTTTTCAAGCTCCTCGTCGGAGAAGCCGTATTCCTTCGCGATCATGACGGAGTAATCGGAGACACGCTGCGAGTGCTGGCTCGTGCGCGCGTCCTTTGCGTCAACCGTCTTCGCGATCGCGAGGATCGTCTCGTTGCCCATCTGAACCTGCTGCAGCGCGAGAGCGAGCTTCGTTTTCTGGATCTCCATTGTGTGCTGGATCCTTCTGCTCGTTACGAACCACGCGAGCCAGCCGCTGAATATCAGACCGAGCACTATCATGTAAATGAGGAACCAGCTGTTGTCGTAGATCGCCGTTTCCTTATCGAAGCCGTAAACGCTCTCCTCAACGGGCTTCCCCGTGTCGGGATCGAGGATCGCGATACGGAAAACGTAGCTGCCGGAGGGGAGATTCGTGTACACGATGTGGGATATCTGATCCTGCGAAACGATCTTGTCCTCCTGATCAATGCCCTCGAGGCGGTACGAAATGGTCGGGTTTTCGAGCGTGTAATTGACAATTTCCGGAACGATCTCAATGCTGCTTACGTCCTTCGAGATCGTCATTCCGAAGCCCTGCTTTGCCGGTGCGGACGCGCCGTCGAGCTTGATCTCGGACACCATGACTCTGTAATAGTGGCGGCTCTGCTTGTAATTGTCGAGATTCACGCAGAATACGCCTCTGTCAGTCGATATATAGAGCGTTTTTTCGTCGTCGATAAGATTCCATGCGTTCGAGGTGAGCGAGCCGCGCAGACCGGAGCGCGCGTTGAGCAGCGTGTAGTTCATCGGTCTGCCGGATAGCAGCTCGTCTCGGTCAACGACGTAGATGCCGGAGCTTCCGGGGATAAAGACCTCGCCGTCGTCGTCAAGTATGATGTCGTAATTGTTGGAATACGGGAAATTGTCGATAGGCGCGATCTCTCCGCCGCTGAGGTAACACAGCCCGTTGCCTGCCGCGATGAAGACCTTGCTCTTGTCAACGTCGCCGACCATTCGCAGGATAACGCCGGAGGAAAGCCCGTTTTCGCGCGTGTAATGCCCGATCAGCTTGCCGTCCTTTATGACGTCGATACCGTTGCCGTCAGTGCCGGTCAGCAGGCAGCCGTCCGGCATCTCGTAGAGGCAGAGGATCTTCGCGGCTCCGAGCTGCTCGCCGTACATCAGCTTGCTCTGAACCTTGTCGCCGCTGATGAAGTAAAGCCCTTTGTCGCCGCCGACGGCGATCGTGCCGTCGTGAAGCTCCATGCACACGCGGACGCGCGAGCCGATCTCGTCCTTCTCGCTGTCGTACACCTTGATCTCGCCGGACTCCTTCAGCTCGACAAGCCCCTTGCCGTAGCTGCATATCCAGAGGTTGTTCTTCGAGTCTTTCTCGATGCAGCGGACCCTCGCCTCTGAGAGAAGCTCCGTCAGCTCGCTGCTTACCTCATTCTTCTTCATCTCGTTGAGAACGATAAGCCCCTTGTCGGTGCCGATATACAGCATACCGTCCTTCTCCGCCGTCGTGTTCACAACGCTCGGTGTAAGCCCGTAGTCGCCGAAAACATCGGTAAATACGGAGTCGGTGAGCTGCATCAGTCCCATTCTTGACGACGCCACCCACACGTTGCCGTCGTAGTCAACAGTCATATTTTCAAGTGAAAAGTCGAAGCCCTCGGCTTCAAACGGAGAGTACACCTTTTTGTAGGTGATCGTACCCATGCCGCTGTCGGAAAGCACCCATGCGTGGTCGTCGTCCTGAACGTAGATCCCGTTCAGACCGGAGAGTTCGCCGCATGGGATCGTCCTGATCCTCTTCTCCTCCTTCTCGCCGATCTCCATCAGAATGACCTTGCCGTCCGCCGTGCCGGCGTAGAGCGTATCGTCGCCGCCGAAAACGGCGCAGGTGTAGCCGGTGTCAACAGGCTCGGGGATCTCGTAGGCGATCTCTTCGCCGCGAAGAATGTACAGCTTGCCGCTTGCCGTGACGGCAGCGACATTGCCCTTGCTGTCGGCGGAGAGCTTCTTGACGTAAAGCAGGTCGTCGAGCGTCGCCGTGACCGAAATGCCGGAGCGCAGGCGCACAACAGCCAGGCTCTCGGACGTGCCGATATAGTAGCTGCCGTCGGAGCTTTGCGTAATGCAGCGTACGGAGTTCGAGGGAAGCCCGGAGTCGATGTCAAGCGAGTCGGACTCCTTTTCATTGATAGCGACGACGACGCCGTTGTCGTTCGTGCCGATCCACAGACGCCCCTCCGAATCGACGAACAGGCTGTTTACGTTCTTGACAGAGCTTAATTCGCTCATCAGGCGGAACGTCTTGCCGTTGTAGCGGTAGAGTCCGGCGTAGCTGCCTACCCAGAGAATTCCGTCGTTCGTCTGCGCAACGTCGTTTGCGTGTCCGCAGTCGAGACCGTTCTCGGCGTTGTAGATGGTGCGGATATACGACGTGCTGCTCTCGCCTATCGTATCGGCGTACGCCTTCACGGGCGAACAGAGCGCGAGAGCCGCCGCAGCCGTGCCGAGCGCAAGAGCAGGAACGAGAGCCGCCGAAACGGTCTTTACGATACTCTGATCCTCATTTTTGCCCCTGAGCCTGTGCCTGAACGTCCTGAACAGCTTGATAATGAAAAACGAGCCGGTGATCGTGAGCAGCTTGTCGAAGAATTCAAGGTAAAGCTGGCCGATGAGCGTCGCGAGCGCCGAGGGAAGCCCCTTCATCAGCATATAGTCGCGCACGCCGTCGCCCCAGATGTTGCCGGTGCTGCCGTTGGTAAAGATGATATTGAGAATTGATGAAATGACGACGGAGACGATCGTAACGAAGCCTGCCACCGTCATAGCGTGGTGGAATGTGTCAAAATACTTTTTGCGCGCCGCGATACCGATGCTCAGCGCGATCATCAGGCTCGTCACGGCGTAGGCGAGCGACGACGGATCCCAGAACGAGAGGATCACATTCGTGGAAACGCCGACGACGGCTCCGCACAGCGGCCCGAGCAAATACGACGAAAACACGGTGCCGAACGAGTCGAGCCACGCCGGCAGCGAGAAATGCTGGGCGAAGAAGTCGCCGAACACGTTCACGCACAGGCAGACGAACACCACGACGACGGCGCGCAGTGCGTCCGTCACGTTCTGCCTGCGCTGCAATACGATCTCCTGCGGCGAAAGCTCCGCCTCATTTTCGTCCTTTTCGGCGGAAGCGTCGGCATTCTTCTCTTCCTTTTCGGCGGACTCCCCGGTCTTCTTCTCTTCCTTTTCTTCCTTATTTTCCTCCGGCTTACCTGACTTGGCGCTTGCCGAGCCGGTCTTCACGGTTTTTTTAGCATTCATATATACCACACTCCGTTTCTCGGTAGAGTTTTTCTGATGATCGGCACGGCGAAAAACCGCCGCCGCAGCCGACTGTGCGTCAACACACACAGAAAAGAGCAAAAAATCAATGAAAAACTATATTCATTACCTATTCTACCATAAATCTCGCGATTGCACAATACCGAAATGCGACATAGCGGAAAAAATGTGGAGGAGATTTTTATTACCTTCTTTTGTGCGCAGGCAACAGCACAGAGCCGGCGGCAGCCGAGACCGACCGGAAAGCCCCCCGATAACCGATTCGCGACTCAGTATCTTTAGAAAACCGCAGCTTCGTTTTTCTACGGAAACCTCCCTTAATCTCTTACTCCCCCTCCGCCGCTCTATCGCCGCGGCTGGCGAGTGACTTTTCCTGCACGGCAAAAGTCACCAAAAGCGTGCCAAAGAGGGGGGCGAAGCAAGTGA
>CADAYJ010000081.1 GCA_902792115.1 uncultured Ruminococcus sp. | reverse complement strand
TCGCCGCGTCTGATTTTGCTGACTATAATTTACAATTATTATTTCAGCGGCTTTGCAATATTTTGGCGTAAGGGAACGGATACGGCACAGATTGAGAATCATTGCAGAATTGTAAAAAATCGTCGAACGAGCCTTGCGATATTGAAAGGAAGCGAGCATTATGATATAATAAAGCCGGGAGGTATGAATATGGAAGAATTCAGCACCGCTTCAATGGCGGAGGAGATCATCAAGGCCGTGAAGAAGGAGTACAGCAGCCTGAACAGGCTCAACGTCCTGATACTCGGCAAAACGGGCGTCGGGAAAAGCACGCTCATCAACTCACTTTTCAGCGAGAACCTTGCGGCGACCGGAACGGGTAAGCCGATCACGGCGAATATCCGCCCTCTGAGCAAGCCGGGGTTTCCGCTGACGATCTACGACACACCGGGACTTGAGCTGGGCGGAGA
This sequence comes from uncultured Ruminococcus sp., assembly GCA_902792115.1. Taxonomy (GTDB): domain Bacteria; phylum Bacillota; class Clostridia; order Oscillospirales; family Acutalibacteraceae; genus RUG592. The sequence continues at coordinate 5,681 of CADAYJ010000081.1, read as the reverse complement.
GCATTCGGCGGAAAACCTCTTGAACGATGTCAAAAAGCTCGTCCACAAGGGTATTTTCAGCGGCTCCGTGAGCGAGGCGATACACTGCGTATGGTACTGCATCGCGACGCCGTCTCACCGGATCGAGCCGACGGAGATCGCGTTTTTGAAGGAGCTTCTGACGGCGGCTGTTACGTGCAGCGTTCCCGTTATCATCATTCTTACTCAATCGTACTCAGCGAAGGACGCGCGCGCGCTCGAGGAGGTCATACGGCGCGAAAATCTGCCGGTCGAGAAGATCGTGCCGGTGCTCGCCGCAGACTACGAATTTGACGCGGACATGATAAAGAGATCGTACGGGCTTGAAGAGCTTGCGGAAGTGATGTACAGCCTGATACCGACGGCGCTTCAGAATACGTTTGCAGCCGTTCAGAAAGCGAGCATAGATATAAAAAAACGGGAGGCGCAGGCGGTGGTGGCAAATGCCGCAAAGGCAGCCGCAGTAACGGGCGCCGTTCCCATTCCGTTTTCGGACGCCGCCATTCTCGTTCCCGAACAGATCGCAATGCTCGCTAAGATTACAACGGTTTTCGGCGTTCCGATACAGAAGGGAACTCTGATGGCAATTCTTTCAAGCATGATCGGCACGACAGGCACGACAGCCGCGGGGCGGTCGATCGTCTCGGCGCTTTTGAAGCTGATACCGGGCGCAGGGAGCATCGCCGGCGGCGTTATCTCCGCAGCGACGGCCTCCGCACTGACGGCGGCGCTCGGCGAGGCGTACATCGTCGTGATGGTGCGCGCTGCAACGGGAGAATTCCCTCTCTCAAGGCTATCCTCAGCGGAGGGGCGCAGGGAGATGGCAGCGATCTTCAAGGAAAAACTGACGGCAAGGCTGCCTCGAAAAAAAGCATAGCATAAGCGGCGCACCGAAAATGATGCGCCGCTTTTTTTGCTATTTGTCTGTTCTTTCCAGCTTGATCGACGGCGCCTGCTCGTCCTCTTCAAGCGAAAGTGAATATGTGTAGCTCTCTGAGTTGTCCGTCACATGGAGCACCGTCGAGCCGTAATTGACGAAGCGCGTCCGCAGGAACGTTTCGTTTTCCACATTGAAGACCTCAACGCCGCAGAGCTTTTTGTCCTCAACGAACGCATGAGCAGATTCGGAGAGAACAGGCGTATCCGGCAGTGCAATAACGATGGTCGCGTCGATCTTCGGCACGACGGCAAAAACGACGATCACCGCACCGACAGCAAGTATCAGCCCGATAATCTGCCGGATCTTATCGTCGAAGAACGCATACAGATAGATGAATATCTGCCCGAAGCAGACGAGCGTCGAGACAAGGTAAAAGGGAAAGTGAGAGTACGTTTCTCTCATAAACAAGGTGCCTGTATAGGCGAGCAAAACAATGACAGGCGAAAGGATAAGCAGGCTCAGCCAGTTTTTCTTTTTGATATACCAGCCGACGAACGCCGCCGGGAATGTAAAAAGTGTAACTATGAACCACCATTTGTAGTACATGAAAAGCCCAAATCCAAGATCACTGAACGGAACCTGAAACAGGTAAATGAGAGGCTGACTTATCAGAAAAAAGACAAATGTTTTCAGAGCCGATTCGAGGGGCTTTTCACAATTTGTCATAATTATTACGGCGAAAAGCACCCAGCACTCGACGCCGACTCCGATCTCGCGGAACGACGTACCCTCCGTGACCGGAATAACAAGCATTGAGGCGGTGAACAGCGCCGCGGCGACTGTAAAAATGACGACCTTAACCCAGGACATCTTTATGCCGCCGAACAGCTTTTCCGTAAATGGTACGCTTTGTTTTTTTGATTCTTCCATAATTGCTGCGGTATAGCGCAAATGCGCTGCATACCACTCCTTTCTATGTATTACTCGCTGACCGCGCGTTTTTTATTGTAAAGGAACATAAGCACCGCCATAGAGACGATGATTGTGTAACCGATCCAACTGAGAAGATCGGGTATCTGACCGAACGCGATAAAGCCAAGCGCTGCGGCAAAAATTATCTGCGTGTAATCGTAGACGGAGACGTCGCGCGCAGGGGCGTTTGTGTATGCAGCCGTGATCGTGAACTGACCGCCTGCCGCCGCAAGCCCGGCGCATATCAGTATGATGAACTGAGAGAGCGTCATGGGCGCGTACCTGAAAATCAGGTACGGCAGCGTCACGAGGCAGGAAAATCCGGAGAAGAAGGCGACTATCAGCACGCCCTTTACGCCGCGCGTGCCGAGCAGACGCACCATCGTATATGCAAAGCCGGCGCTGATACCGCCGAACAGCGCGATAAACGCCGCCGACACGGACGTGTTTGAGAAGCTCGGCTTCACGACGAACAGCGCGCCGACGAGCGCCCCGAGAACGATAAGAAGCTGCGGCACCGTTATCTTTTCCTTCAGTATCACGATACTGAAAACAATGACGAAGAAGGGCGACATCTTGTTCAGGATAGACGCATCGGCGAGCGCGAGACGGTCGAGCGCGTAGAAGTTGCAGAGAATGCCGAGCGTTCCTGCCGCTGAGCGCAGTATGAGAGGCAAAACGGCGTCCTTTTTCAGTTTAAGAGGAACCTTGTTCTTTATGATCGCCGCTGCCGCAACGATAAAGGCTATCAAGTTCCTGAAAAAGCTCTTTTGCACCGACGGAAGCTCGCCCGACATATGGACGAACATATTCATCAGCGCAAAGAAGAACGCCGAGAGTATAATAAACACGATCGCCTTGTAAAGCGGCTTGAGCGTCTTCCATTTTTTCATCTTCTCGCTCCGTTTCGTTGAACATAGTTTACAATAAGTAAGGGACGCAGAAGGTCTGCGTCCCCTTCGTATTATTCAGATCCGATCGGGTATATGCGGCTGCATTACCACTTTGTCCTCGGCTTTCTCTCGCCGCAGGAACATACACCGACGTATTCCTGGTTGATGCTTCCGCAGCCGGGGCACTCCCACTCGTCGTACTCCGATGCGTCTACAAACTTCCTCTGAGCCGGCGTGCCGTTCTGAACGATATCGGAGCTTCCGCCCTGCTTGCGCTCTGTGGCGTTCTTACCGTTTCTGTTGAGGAACTTCTCGGAGAAGCTCTTCTTGCGTTCAGGAGCCTGTTTGCTGCCGTTGAAATTAAATGCCATGTCTTTACCTCCCGTGGTTTCTGCTTGTTGGTTGGGATTCTTCTTTGCTTCGCCCCGCTTCGTCTTCGGAGCTGCGACACGTCCGCCCAGCTCTTCAAACAGCGAGAACTTATATTCTCCAAGCCTCTGTGTTATCGGAGGCTTTTTGACATTTTGACCGCGCTGCGTCATTACGCCCTTAAACGAGCCGCGCTGTGTGCGTTTAGGCTGCTGAGCGGGCTGCTCCTGCTGCGGAGCCGGCGCAGGCTTCTGCTCCGGGGCTGCTTCCGGCTTTGGCTCGGGCTTAGGCTCGGGAGCCGTCTGCTGCTCCGGGATCGGCGCCGCCGGCGGAGCTTTTACAGGCTCCATAGCCTTGACCGGCTCGGCTGTTTGAACCGACGCAGGCGGTGTGACAGCCTTCGGAAGCATATCCTCGGGACTCGGAACGGGATTCGGGATATTATCCTTCGTCGGATCATAAAGCGCCGGCGCTCCGTTCTTCATCATGTACGGGTGTACCGTATAAGGCGGCATCGCGGAATTGTACGATTCGCCTGTTCCCTCCCCGCTTTCCTTCGGGCTGTCCGAAAGCGCAGCTGAAGCCATCTTGAGCGGATGGACAGTATACGGAGGCATTGCGGAATTGTACGATTCGCCTGTATTTTCGTCCTTCTCGTCCGGAAGCTCGTCGAGATCGACCGAGGTCTTCTTGAAGGGATGGACTGTATAGGGCGGCATCGCGGAATTGTATGACTCGCCCTTCTCCGTCGGCGGCGCAGAGAATTCGACCGACGACGGCTTGAAAGCGTGAACTGTGTAGGGCGGCATTGCCGAATTGTAAGCCTGCTCGGACTGCGTTATCGGAGGAACTGCTCCGCCGGAGGACGGTCTGAGCGGATGGACTGTATAAGGCGGCATCGCCGGATTGTAAGCCTGCTCCTGATGACCTGCGCCCTGAGCCTGACGGAACGGATGAACCGTATACGGCGGCATCGCCGGGTTGTACGCCTGCTCACGCCCGGGCTGCTGAGCCTGCGGGAACGGACTCATCGTATAAGGCGGTATTGCCGGATTGTAAGCGCCGGCGCCGTTGTCTACGAACGAGCCGACGAATCCGAACGGAGCATTGTATCCGCCCTGGAAGCCCTGGTTCGGCATCATGCCCTGCATACCCCTGAGGTTTGGCAGAGGCTGATACATATTCTGCACCGGGGGCATCTGCTGATAACCGAACGGCTGCATATAGCCGCCCTGCGGATACATGACGGGCTGCGCCCCGTAATTCGGGAACGGAGGCTGCGCCATATTCGCGGCAGGTGCCTGAGCCTGAGCGCCGGTGTTCTTCGGAATCGGCGGCGGCTTGATTGTCGAGGAAGGCGTCTCCTTCGGAATCGGCGGCGGCTTGATCGTCGAGGAAGGCGTCTCCTGTGGAATCGGCGGCGGCTTGATCGTTGAGGAAGGCGTCTCCTTCGGAACCGGCGGCGGCTTGATCGTCGGTGAAGCGCTGTTCTTCGGCACCGGCGGCGGCTTGATCGTCGGCATAGGTACGGTAGCCTTCATCTTCGGCTTCTCAGGCTGCTTTGAAAGCGAGGGCTGAGCCGCCTGTACCTTTTCGACCTGCTGCTGGAGCTGCTCCACCTTCTGCTGGACCTGATCTACCTGCTCTACCTTTTTGCTGAGCTTCCGGAGGTCGGCAACCTGATCCACCTTTTTCTGAAGCTCTTCGACCTGCTCGACCTGCTTCTGGAGAAGCTCAACCTGCTCGACCTTCTGCTGGAGCTGCATAACCTGCTGCTGAAGCTGCTGAGGCTCTACGCGCGCAGCGGAGGTCGTTCCCAAGAAGAAGCCGTCGTCGTCGCTGCCGGAATCGCCGTCAAGCCCCTGCGCTGCGGAAAGCTTCTCGAAGAGGCTTCCCGAGCCGCTGAGAACGGGCTTGCCTGCCTGCTGCTGCGGCTGCTCCGCCGATGATGCGTTCTGCACTGCGGCTGCACTGCGGATAAACTGAGGCTTCTGGACGAATTCCTCTTCCTTCGGCTTCTCGACGCCAAGCTCCCGGCGGTACTTCTCGAACGGATCTTCCTTATTCTCCGCGAGGAACTTATCGGCAAACGTCTGCTTTTTCTGCTCGTGGATACCGTAGTCGAACTTCTGCTCCATGAGGGGCTTTGCCTTCGGCGGCTGAGCCATTTTGCTTTCCTGATTTTTCTCCGGCGGATTGTACTTGTTGTAAACCGCCGTGCTGTCCGGCTTCGGCTCCTCTTTCTTGCCAAGGAACGCAAAGTGCTTCTTCGCCTTGCTGCCCTCCTGTGCCATTCCCGAGGTCGGCGCCGGCTCGGTGGACTGCGCCTGATTCATCTGCGCCGCCTGACGCTTTTCCGTCAGAGACTGCAGCGGAGAAACGTGCGACTCCGCATTGCGCGCCCACTCGTTGATCTGATCCATCGAGATGAACGATTTCAGTATCTCGTACACTCCGATGATAATAATTATCAGACCGGCGGCTCCTATCGCTATCCAGGCATAGGCGAACATTTTATCGGCATCGACAGTGATTTTCTTCATATTGCT
>CADAYJ010000080.1 GCA_902792115.1 uncultured Ruminococcus sp. | reverse complement strand
TGTGTTTGAGTACACGTTCGAGCACCTCGCCGACTACACGCAGGCGCTGCTCCGTGCGCTCGGCATTGAGAAGTATTATATGTACGTGTTCGACTACGGCGCGCCGATCGGCTTCCGAATCGCTCTTCGCGAGCCGGAGAGGGTACTCGGAATCGTCTCTCAGAACGGCAACATCTACGAGCAGGGGCTTGGCGAGCGCTGGACGACGAGAAAGATCTATTGGGAAAATCCGACGGCGGAGCTGCGTCTGTTCCTCCAGTCGTCGTACGCGCCGGAGATGATCCTCAGGGATTACATGGCAGGCGAGCCGCTCGGCAATATCTCGCCCGACGGCTATTCGCTCGATATCTATTACTCGCGCATGGAGGGCTTTGCCGACAGGCAGGATTCCCTGATCCTCGATTACCGCACTAACGTCGCTATGTACCCGGAATTTCAGGCGTACGTCAAGGAGCACAAGCCGAAGCTGCTTGCGATCTGGGGCAAGAACGACGAGATCTTCAAGCCGGAGGGTGCGCAGGCGTACAAGGAAGACGATCCTAACGCGGAGGTCGTTCTGCTCGACGCAGGTCACTATGCGCTCGAAACTCAGTGTAAGCGGATCGCCGACGAGATGATTCGCTTCTTCGCTCAGTGAGCGGCCGGAGATTTGAAATGAAGAGAAGGATCATAACGGCGGCGTGTGCCGCTGCGATGCTGTTCTCCGGCTGCAGCGTTGATGTGAACAGTCTCGTAAGCAGCAAGCCCGAAGACAGCAGCTCGAAGCAGAGCGCTCCTGCGAGCGATACGGACAGCCACACCGACGTTTTCTACGAGCACGAAACGGATACCGATACCGATACTCAGACAGACACGCAGACGGACTCCGATCCTGCGGCGTTCGACGAGAGCAAGTATCTTACGATGTTCGTTTCCGGTGCTGCGGAGATCCCCCTCACGGCCGACGCGCTCTACGGCAGCGAGGAGGTCGGCGAAGTGAAAAGCGGCGACCGCGTTTCGGTCGTCCGGCGCGATGTTCAGGGGTATACCTTTGTGTACAGTCCGACGCTCGAACGCTTCGGTTACGTTGCCTCGCAGTATCTCGCCGATTACAGCGAAGAAGCGACGATAGGTGAGGTCTGGTACGTTAGACCGACGCAGGCGAAGCTCTATTCCGATACGGAGCAGACTGTCGAGCTTGAGGACGTTGTGATGAACGACATGGTGACGGTTCTTGTCAAGCGCACCGACGGCAAGTGGCGCGTAGCCGACAAGCAGGGGAACATCGGCTACATAGACAAAGGTCTGCTTTCGGAGAAGAAGGTCAAGCCCGAGGTCGCCTCCAAGAAGAATGAAAGCTCCTCAAAGAGCGAGAGCAAGCACGAGAGCAAACGCGAAAGCAAGCAGGAAAGCAAGTCGGAAAAAGCCGCGTCCTCGCGGACGGTAAGCGCATCGCCTGTCGGAAAGGGCGCGCCTCCCGAAAGGTATACGGAGTATATCGTTGATGTTGACGTCGGATACCTCGCTCTGCGCGACATACCGAGCGCCGACGAGAGCGAGCTTCTCGGAAAGCTGTACTACGAGGATACTCTCTATGTAATAGATACGTCCGGCAGCTTCTGGTACGTCTATTCCCCGTCGCTCGGAATGTACGGCTACGTTACCGGCAGCAGCGACTATCTCTACCCGGCAGGAGATTCCCGGAGCGGAGGGGAGCAGGATTGATAATTTAATATGGAAAATTGAAAAAACGCGCTGCGCCCGGTTTTTGCGCGTCTTTGGTGATGCCGGCGCAGGATAGCACAGCGGCAGGGTATTATTGCAGAAAAGATTTGGAAGGTAAAAGGTAATATGATACAATACATCGTAACGGTCGTGATGGGCACGGTCATCGGCTACGGGACTAACTACGTCGCCGTGAAAATGCTCTTCCGCCCGAAAAAGGAAGTCAAGGCGTTCGGCAGAACTCTGCCGTTTACACCGGGCGTTATCCCGAAACAGAAGGATAAACTCGCCCACGCTGTCGGCAACGCCGTCGGAACGTCGCTGCTGACGAAGGAGGATATCAAAAGCCGCCTGACGGACGGTGAGCTGAAAACTGCTGTGACGGACAAGCTCACACAGGTGCTCTCGGCGCAGATCAGGGAGGAGATCATTCACCTGGCAAAGCTCGACGACGAGGGCTACGCGAAAACGAAGGACCGTCTTTCCGGCGCGATCACAAAGCAGATACTAAAATCGGTCAATTCGATAGGCGTCGGCGAGCGAATCTCCGACGAGACGTCAAAGGCGCTCATGGAGAAGATCTCCGGAAATATGCTGAAATACGTCATTTCCGAGGAGCTTGTAAAGCAGTTCACAGATCACGTAGGCAAGAAGGTTCAGGAGTATATCGACGACAACGGCGAAACGCTGATCCTTGCGGAGGTGGGGAAAAGGCTCGATACGCTTGAGGAGTGCACCGTGACGGAGCTGCTCTCCAGAGTCGATATCACGGACGAGAAGATTCAGAAGACGCTCTCCGAAAGCTACGATAAGCTGGTGGACAAGGCTGTGGACAGCCTGCTCGCCAGAGTCGATATCGCCGGCATGATCGAAGCGAAGATCGTCGAGATGGACGTCGATACGCTCGAGGAGCTGACGCTCAGAGTCATGAAGGATCAGCTTGACACTATCATAAACCTCGGCGCGCTGATCGGCTTCGCGCTCTCAATGATAAATGTCGGGATCAGCATCTTAACTTCAAGGTAATAGTTTTCAAAAATTGTCGGAAATACACGAATTTCCGGCAATTTCTTTTATTTGTGAAAAATATGTTTACTCTTTACATTCTCCGTCTGATATGATAGAATAAAAATGTAAACACTCACAAATTTTCGCTGCGAGGAGGAGATATTATGTTTAGAAAGTGTATTGCGGAATTTATCGGTACCGCCGTATTGGTGACGTTCGGCTGCTCTGCCGCCGCGTGGGGCGTCGCTCCGCCGTTGGTTGACGGTCTCGGCGCTGTCGCGAGCTACGTTGGTATAGCGCTGACGTTCGGCCTTGTTATAGTCGCCCTGGCGTATTCAATCGGAAATATTTCGGGCTGTCATGTAAACCCGGCAGTTTCGTTCGCAATGCTTATCAACGGCAGAATGAGCGGCACCGAATTCTTCGGCTACGTAGTAAGTCAGTGCCTCGGCGCGATCTTCGGCGGCTTCGTCATGCTTTTCATGTTCGCCAAGGAAAACGGAGACCTTGCGATCACCGGCAGCTTCGGCACGAACGGCTACGGAGTTTGCTCTGCTGCAGGCATCAGCATGAGCAGCGCGCTCATCACGGAGATCGTTCTCACATTCGTATTTGTTTTTGCGATTCTCGGCGTAACGAGCAAGAAGAGCTTTGAAGCTGTTTCCGGCGTCGTTATCGGTCTTACGCTCACGCTCGTACACCTTGTAGGGCTTCCGCTTACCGGTACTTCCGTTAATCCCGCAAGAAGCCTCGGCGCGGCTGTTCTGGCTGCAATGGCGAAGGATTATCTCCCGATGAAGCAGCTTTGGGTATTCATAGTTGCGCCCCTCTTCGGCGCGGCGCTCGCGGCTATCACATGGAAGGTCATCAGCAGCGAGGAGGTAAAGGCTCCTGCGAAGGCTCCCGTAAGGACGGAGGTCGGCAAGGTGATGGAGATCAGGCGCAACGAGCCGAAGCACGCTCAGAAGCCCTCCACCAGCGCAAAGACAGCCGCTGCAAAGAACCCCAAGAGAAGGAAAAAGTAATATAGTAAACATTGCGAGCTGCGGAGCCTCCTCCGCAGCTTTTTCTATTATAATAATAAAACCGCTCCGTGTTTCCGTGATTCTTTGACTTTGAGCCTCAAAGTCTGCGCTTGTTTGTAATATTGCACAAAAATTTTCTCCCGGTTTATAAAAATTCTCCGGGGAAAAATTTCGCGAAATTGCCCTTCGGTTATTGACGATTCGCGGAAAGTGTGCTACAATAATACCTGCGTGACTGCACAAGATATGCGATGAAGCGGGAGGTTGCGGCGTTATACGTCGGTTTTTCCGTGGAGTATGTCCGATTTTAAACCGGGCGACAGAATTTTAATGGATCTCGTCAAGGCGCCTTTGGCTGCGCTTTGCGTGTGGATCCGCTTGCCTAAAATTCCCGGTGAACCTTTGCGGTTTTCCGGATTTTTAAAGCGGTTTTTGTGAAACACCCGGAACGGTGTACACCGAAAACCGGGGCAAGACGATTGTCCCCGCCGAAAAAACAATATTTCAGGAGGCGATTATAGTGGCAGTCAAGGAAAAAATCAGGATAAGACTTAAGGGTTACGATCATCAGCTTGTTGATCAGTCGGCAGAAAAGATCGTTGCTACGGCAAAGCGCACAGGCGCAAGGATCTCCGGTCCGGTGCCGCTCCCGACAGAGAAGCAGGTCATTACGATCCTCCGCGCTGTTCATAAGTATAAGGACAGCCGCGAGCAGTTCGAGATGAGAACTCATAAGAGACTTATCGATATCCTCAGACCGTCTAACAAGACAGTCGATGCACTCACGAGCTTGGAACTCCCTGCCGGTGTTGAGATCGACATCAAGCTGTAATCAGCCGCGTTCTTATCGCCGCTTTTAAAGCGGAGTGAAGGTCAAAACGCAGTGAAAGCGCTTGTGAGGTACCAACCAACCGCACACGGGGTCAAGTTGGCGAAAGTCAACCAATAACCTATTAGGAGGCATGAGAAATGCAAAAAGCTATTATCGGCAAGAAGATCGGTATGACACAGATCTTCGACGAGACCGGAAAGGTCGTTCCGGTAACTGTCGTTGAAGCAGGCCCTTGCGTTGTTTCAATGAAGAAGACAGTTGAAAATGACGGCTATGCAGCAGTACAGCTCGGCTTCGGTGATCTTAAGCCCAACAAGGTAAACAAGCCTATGGCAGGTCACTTCAAGAAGAGCGACGTTGCTCCCAAGAGAACTCTCAGAGAGTTCCGTTTCGACGATACCGACGCTTACGAGCTCGGTCAGATCGTAAAGGCTGATATCTTTGCAGCAGGCGACAAGATCGACGTCACAGGCACAAGCAAAGGTAAAGGCTACGCCGGCGTTATCAAGCGCTGGAACTTCCAGAGACTCAAGGAAACACACGGTTCCGGTCCTGTTGCCCGCCACGGCGGTTCGATGGGCGCCTGCTCCACTCCTTCGAGAGTATGGAAGGGCAAGAAGATGGCAGGCCACCTCGGCACCGAGAAGGTCACAGTTCAGAATCTTGCAGTTGTCAAGGTTGACGCAGAGAACAACCTTATCGCAGTTAAGGGCGCGATCCCTGGCCCGAACGGCGGTACGGTAGTCATCAAAGACAGCGTTAAGGCGTAAGGGAAGGAGGAATTCAGATGCCAAATGTAGCAGTAGTGGACATGAAGGGCACAAAGGTCAGCGACATTGATCTTGCAGATTCCATTTTCGGAATTGAACCGAACGCCGCAGTAATGCACACATTAGTTGTTAATTATCTCGCTAATCAGCGTCAGGGCACACAGTCTGCACTTACCCGTTCGGAGGTAAGAGGCGGCGGCAGGAAACCCTGGAGACAAAAGGGCACAGGCCACGCTCGCCAGGGCTCCATCAGAGCTCCCCAGTGGACAAAGGGCGGCGTTGTTTTCGCTCCGAAGCCGAGAGATTACGGCTTCTCCGTAAATAAGAAGGTAAGAAGACTCGCTATGAAGTCTGCTTTCTCTTCAAAGGCTCAGGATAACGACATCATCGTTATCGACAGCATCACGCTCGACGATTACAAGACAAAGGATATCGTCAAGATGCTCGCAGCCGTTGGCTCAGAGAAGAAGGCGCTTATCGTTCTCCCCGAGGTAGACAAGAAGGTTATCAAGTCTGCTTCCAATATTCCCGGCGTAAAGACGGCTCAGGTGAACGAGCTTAACGTATATGATATGCTCAACGCAGACAAGCTCATCATCGCTAAGGACGCCGTTGCCAAGATCGAGGAGGTGTACGCATAATGTTTGCACAGGACATCGTTATTCGCCCGATCATCACAGAGAAGGCTATGGCAGGTATCGCCGCTAAGAAGTACACCTTTGAGGTTGCTAAGAACGCAAACAAGATCGAGATCGCTAAGGCGGTCGAGGAGCTTTTCGGCGTTGATGTTGAAAAGGTCAGCACAGTAAACGTTCGCGGCAGAATGCGCCGTCAGGGCAGAACTCAGGGCTACACAAGAGCTTGGAAAAAGGCTTACGTTACCCTCAAGCCCGACAGCAAGGAAATTGAATTTTTTGAAGGCA
>CADAYJ010000079.1 GCA_902792115.1 uncultured Ruminococcus sp. | reverse complement strand
ATACGTGTTTTTTTTCGGGTGTTGGAAGGTTGCCCGGGGAGAAGAACGGCGTGCGCCGCGTGCCGCGCTGCATTTCTATATATTTGAGTGTTAAGGGAGTATCAGCAACAATATGAAGGACGACAAAATATATTACAGTGTGGGAGCGCTGCTTTATTGCCCCGCGAACAACGAGAGCATCGTGCGCTCGATCACGAAGGAGAAGTTCGGAAAGAGGTTTTCCCTCGCGCTCTGTCTGGAGGATACGATCAACGACGATTTCGTCCTGGAGGCGGAGCGGATCATGATCGGCTCGCTCGGAAGGATATTCGAGTACAGCAGGGAGCATAAAATATTCCTGCCGAAGATCTTTATCCGCGTTCGCGAGAGCTGCCAGATCGCCCGTATCATGACGGCGCTAGGGCAGGCGCAGCAGCTTGTGACGGGCTTCATCGTACCTAAGTTTACGCCGGACATCGCGGACGAATATATCGACGCCGTCCTCAAGGCAGGGCAGGATTACGGCAGAACGATCTATATGATGCCGATCCTCGAAAGCGCGACGATGATCGACCTCAAAACGCGCTACGACATTCTCTACGCGATCAAGGAGAAGCTCAGGCGCGCGGAGCCGCTCGTGCTCAATATCCGCGTCGGCGGCAACGACCTGTGCAAGCTGTTCGGCTTCCGCCGCCACAAGGACGAGTCGATCCACGACATAAAGCCCGTCTCCAATATTTTCAGCGATATCGTGACGGTGTTCGGCCTGGAATACGTCGTGTCCGGCCCCGTTTGGGAGTATTTCAACGGCGAGGGCTGGGACAAGGGCATGAGAAGCGAGATCGAGGGCGATATCCTCTGCGGCTTCACCGGGAAGACCGTCATTCACCCGAATCAGATAGACGTCGTAAACGACGCATACAAGGTCAACAGGCGCGACCTCGAGGACGCGAACGCCGTCCTCAACTGGAGCAAGGGAACGATCTCGATGGTTGCAGGCAGCCAGAACAACGAGCGCATGAACGAGTACAAGACGCACGTTATATGGGCGAGGAAGACGAAGCTGCTCGCGGAGGTCTACGGCATCAGGAACGAAGCGCCGTAAGGCAGAGAGACATTATGTCCGGGAGGATGGAGGAAGAGATGTATACGGAAGCATCGCTAGCTCGCGTTGCGAAGCGCGAGAACAATAATAAAAGGAAATATCTCGTCGTCAATCCGCTTCAGGGGAAGCACGTTCCCGTCGGCGGTGCGGCGGCGCTTTCAATGTTTGACGCTCTTGCCGCGAGGGTGAGGGCGGCTTATCCCGGTCAGAGCGGCGAGAGGCTGCTGCTCGTCGGATTTGCGGAGACGGCGACGGCGATCGGCGCAAGGCTCGCCGTGACGCTCGGCACGCTCTATATGCAGACGACGCGCGAGGTGCTCGAAAACGCCGGGTACCTCTTTTTTACCGAGTCGCACAGCCACGCCACGGAGCAGAAGCTCTGCAAAGACGACGTTGACGGTGTGATCGGCAGGATCGACCGCATCATATTCGTCGAGGACGAGGTCACGACGGGCAACACGATCATGAAGATCATCAACATCATAGAATCCCGTTATGAAGCGCCCGTTAAGTTTGCCGTAGCGTCGCTGCTCAACGGCATGGAGCCGGCGTCGCTCGAAAGGTACGCGCAGCGCGGCGTAGACGTTCATTACCTTGTCAAGACGCATCACGAGGGCTACACGGCGGTCGCCGAGGGCTACCGCGAGGGCAGCGGCTATATCGGCAGAATGACCGCGGACTCTGACGCCGCTGTAACGGACGTTTCCGAGGGCTACATCAACACGCGCAGGCTCTGCGGCGGCAGGGAGTACGGCGAGGCGTGTGATGCGCTTGCACAGAGAGTCGCGGCAGATATTCCGGAGGGTGCTGAGACGGTCGCCGTGATCGGCACGGAGGAATTTATGTATCCTGCGATACATACGGCGGCGCTGCTCGGGGAGCGCGGTATTCAGGCGTTTACACATTCCACGACGCGCAGCCCGATCGCCGTATCGGAGGACGAGGGTTATCCGCTCTCGAAGCGCTATGAGCTTGCGAGCCTCTACGACGGCGGGAGGCGGACGTTTATCTACGATCTGAGGAAATACGACTGCGTGATCGTGCTCACGGACGCCCCGGTGATATCGGACGAGGGGCTTTCTTCGCTCACGGGCGCGCTGCGAAGCGCCGGAAACGAAAATATACAGGTGTACAGGTGGTGCGGCAATGGTAAGAGACAGTGATTACTTCGTTAAAACATCATACAGCGCGGACGACGTGACGCTCCTTCTGAAGGACGTCACGGGGCTTGTGCAGCCGCAGCCGACGGAGGAGCGCGAGCGCCTTATCCAGTCCGGCAGGCATTACTGTGAGATGCTCCCAATCGAATACGTGCCGACAAGGAAGTATATGCAGGTATACGAGGAGGCTCTCAGAGCGTACGCGAAGCCGACGGCGCTTGCGATCGGAAGGCTGTGCGGCAGGATCATCAAAAAGAGGGGGGAGAACGTCGTTCTCGTCTCGCTCGCACGCGCCGGTATACCGATCGGCATTCTCATCAGGCGCTACATGAAGATGAGGTACGGCCTCGATATGCCGCACTATTCCATCTCGATAATACGCGGACGCGGTATCGACAGAAACGCGCTCGACTTCATAATCGAACGCCACGGGGCGGAGAGTATCCTCTTTGTTGACGGCTGGATCGGCAAGGGGGCGATCCTCGGCGAGCTGAAAAAGGTGCTTGCCGATTACCCCGGCGTATCGAGCGACATTGCCGTCGTCGCTGATCCGGCGAATGTGACGGAGCTTTGCGGCACGCACGACGATATACTTATCCCAAGCTCCTGCCTCAACTGCACCGTTTCCGGGCTTATCAGCCGCACGTTCCTGCGCGGCGACATCATTGGGAAGGACGATTTCCACGGCGCCGTCTACTACGGTGAGCTAAAGGACAGCGATCTGTCGTATGAGTTCATAGACGCGATCGAGAGCCGCTTCGAGGCGGAATGCGGCGAGGTCGGCGCGGCTCCCCGGGGGCACGGCATCGACGAGGTGCGCTCCATAGCGGAGCACTTCGGCATCGGGGACATCAACCTCGTAAAGCCGGGCATCGGCGAAACGACGCGCGTCCTGCTCAGGCGCGTTCCGTGGAAGGTGCTGATCGACGAGCGCTACAAAGGCTCCGACGACCTCGCACACATCATCCGTCTCGCAGGCGAGAAGAACGTACCCATCGAATACTACCCCCTCAGTCACTACAAGACCTGCGGTATAATCAGGCAGCTTGCCGACGCCTGAGCCGGTCTGCGTGAAACAGTCAAAAAAGGAGCGATCATTTTGCCGGCAGAACTGCATTGTCATTCTAAAATATCGGACGGAACAGCGTCGGTCGGGGAGATCGTGGCTTTAGCGAAGGCGACGGGACTTTCCGCGCTCTCCGTCACCGACCACGACACGCTCGAAGGCTCGGACAAGGCGGCGGAATACGGCGGGCGCCTCGGCGTGAGGATCGTCACGGGCACGGAGATATCCTGCTTCGACTACGAGCGCCAAAGGAACGTCCACCTTCTCTGCTACCTGCCTCATAACCGCGAGTGCCTTTGCGCGCTGCTGGAGAGCGTGAGGGAGGGGCGCAGCCGCGCCGTCGAGGAGTCGGCACGCCGCGTAACGGAGCTTTACCCGATCACTCACGAGATGATCGAGCGCCGCGCCGAGGGCAGCAGCACGCTCTTCAAGCAGCACATCATGCACGCGCTGATGGACGCCGGCTACGCCGGAGAGGTATTCGGCAGCGAATTCCGGGAGCTTTTCGGCAAAGGCGGAAAGGCGCGCGTGACGTTTGAGCACCCGGACATATTTGAAGCGCTTGATATCGTCCGTGGATCCGGTGCCGTCGCTGTGCTTGCGCACCCGGCTGTGTACGACAGCTACGAGATCATACCGGAGCTTATCCGCCGCGGCCTCGACGGAATCGAGGTGAGCTATCCGCGCGCACGCTCAGACGACGCCGAAACGCTCGGCGCGCTCTGCCGCCGCCACGGCCTCATCATGACGGGCGGCACCGATTTCCACGGCAGCAACTGCACCGCCCCTCACCCTCTCGGCACGTGTACGACCTCCGACGAGCAGCTCGAAAGGCTGATCGCCCTCGCGCAGAGCAGAGGTCAATAAAGAGCGGCGGAATCGGCTTTGCGAAGCCTGCCGCAAAAAATTCTCGAAAAACACTTGACACGGCGGTGAAACCGTGCTATAATAATCAAGCGTTCCGGAAAAGACGCTTGCACGCTGGTGTAGCTCAGTTGGTAGAGCAGCTGATTTGTAATCAGCAGGTCGGGGGTTCAAGTCCGTCCACCAGCTCTTTTGTTTTGCTTTTGCAAAGCGCTAAATAAAGCGCAGAGGCGTCTGCCTTGCTGCGTGATACAAAAATGGGAGAGTTCCAGAGCGGTCAAATGGGGCAGACTGTAAATCTGTTGTTTCGGCTTCGGTGGTTCGAATCCACCCTCTCCCACCACAGCGAAGATCCTGTCGATGAAAATCGGCAGGGTTTTTCTTTTTCTTTAAGAACACTTATGTCCGATTCTGCTTCTTTTAGTTGCACTTTCCCTCTCTCTCCCGAATATATATACATGAAGCTCTTCGGGAGGGATCGGATCATGGTCATATATCTTGATGATGTGTTTTTGACTCTGACGCTGCTCGTGCCGCTTGGCGCCGGAGTTTATCTCAGAAAGACGGGGCGCCTCGATACGGCGCTCACCTGCCGGCTTATCCTTGCGGCGGGGCTTATACTGCGCGTTATCTACGTGGGCTATACGGAGCCGTATATGCGCCAGCACGATTATTACGGGCTGTTTACGCGTTTGGGAGGTCACGGGGAGTACATAACGTATCTCTTTGAAAACGCCCGTATGCCGGACTTCGATCCGCGCAGAATAATGGAGTTTTATCACCCTCCGCTTCACCACGCCGTTTGAGCGGCGGTGCTGCGCGTCCTCGACACGCTCGGCTTTGACGTAAGGGAGAACGGAGATCGCGCGCTCCAGCTCCTTCCGCTCATCTATTCGTTCTTGTTTGCCGTTGTCTCCTGCAAGGCACTCTCCGCTATGAAGATCAAGGGAGAGGCGCTGGCGCTCGCAGCGGCGCTCGTCACCTTTCACCCGACGCTCATAATCCTTTCGGGAAGCCTCAACAACGATATGCTCTCGGCGCTTTTCGGTATGCTTGCGGTCTATTGTACGCTGAGGTGGTGCGAGGATAAGCGCGTAATGCGCATACTGCCGATCGCGCTTTCGATCGGGCTTGGCATGATGACGAAGCTGTCGGTGGCGCTGGCTGCTCCAGCCGTTGCGGCGGTGTTCCTGTATGAGCTTGTAAAGAAGGACGGCTCTGTGAAGGAGAGGCTGCGGCTTGTCGGGCAGTATGCCGTTTTCGGAGCCGTATGTGTGCCGCTCGGCTTGTTCTTCCCGGTGAGGAGCCTTGTGCTGTTCGGCGTTCCGCTCAGTTATGTGCCGCTCCTGTCCGAAAGCTCAGGTCAGTTTATCTCCGTTCCGGCGGCGCGGCGGCTTCTGAATTGGCTCCCGTTTCAGCTTGCGTCGCCGTTTACTCAGTGGATCGACCTCGGAGCCGAATACAATGAATTCAACCCCGTTATCGCCCTTTGGAAAAACGCAATGTTTGACGAGCAGGAATTCTTCCCCTCAAGCATAACGATGCAGTCATTTTGCACCATGCTTTTCTTCTCGGGAATTCTCCTGTCGCTGCTTGGCGTCTGGGCGCACGCTGCAATGTGGAGAAGCAAAGCGCCGTTCGAGGCAAAGCTGCTTTTGACACTGACGTCAGCCGTTGTGTTCGGCAGCTATATCGTTTTCTGCCTCAGATTTCCGCACGTCTGCACCGAAAATATGCGCTACTGCGTTCCATTGATCTTCACCTCGGCGGCGTCCGTCGCGTTGTGTATAAACGGCGGCGAGGAAAAGGCGCTGCTGCCGCGACGGTTCACTGCCGCGGTCTCCGGCGCGTTCTGCGGCCTGTCTGCATTCGTTTACACCGGACTTATGTACTTTTCGCACTAAACCATCTCTGTTTTTCGCGCCGAAGGGGTACAGGGGTGCGGGTGTCCGGTGGACACCTCGGCGGAAGCCGAAGCACCGACCGAGCCGGCAGGCGAGACCGACCGGAAAGCCCCCCATATCCGAATCTCGAATCAGTATTTTTAGAAAGACGTTGCTCCGTTTCTCTACGGAAACCTTCCCCAAACCTCTCACTCCCCCTCCGCCGCTCTATCGCCGCGGCAGGCGAGTGACTTTT
The DNA here is from genome assembly GCA_902792115.1 of uncultured Ruminococcus sp. Taxonomy (GTDB): domain Bacteria; phylum Bacillota; class Clostridia; order Oscillospirales; family Acutalibacteraceae; genus RUG592. The sequence goes on along the minus strand of CADAYJ010000079.1, from coordinate 26 downwards.
CCTGCACGGCAAAAGTCACCAAAAGC
>CADAYJ010000078.1:6710-12528 GCA_902792115.1 uncultured Ruminococcus sp. | reverse complement strand
TTCAAGACAGCGCCGATAGACGCCGAACCTCTTCCGCACGATCCCGTCTATAACGGCAAGCTCGGAGACATGGACGACGACGGCTATATCACCGCTAACGACGCGCTTACGATCCTTCGCGCAAGCGTAGGAATGGAGACGTTCACTGCGGCGCAGGAAAAAACGGCGGACGTTGACCTCGACGGCTACATCACGGCGAACGACGCTCTCGACGTACTGCGTTTCAGCGTAGGCATGGCGGCAGCGGACAGCAAAATAAACACGCCTGTTACGGCGTAAACGGAGACACTTCGTTTCTCAAAATATCAACCGGGCGGTCGTTTGGCCGCCCGGTTTGGCTTGTTGTAGGCAGGTGTTAAGGAAACACTGAATACCTTGAAATACGTCAGTATTCCGGCGGCTCTTTCGTCCAATTTGCCGCGAAATCTGACGGCGCAATTTTGGCACTCGATTTAATCAGTGTCTCCTTAAATTTTGCACCGCGCTCTCGCAGCGGTGTTCGGAAATTTGCTGCTCAGATCCATTTTCTGCCAAAATTCCTCTCTTTCAAAAGGGCTTGGATTATAGCCTCCGGCGGTCGGCTTTTTGCAGGTTGAAAGCGCATTGCTTTAAATTTGGCGTAGTTTCAAGTGCAGATGTTTTTTTCGCAAGGTCAAGCGTCGGAACTGCCTGCGCAGTATGCCTCGCAGCTCAGGAGAATTCCGCGGCGCGTGTCAAGCCCTGCCCTTCGCGCCTGCGTGTGCTGCATCTCCCTCGGGATCTCGTACACCCTGCCGCCCTTTCTGAAATTCGCGCCGGTCTGGTGAAAATGAAAGTCAACCCCGTATTCCACACACTGGATATGACTGTCAAGTACCCACGCGAAATCGCATACCCTCGCGTTCGGCCCCGATTCGCCGCCGACACAGACGCTGTTTATCTCGCTGCCGTATTCCTTCAAAAATCGCCTGATATCTATCCGTTCAAGCATCGGCTCGTGAATGATCGACTTGTGCGCGATCGGCAGCGCAAGGAATACCGGCAGCCTTCTGTTTGCCGCCGCCTGATTCTCGCAGGTGCAGCATATCTCGACGTTTGGGTAGCCGCTGCCCCAGTCCTGCGGAAGACAGCTTGCGATCCTCTCCGGGCGCTTCGTCACCATGTAGAAGCTGCAGTCGCTGCGCGTCCGGATTATCTCCCACGCCTCGGGGCGCCAATCGTCGGCCGCCTTGTGGAAAAAATCGGACGTAAAGCACGTCATGAATGTTGTCCCGGCAGGGTATTTGTACTGTCCCTTCAGAGCGCCGCTTTTGTGCCTTGAAAGCGGCATCGAAAAAGCCTTCGTTTTGCGGACGACGGTCGTGTCTCTGCCGTACTCGGCGTCGCGGCGGTAAACGTAGCAGTTGCGGCAGCCGGGGGAGACCTTCGTGCAGCCGTGCCACAGGTTCCACATAACGGAGACGGGCGCCGGCTGCGGCTTCTCCTCTGTCGGAAATAATGAAAGCTGTTCGTTTGTCATGCTGCGTCACCTCCGTGCTGCTTGTAAAATCGAACATATGTTTTAATTATTATACCACACGTGCGAGCCGGTGTCAATGATCTACGGTCGATTTTTGAACGCAGTTGCAGAGATTTATGATTATTATGAATACATTATTTATTATTTTTCTAAAAGATATAGACATTTTAGCGGATTTAGTGTAAAATGGGTTCAAGGTGTGTTGATTTTACGCACCGCGCTTTGATAATAGATCACGCCGGCCTTTCAGGGAGGGGTTATTATGGACAGGAAGCTGACAGAGCAGGAGCTGTTGTCTCGCTTTGATGACGCGATAGAAAACGGTCACATTTTTGCTGTTTATCAGCCTAAGATAAATCACAGTACGGGAAGAATGATCGGTGCGGAAGCGCTGATGAGGTGGAAGGATCCCGAATTCGGAATGCAGTATCCCGACAATTTCATTCCGGTTCTGGAGAAAAACGGTCTGATACCGCGCGCCGATCTCGCAATATTTGAGATGGTATGCAGATTCCAGCGAAGCTGCCTGGACAGCTCAGACAAGATCGTTCCGATCTCGGTGAATATGTCGAGGTACGACGTCTTCAACAGGGCGTACGTGGACGAGATCGAGAGGCTCCGCAAAAAGTACGATATCCCTGTCGAGTTCTTCCATATCGAGGTAACGGAGACGTCGGCTATCGGAGGCATGGAGCTGATGCTCAGCGTTCTGAACAAGCTCCACGGCTACGGCTACATCGTCGAGATGGACGACTTCGGCAGCGGCTATTCGTCGCTCAACGTCCTGAAGGATCTTCCCGTTGACGTTATCAAGCTCGATATGCGCTTTTTCGGCGGAGGCGTCGGCGGAAGAGGCGGCATGATCATCAACGCCGTCGTTCACATGGCTCAGTGGCTCGGTACGCCTGTCATTGCGGAGGGCGTCGAAACGCTTGAGCAGGCCGAGTACCTCAAGAGCATCGGCTGCAAGCACATACAGGGCTATCTCTACTCAAGGCCCGTTTCGCAGGAGGAGTTCAGAAAGAAGCTCGGTCAGCTGGAGCACGAACCGATCTCCTCCATACCAAACATTAAAAAGGAAATAGACGCCGGCAAATTCTGGGATCCCGCGTCTATGGAGACGCTGATCTTCAACAGCTTTGTCGGCGGCGCCGTGATCTTTACGTACCGCTATGGATCGACAGAGATACTTCGCGTCAATAAAAAGTATATCCGTGAGATCGGAATGAATATGGTCGAGCAGGAGATCCTGGAAAGTGATCTTTTCTCCGGTATGGACGAGAAAAACAGGCAGGAATACACGCAGGCTCTTCAGCGCGCGATCGAAAGCGGCGAGGAGGAGGTCTGCGAGACGTGGCGCACCGTCTGCTCAAAGACGTGCGGAAAGGAAAAGATCTGCCTGCGCAGTCACCTTCGCATGATCGGACGCACCGACATGGAGTATCTTTTCTACGCGACGGTAAATAACATTACAGCCGAAAAGAAGCAGTACAGAGAGCTTTATTCAAGCGAGAGGCGCTTCCGCTTCGCGAGCGATCAGGCGAACATTTATGCCTGGGAGTACGATATCGCAACGAAGCGAATGTACCCGTGCTTCCGCTGTATGCGTGACCTGAATTTTCCGCCGGTGATTGAAAACTACCCCGAGCCTGCGATTGAGGCAGGTGTTTTTCCGCCGGATTACGCAGATATGTACCGCGACTGGCACAAGCAGCTCGAAAAAGGCGTCGATCACCTCGAGGCGACGATACCGCTCACCGTCGGCAGAATCCCCTTCCACGTAAGATATACGCTGGAACGCGACGAGACCGGCAAGCCGCTCAAGGCGTACGGCTCCGCGACGCTCGTTGTGGACGAAAACAAGGAGGAGGAGAAGTCCGCGCCATCCTCAGAGCAGGAGCCTGCGAGCTTTGTGAGCCTTGCGCTCGCCCTTGCGAACAATTACAGCCAGATTTACGTTGTCAACACGGAGAATGACAGCTATGAGGAGTTCTCCGTCAGCGACAACGACAAGGAGCTGATCCGCGTATCGCACGGCAGCGATTTCTTCGCCGATTCGGTCAAAAACGTACCGAAGCTCGTGTACAGCGCAGATCAGGGTTACTTCCTTAAAATGCTCAAAAAGGATTATATGCTGAGTATACTGAATGACGGGCAGCCGTTTTTCCTTACGTACCGTCTTATGAAGAAGGGCGTGCCGCGTTTTCACTCCTTCAAGGCGCTTCTCGGCAAGGACGGGAATATCGTTATCGGTGTGCAGGATATCGACGAGCAGAAGCGCTGCGAGGCTCTGAGCGAGACGTATTCCCATATCGCCGGTGCGCTCGCCAGCCGCTACGAGGTCATTTACTACATCAATATCGACACGAACGATTATTCCATTTATAATTCAAGCGCGCAGTACGAGAAGCTCGGCACGACAAAGCAGGGCGAGGACTTTTTCCGTGACTGCGTTGACGATATCAGAACGTACATCTACAAGGAAGACGTGGATTATATGCTCGGCGAGATGAGCAAGGAGAATATTGTCAGGAAGCTGTCGCAGAACGCCGCGTATTCTCTGAGGTACCGCCAGCAGCTCTCCGGGCGCTATCAGTACATGACTATGACGATCGTCCGCCCGAAGGACGACGACCACCACGTAGTCGTCGGCGTAATGAATTCCGACGCGCAGGTTCGCCGCGAGCAGTCTATGGAGGCGGAGAACAAGACGTTCGGAAATATCGCGAAGGCTCTCGCGAAGCGGTATGAGATCATTTACAGAGTGAACATCGAGACGAATGAGTACATGGAGTACAGCGCCAGCGAGAAGTACACAAGGCTCGGTCCGGGAGCGAAGGGCAAGGATTTCTTTGCGGAAAGCAGAAGCAACATCAAAAATGAGATATATGAGGACGACGTACCGCTCCTTTCCGAAGCTCTGAAAAAGGAGAATATACTGAAAACTCTCGACGAATACGGCAAGACGTTTATCAATTACCGACTTCTCATAGACGGTAAGCCGCAGTATATGACGCTGTACGCGATCCGTCCGAAGGAGGATTCAAGCCACATGATAATCGCCGTCGCGAATGTTGACGCATCAAAGCGCATGGAGATTGCGTATCACAATGCGATGAACCTCGCGAACAAGGACGCTCTCACAAGTGTAAAGAACAAGCGCGCTTACGTTCACACGGAGATGGAGATGGACGAGCGGATCAAAAAATCGGAGCAGCCCGAGTTTGCCGTCGCCGTGTGTGACGTGAACTGTCTGAAAGAGGTGAACGACACACGCGGACACAGCGCCGGCGACACATACATCAAGGAAGCCTGCCGTATCATTTGTACGGTTTTCACGAACAGTCCCGTCTTCCGCATCGGCGGAGATGAATTCGCCGTTATCATCACCGGCGATGATTATAAAGTGCGCGGCGAGCTTATGAAGACGCTCGAAAGCATTCTGGAGGACAACCTCGAGTTCGGCATGAAAACTATTGCTGTCGGTATCTCGGAATTCGACCGCGAGAATGATATCCGCGTCCAGGACGTATTTGAGCGCGCCGACGCTCTGATGTATAAGGATAAAGAGCGGTGCAAGAGAGCCGCAGAGTCCGACAAATAGCCGTTTGTATATGTTTCACAAAAACGGGCGCACTTTTTCTCCGTTGCCTTTTCATTAATTTAATGATATAATAACAGTTGAGGCATCTGCTTAAAGCGCGGCAAATGCCCTGATGATTATCTGATTTTCTTCATTTTTTTGTTTTATCCATTCCTTTCAAATGAGATCCGCCGTCTTCCTTGTGTATCGGAGAGCGGCGGATCTTGTTTTGCGGACAGTCGTTCGCGGCGGCTCTTGCGGAAAGTAAATGTCGTTGGATCCGTGTTCGCGTGCAGCCTGCCGCCGATGCAAACAGGAGTTGATTATCAACTTTTTGCCAATTATTTCAAACAGTATGTTGAAATTTTCTGTTATTTGTGATAAAATCAATGTGTATAGGTGTTGATCTTTTCATTCCGCAGCTTGAATAACGGTTATTTGCTCACGATCCCCGAACCGATTTTAATACCCTGCGGAGTTATTATCAAATACGATTATTTCAAACGGTGCGGCGCTGCTTTGCCGTATAGGGGTGTCATATGAAAAATGTAAACCTTGAGATAGCTGCATTTGTTCTCGCGCTATGCTGTCTGGTGTATTGCTTCACGGCGAAGAGAAAGCAGTTCAGGATCCCAAAGGGAATAATGAGCGTTTTTACAAACCAGCACTTCGTCTTTATTATAATGCTGGTCTCAACGGTCGTGTCTTCGGCGGCTTCTGTTATAGGTATATTTATG
>CADAYJ010000078.1:0-6643 GCA_902792115.1 uncultured Ruminococcus sp. | reverse complement strand
CGGGTTCTGGCAGTATTTTCTGCATTGGCTGTATTACCTGTTCCATAATCTGCTGCCGATCGGCTTCGCTTTGTATGTAATGAACGTGAACGGCTCGGGCGTCGGGCGCAAGCGGACGTTTTATGTATTGTTTTCATTGCCGTTCCTCATCAGTGAGGTCATGGTGTTTACCAACCGCTTAACAGGCTTCACGTTCTATATGGACGAAAATGACCTGTACCACCGCGGTCCGCTCATCACATTGATGTACGCGCTGGGTATCTTCTATTTCGTATTCGGCTTCTATTCCTTCTTCCGGTACAAAAAGGCGATCTCGAAGAACGTCAGCTTTTCCGTCGGAACCGTTTTGATAATCTCGGCGCTCGGCGTCGCGGTACAGGCGGTGAGCTACAGGTTCGCGGTCGAGCTTTTCTCGGAGGCGCTTACGCTTGTAGGTCTGATGATAATGCTTGAAGAGCGCGGCGGATACGTTGATCCCCTCACAGGCGTTTTCAACCGCACCGCCCTGATTGACGACAGCAGAAGGCTGATTGAGAATAACAAGAGCTTCCGCATCGTCCTCATCAAGCTGACTGACATCGACCTCTTCGCAAAGCTCGTAAGCGACAGCGATATGGACAACATCATTGTCCAGGTGGCAGAGTGGCTTCTGACGATCTCGTCGGAGAACACGCTCTACAACTACCGCAGCAGGGATTTTGCTATCCTCTGCCACGGTACCTCGGATCTCGACACGGAGTATATCGTCAATGCCGTTATAGAGCGCTTCGGCAGGGAGTGGAAAACGGGCGAGGCGACGCTGCGCCTGGAAGCCGTGCTGAGCGTTCTGCGTATCCCCGAGGACGTGAATATGCTTGAAGACCTCGTCGATCTTCTCGCGTCCGGCTACAAGAAGAGGGGCGCAGGATCGAGAGTCGTCTCGTATGAGGAGCTTTTCTCGAATCAGCGCAACAGAAGGATAGAGGAGGCTCTGCGCTCCGCTGTGGAGAAGAAGCAGCTGCGCGTATGGTATCAGCCGATATGGTCGGTTGATGAGCAGAGAACGGTCGCGGCGGAGGCGCTTCTCAGAATAGACAGCGACGAGCTTCGCTGCATCTCTCCGGCGGTGTATATCCCCGTCGCAGAGCAGAGCGACATTATCAGAGATATAGGTATGTTCGTCTTTGAGGACGTCTGCCGCTTCCTGAAAAGCATTTCCGGCAGGCAGCTCGGCATCTCGTATATCGAGCTGAACCTTTCGGTTCACCAGTTTATTTACGACGACCTCGTCGAGCATTTTGAGGAGATCCGCAAGCGGTACGATATCCCGACGGCTGCGATCAACCTGGAGATCACGGAATCGGCGTCGATCGGAGACACGCCCGTCGTCGGGCAGACGATGCGCGCGCTTCGCAGCCTCGGCTACACGTTCTCCCTCGACGACTTCGGAACGGGTTACTCGACGCTGATGCAGTTCCTCAGCAGCAGCTACAAGAACGTGAAGATCGACAAATCTCTCCTGTGGGAGTCCGACCGCAACGAAAAGAGCGCGCGTCTGCTCGATACAATGATCCGCGCTATCCGCAGCCTCGGCTGCAACGTCGTTCAGGAGGGCGTCGAGACGGAGTCGCAGCTCAAAAGGACGGAGCGCTCCGGCGGCAACCTGATCCAGGGCTACTATTTCAGCAGGCCGATCCCGGAGAACGACTTTATCACTTACCTCGAAAAAGAAACGCGCGAGTCCTTCAAGAAGGTCTGACGCGGAAGCAGCACCGTTTGTAGCCGGGCTTTCGGTCTGACGGTGCTGTTTTTATGAACGGAGAGCAAGGGGGATAACTGTGAAAATTGAAGGCGTGATATTTGACCTCGACGGTCTTATCCTCGATACGGAAAAGCTGTATCAGCGCTTCTGGCGCGAGGCAGCGGCTCTTTGCGGCTTTGAGATGGATCGTGAAACGGCGCTCGACCTGCGAAGCCTCGACAAAACGCTCGCAAGGAAAATGCTTGAGGACAGATTCGGAGATGGCTTTGACTACGAGGAGGTCAAGCGGCAGCGAATCGCTCTGATGAACGCTTACGTGAACGAACACGGTATTTCCGCGAAGCCCGGCGTAAGGGAGCTTACGGAGTATCTTCGCAGCAGCGGCATTAAGACCGCTATCGCCACCGCGACGAATTACCCCCGCACCGACGACTACTTAAAGCGCGCCGGCGTTCGTGACTGCTTCGGGGAGATCGTCTGCGCCTGCGACCTTCCTCACGGGAAGCCGTACCCCGACGTTTACCTCTACGCCTGCAAAAAGCTCGGGCTGGAGCCTTCGGCGTGCGTTGCGCTGGAGGATTCTCCGAACGGCGTAAGGTCGGCGCACTCCGCCGGCTGCCTTGTGATCTGCGTTCCCGACGGCGGAGCGACGGAGCCTGCCGCCGAGCCGCTTGTAATCGGCAGCGCCGCGTCTCTGCTCGACGTTCCGGCGATGCTCGGTGAGCTTCTCTCGCGCGAGACGGTCTGACGCGCTTTTGATGAAGAGTCGGGCGCCATCTGCCTGACCGAAGAATAACGCTTTGATTTGTACGGAGAAAATGAAATGCAACAGATAGTTTATTACACCGTCATGTTCGGGCTTTCGTTTGTGCTTTCGCTGCTGTACGTCTTTCAGTGGCGCAAGCAGTTTGAGGTACATATGACGGCTATTTTTATCCTGCTTCCGATAGTCAATCTGTCATATCTTATTATGTATACCGGAGAAAACCCGGAGACGGCAGTCGCGATGCTCAAGATGGTTTACGTCGGCGGCTGCTTCCTGCCTTGGCTGACTATGATGTGCGTATTGCAGCTTTGCTGCGTGAACATCAAGCGGTGGATGAGGATCCTCACGTTTTCACTCAATTCCGTGCTGTACTTTGCCGTGCTGACGATCGGCCGCCTGCCTCTGTATTACAAGAGCCTTTCGCTCGAGCGAGTCGGCGGCGTGTGGGTTCAGAACAAGGAGTACGGGCCTGTTCACATGATCTACTCCGTGTTCATAATATCGTACCTGATCGCCGATATCTCCGCAATCGTTTACACGTACCGCACGAAGAAGCAGGTGTCGCGGCGCGTGCTTTTCCTGCTGTTTATCCCGATCCCGATATCTGTACTGGGCTATTTCGCGAACCACGCTATGATGAGCCGCGGATTTGAGATCATGCCGCTGACGTACGTGATGGCGCAGGTCACGTACCTGCTGATCACGCAGCGCATGGTGCTTTACAACGTCAGCGAAATGGTCATAGAGTCTATGGTGCAGTCGGGCGACATCGGCTTTATTTCGATAGATTCAAAGGGGCGCTATCTCGGCAGCAACGAGACGGCGAAGGAATTTATCCCGGAGCTGTCTTCGCTCATAACGGACAGCCCGATCCGAAACGCAGAGGAGATAAAGGAAACGGTCGGAAGCTGGCTGAACCGCTTTTGGCGCGATCCCGATATGGGGAAATTTTTCTACACGAGAAAAAACGAGGACGGCGAGGAGCGGATCTACTCCGTCAATGTCAGCTACCTTAAAGAGGGCACGAAGCGGCGCGGCTACCAGATATTTCTCGAGGACGACACGCAGAACCAGAAGTACATCAGGCTGATGGATCAGTACAACTCCGATCTGCAGGCAGAGGTGGCGTCAAAGACGGAGCGCATAATCGAGATGCACGACCGGCTTATCCTCGGAATGGCGGCGATGGTCGAGAGCCGCGACAACTCCACGGGCGGTCATATCCGCCGCACGAGCGAGGGCGTTCGTATCCTTGTGGAGACGATACGTGAAAACGATATGCTCCCGATCACGGACAAATTCGGGCGCGATCTCATCAAGGCGGCTCCGATGCACGACCTCGGAAAGATAGCCGTAGACGATGCGATCCTCCGCAAGGCAGGGCCGTTCACTCCAGAGGAGCGCAGGAAGATGCAGGAGCACTCCGCAGAGGGCGCGAGGATCGTCCACGAGATATTAAAGGACACGGACGACGAGGAATTCCGCCGTCTCGCCGAGAACGTCGCGCACTTCCATCACGAGCGCGTTGACGGCAAGGGGTATCCCGACGGCTTGAAGGGCGATGCAATTCCTCTTGAAGCCCGGATCATGTCGATAGCCGACGTTTACGACGCACTCGTCAGCAAGCGCGTCTACAAGGAGAAATTCTCGTTCGAGAAGGCGAACAGCATCATCATGGAGGGCATGGGTACGCAGTTTGACGACAGCCTCAAAGCGTGCTACGAAGCCGCGCGCCCGAAGCTGGAGGCTTTCTACGCCTCGCAATGATTGTACTGAATTACACAAGGATATGGACAACTTTACCTGCATCGCGGTGCGCGTTTAGGGGAGGTGCCTGTGATGAATTGTGAATACGCAGTGCGTTCCTTCTCCGGAAGCCGCGACGAGCAGCAGGATCGCTGCGCCGTCAGGCAGACCGACGGCTGCACGATCACGAAGGTCCGGCAGAGACAAAATTTCAAAAAACGGTGAGAGATCTCGCCGAGGTTCGTCCAGGGGCGTGTTTGCTGTGAGCGAATGTGCAGCTTCCGGCGCGGTATGAGCAAGACCTGCCGGAAATATGTCCGTCGGCGCAGCGGCTCCCAACAGACGAAAATATTGATCAGGAGGTCAAATATCATGAAAAACGTAAAGAAACTACTTGCTTTTGCGTCGGCGATCGTCATGCTTGCTTCCGTGCCGCTCACGGCTTCGGCGGAAACGAGCTACGTGTACGATCCCGACACGTCCTGCGTTTCCTGTAACGATACCTTTGACGCTTTGGGCGAGGACGGTCCCATGTTCGGCTGCGTGAACTATATAGTCAACAAGGACGGACGGTCGGTCACGATCACGGCAATCGGCGACTGCTTCTCCGGCAGGCTCGTTCTTCCGCACGAAATCGACGGGCTGCCCGTAACGGCGGTCGGTGATGAGGCGCTCTTAAAGCCCGACCTCAGCGCCCCCGTGCTTCCGGACGTCAAGCCTTTTGCAGACAAAGGCGGCTGCGAACGCCTCGCGGATTTCGATCTTCCCGATGAGCTAAAGGCTGCCGGAAAAGCCGTCCTTGCGGACAAGCGTCTCAGAGATCTTCTGCGCCCCTGCGGTGTGGAGACGTTCGACGAAGCCGGCTTCGACAGCCGCAGGCTGCTTGAAAATATCGACATTCCCGACACCTTCCTCCCGGACATCAAAAAAACGCTTACCGATATTGACGTTAAGACGTTCCTTTGCCCCGGATTCATGAAGGAGACTGGAGACGAGGCGTTCCGCGGCTGCCCGTTGGAGTGCATCGTTCTTCCGAAGAGCATAGACAAGATCTGCAAGGACGCTTTTGCGTCGCTAAAGGATCTATGCCTCGTTTGCAGAGAGGACTCCATAGCCGACCATATCTTCTCTTTAAGGAAAAAATTCCCGGACAGACCGCCTATCATGGGTGACGTTGACGGCGACGAGGCGATCACCTCCGAGGACGCGCTTGATGTTCTCGTCCTCAGTCTTAACGGTCAGGATATATTCTACGTCGGCGGAGACCTTCTCTGGCAGATCGACGTTGACAACGACGGCGAGGTCACAACGACCGACTCACTCTTCGTTCTGCGCCACAGCATCGGCTTCGGCGACGATAACAACATCGGAAAAACGGCGGAGTGAACTAAAGGTGCGCTGAGCGGATCACGTCATGCGGACTGAGCGTTCGCTTTGATAGGTGTCTCCAAAACAGAAGGCGGCATTCTTCCCCGGAATGCCGCTTTGTCAGCCTGCTGCGAAAGGACGTGGTGAAATGGTACGCAAACGCATAGTTTTTGAGGGCTTCGTTCAGGGCGTCGGTTTTCGCTGGCGCGCAAGCCACGCGGCGTCGCTGTACGGCTGCACCGGCTGGGTAAAGAACGAGTGGGACGGGAGCGTGACGATGGAGATCCAGGGCAGCGAGGAGCAGATAGACCGTGTTATCGCTTCGCTGCACGCCGGGCGCTACATCGAGATACACAGCATGAAAAGCCGCACGATCCCACTTGAAGATCACGAGTACGGCTTTCATACGAAATAATTCAGTTGACCGAGCCGCCGCAGGCTCGGTTTTTTGTCTGCATATGAAACAACTATTGATTTTTGTACCGATATAGTGTATAATAAATGTACATATTTTTACGGTAAAAGCCTTAAAAAATGTATAAAGCACGTAAAAAAATATTCGTGTCAGAAATGAGTAAATGAAACTGAGGTGATCGTTAATGAAAATGAAAAAACTGGTCAGTGTGATCTGTGCAGCGGCACTTTTAACGAGCGCGTTTGCGTCAGCGCTGCCGGCAGGCGCCGAGGAACGCGGAGAGAGCGCGTACGGCGTCAGCTCCAAGGTGACGATAGCCGGCTCGAAGGATCCCGATATCCCGTCCGCTGATCTCGACGAGGAGAACGAGGAGGACGAGGAGGAAAAGCCCGAGGCTGAGACGTTCACAAGCTGCGACTACGAGTATCAGATCGCATCAAAGGATATGCTTGAAGATGGTCTTGAATCGCTTGAAGGCACAGTGAAGATCACGAAGTACAGCGGCAGTGAGTCCGACGTGACCGTTCCGGCAGAGATAGACGGCAAAAAGGTCACATGGATAGCGCTCGAGGTGTTCAAGGATAACAAGATCGTTGAAAAGGTCACG
>CADAYJ010000077.1 GCA_902792115.1 uncultured Ruminococcus sp. | reverse complement strand
AACAAGAGTATCCAGATGCTCTTCGACAGAGGCTTTATCCGTCGGCTCACCCTGTCCTCCGCTCACGAATCCATCGTAAACATTCCACACGACGTCGTCCGTTGATTCCGCCGGAAGAAGCTCTGTAAAGAGCTCGTAGGAGTGCCCGACTACGGCGGAGACCTCCGTTTCATTGTCGGGGGAATAGTCGTTGAGAAGGAGCTGATCCATGCCGCCGTTCCAGTAGACGATCATATCGGTAGACGGTCGGAACACCGTCACAACGACTGTCCGTTCCATCTTTACCGATCCGAACTTATTCGTAAACCTGAGGCTTGCCGTTCCGGGGTTGCGCGGGTACGGTGAATTGTCTCCGCCCGAATACCCTCGAAGCACGAGCGTTTTGCTCGTTGTAACGCCCTCCGGCGTCACGTCCTCGATCTCAACGCTGCTTGTATCGTTTGTGACCTCATACTGTATCGCGTCCCCGGTAACGGAGGTATCTCCGGAGGAATCGGCAAGACTCACGGTGATAGTCGTTTTTGTAATGCCGCCGAGCACGCTGCTGTTGTCGAGATATACATTGGGATCATCCGTAATATCACAGTCAAGAGTGTCGTTATACACGACGATCTGCGACGCTGCGGAAGCGGAGGTCTCGGGCAGACTGCCGCCGAGCGCAGAAGCCGGCACAAGCGGCAAGGAAACTGCCGGAAGCAAAAGTGCTGCCGACAGCAGGAATGAGAGCGCCTTTGCTCTCACATTGATATATTTCATTATGACTCAGCCCCTTTGGTCACTATGCGATAATAGCCAATAAACAATTTAGCAAATATATACAAGTACAAAAATGCACAATCAGCCATATTAACATGAAATAATTTTATCACATTTTCCGGGTGATGTCAACAATCCGGCGGCGCGGCGCAAAAAAACAGCCGACCTTTCCGGATCGGCTGTTATAATTAAGGAGCCACTGCTTGCATCTTTTCGTCATATTGCACTCAACTCCCTTGAAATACGTCAGTATTCCTGCGGTCGTTTCGTGCAATCTGCCTGAAAATCTGGCGGCGCAATATGAGCACTCACATTAATCAGTGGCTCCTTAAAATTATTCTTCGCGCGAGGTGATCTCCGCCTCTGTCTGAGGTCTGTCCATCTCGTATGTCATGTAGCCCTCCATCGCGTCAGTCACAAGCTCCTCATAGATGAAGACGGCAAGCTGCTTTCTCTCGAGATCCCAGTCTACGATATCGAGCGTAGACATTCCGTAGTGCCAGCCGGCGTCGTAATTGCCGTCGGACGGCGTTCTGAATTCGACAAGGTCATACGAAAGGTACGTGAGAGAATTCGCGACGAGAGTGGTGATCTCGTTTTTCTTGAGGTTTGTCGTGATCAGCGGACCGATCTGATCCACGATGCTGATGATATCGGTGAGCGAAGCGGACTTCATGTCGTTAGCGAGCTTTCTGAGCAATTTGCGCTGGCGCAGAGTTCTGTCAAAATCGCTTCCGGAGAAGCCCATTTCCTCGTCGCCTCTGTCGCGCGCGTACCAGAGCGCCTGCCTGCCGTTCAGATGGACGATGCCGGGCGTATCGGGAAGCTCGTTTCGCGTTTCGACCTGATTGTTCTTCCAGCACTGCCAGTTGATGTAGTCGATCTCCTCCGACGTAAGCTCAAGGTCGATGCCGCCGAGGATATCTATTATCGACTTAAAGCTCTTGAAATCGACGATAGCGTATCGGTCGATATTCACGCCGAAGTTCTGCTCGATCGTCGCGATCGCCAGCTTTGGTCCGCCGTAGGCGTACGAATGGTTCAGCTTACTGTATCCGTAATCGGGGATATACACCCAAAGGTCGCGCATAAATGACGTGAGCTTCAGCTTTTTGTGGCGGTTATCGACGGAGAGCATGATCATGGTGTCGCTTCGCTGGCTCGTGCCGTCGTTCTTGTCCGCGCCGAAGAGCATGACGTTCAGCACCATCGGATCATTGAGCAGCTTTCCGTCTTCAACGCGCATATTCACGGTTCCCTTTCCGAGATCCATATCGTACTTCCCGGTATCGCGCCGCGCGGCTCCGGTGTAGTTTCCGTCCTCGTCAAAGTCTCCCGTATCGCTGTAATTGAGCGAGTCGATCGTCTTATAGTAGTAAATAAAGCCGCTGCCCGTGAGCGCCATCAGCACGGCAAGCGTGATGAGCACGATATTGCGCGCGAGCAGCTTCTTTTTCTTCCTTGCGGAACGTGATCTCGGCCTGGGAGCCGGCATAGGCTGAACAGGCTCGTCGTCGTAATTTCCGAGGATATCATAGCCCTCTTTTACGTCGTTTTTCCTTTTACCTGACATAAGCAAAAGTCCTTTCAATATGACGCGCAGCGAGTGAGATCGGCGCATACGCGGTATGTATTCTATTATTATAATCGGTAGAAAGCGATTTATAATTACTTAAAAGAATTATCTTTGTCGAATTACGCCATTTTTACAGCACTTGATTTGGTAATATGACATAATTTTTTATTCCTACAAGAGCGCATACATAAAAGCCGGCGGTAACAATGATTACAGTTTTAAAAAATCAGTAATAATTCCTGTTTTTGTATTGCAAATCTCAAATTGTGGTGGTATAATAGAATTATGGAAACCCGGACGTTATTTTTCTAAGGAGGAATTATATAATGATCGTAAATGTCAACGGCGGAACTATTTCCGAGGAAGAAAAGAATGCTTACATGAAGTACGTGATCGCGAAGCACTCCGACCAGAAGATCACTCAGCTCGACATCGACCTTGACGGCGATTACGTCGATCTCAAATATCACTTTGAGCCGAAGAACTTTGAACGCATCAGAAGGATCACCGGCTACCTTGTAGGCACGCTCGACCACTGGAACAACGGCAAGCGCGCCGAGGAGCACGACCGAGTCAAGCACGACGTATCCGTCATGGAGCAGATCTGAACGACAGCACGCCCCCGCCGAAAGGCGGGGTTTTCTTTATGCTTCCGCTTTTTCGCCGTCCCGTTTTTCGGCTTCCTCCGCTTCCGCGCTGATGCGGCGCAGGCGGCAGCTTTCGAGGTCGAATTTGATCGAATAAAGGCGGAAGACGATCAGCGCTCCGGCAGCGCCTATCAGGCAGCCGCCGAGAACATCGGACGGGTAATGCACTCCGAGGTACATTCTTGAAAATCCGACGAGAACGGCGTACACGAGCACTGCCGCCGAGACAGGCTTATTGAAGAATCTCAGGTATGTCACGGCAGCGGCGAACGACGCCGTCGTATGTCCGGAGGCAAACGAGGAGTCGTGCGGCTTTCGTATCAGCGGAACGATGTCGGCAAATGCGTCGTACGGGCGCGTGCGGTCAACGATATTCTTCACGCAGACGTTGTTCAGAAGCAGACAAACGGCGAGCGAGGTCAGCGCCACAACGCCTATCATGCGCGTCCTTCTGAAGCAGAGCAGCAATGCGCTGACAATGATCCACATCATGCCGAGATTAACGGTCATGGAAATGCCCTTCATCAGCGGCGTGAGCGCCTCTGCCCGAAGATTCTCCTGAATGAAGAGGAGTATGCTGTGGTCGAGCGAGGTTATCGCCTGTGTGATCTCCCCCATTTGATCATCTCCTTACAATAAGCTATTCAAAAAACAGCCTATCCCTGACTTTCGGGATAGGCCGCTTGTTATGACCGAATATTCGGGATCACTGGATAGAGCAGTCGAGGTAGCGCTCAAGCTCCTCTTCGTCTCTCTTCTTCTTCTCATTCACGAGCAAAAACGCCGTTACGGCAGCCGAAATTGCTGCGGCGCAGGTAACGATCGCTATAATGATTCCCAGTGCACTGTTGTCTCTTTCGTTTCTCATATATCAAACACCTCCGTATTATCTGACCGGATAACGATCTTTTACATATATAATAACCAAAAAAGTCCCTGATGTCAACACCTTGACGATATACTTTAAAAATTATTTAAAAACTTGTTACTTTTTCACGCTGATGAGAGAATTTAAAGTAAACTTTAAGTTGATATTTAAGTATTCTTAAAGTTTGTGGTGTATCATATATACCAGAGGCAGCAAGAGGCGGCCTATACGCCGCGAAACCCGGAGATCAGGGGAGATACCGAAGCAAGCCGCAGGACGGCCGTCTGAACGGTATTGCCCCCGGAGTCTGACGATCCTCCGGGAGGGCAGCTAGCCCGCGGCGGAAAAAGGGCATTATTGACAGAACATTCGTCCGCAGGCCGACCTCTGCGCATGCCGACCAAAAAGCACAACCGGCTCCCCGCCGTTTCGCAAAAGATCCCAGGGAGGTTTTATAATATGAAAAGCATTAAAAGAAGAATCGCAGTTATAATCATCGCGGCAGCTATCGTGACTTCGGCATCTCTTTCCGCCTGCACTGACACGCAGGATATATCGGGCACGAACGCCGATACTTTTTCGGACGTTCAGACGGGCAGCGCCGGTAAGAGCGACAGCGGCAAATCCGGTACTGACAAAAAGGACACGGGCGACTTTGCAGAGAAGCAGTCCGGAGCTGCCGTCACGAAACAGGAGCAGTTCTCCGAGCGTGATCTCTCCGGCAAGTACGACGAATCGTCCGCCGTTACGGTGACGTGCAGCGACTCGGGCTTCACCGTGAGCGGAAGCGGCGCACAAGCGAAGGACAACGTCCTGACGATCAGCGAGGAGGGCATATATATCATAAGCGGCTCCGCCAAGAATGGCAGGATCGTCGTAAACGCCGCCGACACCGACAAGGTTCAGCTCGTGCTCAGCGGCTGCTCGCTCACAAGCTCCGATAATTCCGCACTTTACGTCAAGAACGCCGACAAGGTCTTCCTCACGCTAGCAGAGGGAACAAAGAACAGCCTCTCAGACGGCAAAACGTACTCCGGCAGCGAGGACGGCGTAGATTCGGCCGTATACAGCAAGACAGACCTCACAATCAACGGCAGCGGAGAGCTGACCGTCACAGGCAGCATGAGCCACGCGATCGTCTCGAAGGACGACTTAAAGATCACCGGCGGCACGATCACTGTAAAATCGGCTGACAGCGCCGTCACGGGCAAGGACAGCGTAAGGATAGCGAACGCCGAGATCAGCATTACGTCCGGCGGCGACGGCATAAAATCGACGAACGACAAGGATTCCTCAAAGGGTTACGTCTACCTTGAAAGCGGCAAAATAACGATCACTGCCGAAAACGACGCGATACAGGCACAGAGCGATATCATCACGCTCGACGCCGAAGTGAATGCGGCGACGGGCGGCGGCAGCTCCAACTCGGCAAAGACGCACACGGAGGGCTTCGGCGGCATTGGCGGCTTTGAAGGTCAGAAGCCGGATGGCTTCCAGAACGGCTCCGACGGCGACAAGCCGGACGGTTTCGGTTTCGGCGGTCAGAATCCGGAGGGCTTCCCGGGCGGAATGCAGGACTTTGACAATGCTCGGCAGAGCGGCGCCAACACCTCCGACACAGACAAAGCGTCCGAAAAAACGTCCTCGGGATTGGCTGCCGACAGCAAGGCAAACGACAGCACACCGTCCGCCGCGGCTGCCGACAGCAAATCGGGCAGCGCCGCGAGCGACACTGACACGAGCAGCGATTCGACGAGCGCCAAGGGCTTGAAGGCAGGCGGCAGCGTGACGGTTTCCGGCGGCAGCGTTACTCTTGACTGCGCCGACGACGCTATACACGCCGACGGCAGCGTGACCGTCAAGGGCGGCTCCGTTTCCGTCAAAACGGGAGACGACGGAATACACGCGGCTGAGAATGTTCTCGTAAGCGGCGGCACTCTCACCATCTCGGAAAGCTACGAGGGCGTCGAGGCGAAGACGATCACAGTCTCCGACGGAACGGTTGACGTGACGGCATCCGACGACGGCATGAACGCGACAGACGGGATCTCCGAGGGCGGTATGCCCGGCATGAACATGGGCGGCAACACGGAGGACAGCGACGTATATATCCTCATCAGCGGCGGCAAGCTCCATGTAAACGCCGGAGGAGACGGCATCGACTCCAACGGCACGCTGAAGGTCACGGGCGGCGACGTCACCGTTGACGGGCCGACCAACTCCGGAAACGGCGCGCTCGACGCAGGCAGCGGCTCAACGATAACGGGCGGCACAGTGATCGCCGTTGGCAGCTCCGGAATGGCAGAGACATTCGGCGAAAGCTCGTCGCAGGGCTCGATACTTTACAATATGCAGGAAAGTC
Organism: uncultured Ruminococcus sp.; assembly: GCA_902792115.1. Taxonomy (GTDB): domain Bacteria; phylum Bacillota; class Clostridia; order Oscillospirales; family Acutalibacteraceae; genus RUG592. Next base: position 1,818 of record CADAYJ010000077.1, on the reverse strand, counting down.
ACTCCGCCGGCGAAAAGATCACTCTCAAGGATTCCTCCGGCAAAGTGATCTCGGAATACACGGCGCAGAAGACGTTCAACTCCGTCGTTATCAGCACGCCGGAGATAAAGAAGGGCAGCAAGTACACGCTCACGGTCGGCTCCGAGAGCTATACGATCGAGATGTCCTCCCTCTCCTACTCAAACGGAGGCGGCATGGGCATGGGCGGTGCAGGCGGAATGCGCGGCATGGGCGGCACAGACGATCCGAACACGCACGGCGGCATGAACGGTTTAGAGTCCAAAACATCAAGCAGCATTTGACATTCTCCTAAATATAAAAAAAGACGAGCGTCTGTGGAAAACCCGCAGGCGCTCATCTTATGCTTGTGATTATTCAATAACAGTTTCTTCCGAAGCAACGATCCCCTGCGCGAGTATCTTCGCTACGTCCTTGCGGAAGTCGTCCATATCGCGGCCGTGCTTTACGAACCAGTGATCGGGATCGCCGTGGTGAGTGCCGAGCTGTGCAAGGCCGATCTCGTTGTGGCTCATTACGTTGTCGGCATTGAGTCCGTACAGCTTGCAGAGATACGCCGTGTACAGCGTGGCGTTAGCCCAGATCTTGTTGAAGTAGTCCTGGTATGCGCCCGGATTATAACCGACCATTGAATTGCCCTCGTAGTAGAAGCCGCCCGGCTCGCAGATCTCGAAGTCGAGGAACGTCTTGTTTGCCGGCTGACCGGCGTGCCAAGCCGACTGATCGAGCGGAAGATAATTGTATACGCACGTATCGTCGAGGAACGAATGAACGGCGGCGTCCGTGTTGGGGCGGTTCCACGCTTTGTACCAATCGTCTGCCATAACGCCGGGAGTCGCGGTGGAATGAACGGCTACACCGTCGATCTTTGTGAAATCGTCCGTCATGTAGTAGCAGTCGTTGTTCGTCATCATGTGCTTGTAGATCGTAAGAGAACGGCCGCCGGAGCTGATCGTCTGCTTTGTGACGCTGTTTGCGACGGTCACGGTACACTTTGCGGAAGAGCCGTTGGACGCCTTCACCTTTACGACAGCCGTACCGGGGTGGAACGCCTTGATCTTGCCTGTGTTTGTGAATTCAAGGACATTGAACGGCTCGCCGTCCTCGTCCACAAGGCCGTCATAGGAAACGGCGTTCTCCGCGATCTCGTATGTAAATTTGATCTTATTATCGCCGGGATCGGGAGAGAGCGTCGGGTGAAGGTCGAGACGCTCGCCGCAGGCAGCCGTGTACTCACTCGGAATAACGACAGTGGGATCCGGCTCGCCGATATACGCCTTTAATGCTGCGAGCGCGTCGGCGGAGGTGATGTATCCGTCGCCGTCCATATCGGCAAGGGCGAGCACCGATTCATCAATGTATTCAAGCTCGATCGAGTGGCGCAGGATCATAAGTGCGTCGTTGCTCGTAACAAGTCCGTCGAGATCGACGTCTCCGGGGACAGGCTCCTTCGGTGTGTCGCCGGAGCTTGCTATATCCAAGGAGTCGGGAGTATCGGCTGTTGCAGCTGTTAAAGTGATGTTTTCATTTGCGGCTGTTTCGTCTGCATACGCCGTGACGGCAGCGCCGGAGGTGAACACCGCACCGGCAAGAATTACGCAGAGCAGCCTGCCGAGCGGCGAGGCCGCAAAGCTGGTGTTATTCATTGTAATTACCTCTTTCAATTTTTTTGGAAAGCAAAACGCCGCCGTCTCCGCTGCCTTTTGCGCAGTGTGCGGCGGCTGTTGTGATCTTTATTTTGTACCGAATATCCTGTCTCCGGCGTCTCCGAGGCCGGGGCAGATATAAGCGTTTTCGTTA
>CADAYJ010000076.1 GCA_902792115.1 uncultured Ruminococcus sp. | reverse complement strand
TTTCTTCAGAAACGTCGAAGCCGTTGATCACGTCTATCGCCGAGTAGTAGATCTTGCCCGGCTCCATGTTATACATCGCATTGCTGAGAACGTCGAAGCCGATAGATCCATCAACGTACTCAAGCGCCGTATTGTCGTAGGTGATATATGCGCCTGCGCCTTCGAGCGGATCCTTAACTCCGCTGAGATAATAAGCATACGTAACTGTATCGCCGCTCTTGACGGCTTCTCCGTTTACCGTGACGTCGCCGGCAGCAAATGCCGTAATCGAGAGCGAAAGCATCATCACTACCGTGAGAAGCAGGCAAACAGATGATCTGATTCTTTTCATAATTGCACCTCTTATTTTGAATAGTGGCTGCCCTTGCCGCCGTTATCCTTGATAATGATAGTAAATACTACGCCGATGAGTACAACGATACCCACGCCGCACAGCATTATTAGCCAATACAGCTTTGTTGTTCCTGTGTGACGCACAGCGGGAGTAGTGTCCGGAGTATCAATGCGGATAGCCTTGTCACTGGGAATATCGTCCCCCTGAGTGACGGACGAAGTATTAGCGCTGCTTGACGCAGAGAGATCTATTTCGACCTCATTTTCGGAAGAGAGATCGGCTTCGCTTGAAGCAACAGCGCTTTCCGGCTTGGAGCCTTTGCTTTCCGAGTTTGACGACGGCTTTGATACGATCGCCGAACCGTTTTCGGAGCTGACGTTTGTCATATCGAACGTATACGTATCCTTCAACTCCGTTTTGTTCTCGTCAAGGAAGTTCTTGACATTGTAGTAGAGAGAAATATCGGAGCTGAGATCGTCTACGACTTCAAATTTCACCTTTGCAATAATACTGTCCGATGAAAAATCGAAGCCTTCGACGGAGATAGCGTTGAGACGGATCTCGCCGAGAAGGTCGGTATTTGTAATTGCACCACTTACGGCAGGCGTTTCAAAGCTGCCTTCGACAAGGCGAAGCGATGTGCTGTCGTAATAGATCGATATGTCGATCGCCTGTACCTTAGACGTACACGAAATAGCGTGTACCTCATACGTTACAGTGTCTCCGAGCGCGGTTTCGTGAGAATTCACCGTCACAGCGCCTGCCGGGAGAATTGCGAAAATCGCGATAATAAGTAAGACTAATATACTTGCAGATAGCTTTTTCAAACGTATCCCTCCGTAAATGAAAAAGCGAACTCAAAGAGCCCGCCTTTTTCAGGAAATTACATAAAATGCTCAATACCGTTGATGCCGAGAACTACAAGCACGAAGCCAATGACAAAAACCTTTGTCCAGCGTGCGAGGAAGGCATCGAGCGAGCGAGCCTTATTCTTAGACAGGAATGTGTCTGCACCGCCCGTAATCGTACCGAGTCCCTGTGTGTTGCCCTCCTGAAGCATAATGACGATCACAAGAGCGATCGCAAACAGGATCAGCAGTCCGCCAAGGACGAATTCGAGTATAAGCTTCAATCTTTCCACCTCCAAAGGCACTTACATCCTTTTCATTGTACCACAATACTTTAGAAGTTGCAATAGTTATTTAAAAAATTTTGTCAAAAACCTGCTTGAAATGAGGCGTTTTTCGTAATTAAGCAGCAGAGCTGATAACGATAATAGCGCCAGAGGGAACCGTTCCGTTGATCTTTCCGCCTGAAACAGTGAATTCGGCGTTTGTGACCTTGTCGTTGTACGTTCCGTCCGCAAGAACGCTCGGAGTATCGGAGAGAGTAAAATCAGCGTCGGATTCGTTGATGATAACAGCGCCCTTATCTCCTCTTTCGATCATGAGAACCTTTTGATTAGATCCGTCAGGATTTGAAAGTGTCTCGTTAAGACCGGCCATTTCGTTTCTGAAATGGTTAAGAGCCTTGACGTTGTCGCTCTTGAAGCCGTCGGAGCCTACCTCGCCGATCTTGTTGTTGCCCCACTGAGACTCTGTGCTGCTTCCTGCCGGACGGCTGAAGAAGAGCGGAGTACCGCCTGCTCTCGCTGCGATAACTGCCCAGCCGTACTCGATCTCCGATTCCTCGTAGTTCTCCCACGAGCCGTCGTTGCAATAGTTATCGTGAGACTCAACCCATGTTACGAACTTATCATCAGATACCTTCGAGGAGCCGTAGGATTCGATATTGGATACACTGAGGTTGCCGACGCATACGCGGCGGATCGCCTCGCCGTAATTGGACGCTGTAACGCCCATCATAGCTGAATAAGCATCGATCCTGTCGTTTTCGCCCTGGAGTATCTCTCCGTACTGGAACTCTGCTCCGTTGTCAAGGACAGTCGGCCAGAAATCGGAAGCAAATGTATCCTTGTCGTCGGGAAGCTCAATGTGCTTTGCCGCGTCGAAACGGAAGCCGGAAGCGCCGTCTGCGATGCAGTTTTTAAGGTATGCAAGCTCATACTCCTGGACTGCCTTTTCCTGCGTATTCAGGTCGTGAAGACCGAGAAGATCGCCCTGAGTTACCTGCTTGCGGCTCGAATAGCTTGTGATCTCGCCCACCTCATGGAACGGCTGATCGCAGAGATTCTTGATATTGTCCGACACAACGGACATATCGCTCGAAACGTGGTTGAGCGGCACGTCTACGATAATCTTAAGACCGAGTTTCTTTGCTTCCGCGCAAAGATCCTTGAATTCGTCCTCCGTACCAAGCTGATAGTTGCCGATCTTGTAATCTGTCGGCTGATAATGGTAGTACCATTTTCCGTTGCCGTAAAGCTCCATTCCGCCGTCCTCGCCGACCTTGCACTCGTTGATAGGCGAAGTCTGGATCGTCGTGTAACCTGCATCCTTGATATCCTGGAGGTTTTCCTTGATAGTCTTGAATGACCAGCTCCAGGCGTGAAGGATAGCGCCGTAATTCATAGCGATGGAGCCGTCCTCCTTGATCTGATACGAACGGTCTGACGTATCTGTTACAGCAGGTGAAGCCGAGGGAGCCGCTGCATCCGAAGCAGTCTGAGAGGACGCTGCCGATGAAGCAGGTGTGGTTTCAGAGGGTGTGTCCGCGGGAGCGCCGCATCCGGAGAGAGTAACGCTTGCTGTGATAAGAAGCGCTGCAATGATTGCCGAAGTTCTTTTTTTCATTTGTCACACATCCTTATTATTATTGTCGTTGTATTCGTCAAAGTACGCGAGCCGATCTTGCTCCTCGTACTCATCACGTTCTTTTTCATATGGAAGCCGAGCATAGACCTCCCCCACGCGGTCACGCATCCAGAGCGCCGGAATAACGCGCATTGAGAAGCCGCAGCCGTCGTCCATAGCCCAGTCAAAGGGCTTTGCCTGCGGAAGCCCGTAAACGGAAAGAAGCGTCATAATAACGCCGCCGTGCGTTACGATCACGCAGTTTGTGGTGCCGGTCTTGATAAGACCGTCCACAATATCCTGAAAGACGCGGCAGATCCTTCGCGTAAAATCAGCTCCACTTTCGCCCTTGGGCGGCTTTACCGATGTATCTCCTGCCAGCCACTTTTTAAAATCTTCATTTCCCGAAAGGCTGTCAGCAGTTCGCCCCTCCCACTCTCCGAAGCTGCATTCGCGCAGATCTTCGATAACGATAGGCTTCAGAGCAGGGTATATTATCTCGCACGTTTGCAGACAGCGCTTCAAGGGGCTTGTAAAAATGACGGGAGCGCCGGGATAGTCGAATTCGCGGTCGAGCTTCTTAAGCTCCTTAATCCCGTCTTTTCCGAGCGGAACGTCCTTCGTTCCGATGTATACGCCCTTGCGCGTCTCGTCGCAGGCGCCGTGGCGGATAAAGTGGATATTATACGATTTCATTTATATTCCTCATTTTGGGGTTTACAATTTGTAATGACAGCATTATACTTATAGTATAATCAACTCATGAAAGGCTGATATACATGAATAAAATTAACAAGGACTTTCCGCGCGTACTGACTTTGCTTCGTGAAGAGCGCGGTCTTAGCCAGAAAAAAGTCGCTGATGATCTCGGAATATCTCAGCCGCTTCTTTCCCACTATGAAAAGGGCATTCGTGAATGCGGACTTGATTTTGTCATAAAAGCGGCGGATTACTTTGACGTCTCATGCGACTACCTTCTCGGGAGAACTGCCAACAGAAAAAACGGGCAGATCGTGATCTCGGATATACCGGAGCCGGATACAACGTCCTCCGCCTTTTCAAAAAGCAAGAGCGGCATGATAAACGCGCTTAATAAAAAGCTGATATTCAACTCGCTGAACATCGTGTTCGATATCCTTGACAAGATAGACAACAAAGGTCTGTCCACGGAGTGCGCAAGCTATTTGTCTGCACCCGTATATATGGTTTTCCGGCTTCTCTATTCGTCAAACCCGAAAAACTCACAGAATATGTTCTCGGTGGCAGGGCACATATACAAGAGCAAAACGAGAGCATTGCAGATCGCCTGTGAAAGCAATATCGAAAACATCGCGAACGGACTGCCTCTTGTTGAGTACAGGAGCGTTGAGCCGACAAAGCGTCCGGAGCTTTCGCCGGACATAATCGACGAACAGTACACGGCGCTTTCAAGCTCGCTGTTTAACCTGATCCAGAATACAGAGGGCAGGATCACCGTGTCAAAGATATGATTTTATTTAAGCACTGACAAGCCGTTTCCGGGAACGCTTAGCCAGTGCTTAATTATTCTATATATTATTCGGGAAGCTCTTCCTCGGGCGAAGAAGACGCAGCTTCCTCACTGTCCGTATCAGTATCGGAGGATTTCTTCTTTCTGTCGGAGTCGGTCGCCTTTGAAGAGGTATCGGCGCCAAGGCTTACCTTGATCTCGATAGTTGAGCCGTATTCGAGCTTGTCGCCGGGGTTGTATGCGTCGTAGCCGATAACAAGGCCCTTCTTGACGGATTCGCTGTGCTCAAAGCTCTGCGTTGTGATGAAGCTCTCGTCGCCGAGAAGCTGAGCAGCCTGATCTACCGTCTTTCCCTGTATAGCCGGAAGCTCACGCATCTTTGCGCCCTTACTGACAGTGATGTAAAGAGAGTAACCCTGTGTCTCCTCCGTGTATGCCTCGGGGAACTGAGAAGCGATGTATCCCTCGGGAACGTCGTTGCTGAATTCCTCCTCAACCGCCTTGAGAAGCTGATAGTCTGATGTTTTGCTTGCCTTTTCGACCGCTTCCTCATACTTTACGCCGACAAGGTTCGGTACTGCGACAGCCTCGCCTGTAACGCCTTCCGCGTCGGAATCGGAGGACGCATCCGACGGAGAGAACATCGCAGCAAACGGATTGCCCTGCAGCCAGTATGTTCCAACGATAACGAAAAGAACGAGCGAAACGATGCAGGAAATAACGCCGGGCAGCTTAGAACCGCCGGAACGCTTTTTCTTCTTTGTCTTCGGGATATCGTCGTCGTCCTCGTCGTCGTCAACATCGGGGCGCGAAAGCTCGGCCTGTATCGCTTTTACGGAGGGAGCTGCAAACAGCTTCGCTCTGAGATCGGCGAACGTCTGGACACGCTTCTCCTGCTCAAACTGAAGACCGCTCGCAAGCGCGGAACGCACATAAGGCGGCAGCTTCTTATTGATGCCGGAATTGATAAGCAGCTTATTATCGTTTCTGCGCTTCTCGACATCGTCGGGAACGATACCTGTCAAAGCGTAGAACAGAACGGCGGTAAAGCCGTAGATCTCTGTGCTTTCATCGAGCAGAGAGAATTTATCGTACTGCTCGGGCGCGGAACAGCCGGAGATGAGCATACTGCGAAGATCTGTTCCGACCTTTCTCATATCGGCTATGCTGAAATTGTACAGCTTTAGCTCTCCGTCCTCGGTGAGCTTGACGTTGCTCGGACCTACACCGTAATGCGAGATTCCGTTTTTGTGAAGCTCCTCAAGAGTTGAGAGAAGCGGCATAAAGAGCGGCTTTGCGGTTTCCCAGTCAAGGTGACCGCCATTGCGTCTGATGTAATCGGGAAGGCTTGTAAGCTCCTCCTGCTCCTCTACAACGTACGCCGTGTTGTTCTCCGTAAAGATATCGAGCACATTGCAGGTCGCTGAGAAATCCTTTAAGCGCGCAAGCGTTCTGTTGTAATCAAGGTACTTGTTGAGAAGCCTCTTGTAAACAGCAGTTTTCTCGGCCTTAACCTTGATCTCATAGCCCTCCTTGCCGCGCGCACATAGACCGTTCGGAAGGAACTCACGAACTATGACCGGTGTTTCGTGGCGCGCGTCAAGCGCGATATATTTTGTACTTTCATTGTTGCTAGATAGCTTTTTGCCGATAAGATACTTGCCGTCCTGGAGCTTTGCGCCGAGCGGCAAAAAAGGAAGGCTCTGACGAATGCTTCTGTCAAAGCCGCAGTTGGGGCACTTGTCTTCTTCGTCCCCGATTATTTTCATACAGCCATAGCAAATCTTAGACATCTTATCACTCCATCAACTAATGCGTAAGGCAACACGCCCACGCTTCTGTCATATATCAACACATCAACATTTTTCAAGCCCCGACCGCAAAAGGAAGCGGCGGAAATACTTGAAACTGCAAAATAGCAGAATACGGTATCTTAGTGAATTATAACACATTCTGCACAGTGATTACAACATCATTGGAGTTAAAAGAAGTTACAATTTTGTAACATAATGTTTCCGACGCTTTTTTCCGAAATCAAATTGAAAGAGTGTTTTTCATATGATAGAATAAGACAAGGTGAGATACATGGATCTAAGGATAGCAACTTACAATATCAGAGCCGGATTAAGCGACGGCTATTTCAGAAAAAAGGATTATCATAAGGCTGCCGAAGCAGTGGCGGCGATCAATGCCGATATAATAACGCTCAACGAGGTCGGAAAAAAGCTGCCGAAGGATATTAGCGACCATGCAGGCTTTATTGCCGATAAATGCGGATATAAGTATTATCATTTTGCTGTTGCACATTTATTCGGAGAATACCCGTACGGAAACGCGATACTGAGCAAGTTTCCGATCGAACAGTATGCAGAGATCCCGGTCCGGATTCTCCGAAGTCCTGTTCCCGGCATATATGAGCCGAGGTGCATACTCTCAACACATATTGCAGCCGAAACTCCCGTACGTGTGATCTGCACACACCTCGGGCTGTTTCCGGACGAGCAGCGGAGAGGTCTTCGACTTATTTCTTCGCTGATAGAGTCGGAAGAAAAGCTCCCGACTATCGTTACCGGAGATATGAATATCAGCGGACACCGTCCTGTTATTACTGAAAAATACGGGTTAAAGCTGCGCGACGCCTGTGTACTGCTCAACTCGCCCGTCAATACTTACCCTTCGTCAAGACCGAGGAAGAGGCTTGATTATATCTTTGTTTCCGAAGGTATTGAAGTAAAGCGCATATATACCATAGATACAAAGGCGTCCGATCATCTTCCCCTAGCCGCTGAGANTGAAAAAACGCATCCTCCTTTAATCGGGAAGGATGCGTTTTGTGTATGTACGGTTATTATTTCAGCAGGATCAGATCCTCGCTGCGCCGCTCTCTCTTGCCGCCTTAATAACAGCATCCGCAACGGCTCTCGCAACTCTCTTATCAAACGCCGCAGGGATAACGTACTCCGGATTAAGCTCCTCGTCGGAGACAAGATCTGCGATCGCGTAGGAAGCTGCGACCTTCATCTCCTCGTTTATCTCGGAAGCGCGGCAATCGAGAACGCCTCTGAAAAGGCCGGGGAATACGAGAACATTGTTAATCTGATTCGGGAAATCGGAACGGCCTGTGCCGACAACAGCTGCGCCGGCTGCCTTAGCGAGATCTGGCATGATCTCCGGAACAGGGTTTGCCATAGCGAACACGATCGCGTCGCAGTTCATCGTCTTTACCATTTCTTCCGTGAGGACGTTCGGTGCGGAAACGCCGAGGAACATATCTGCTCCTACAACAGCCTCAGCGAGCTTGCCTGTGCGCTGCTCTGCGTTTGTAATCGCTGCCATTTCGTTCTTTGCTGCGTTGTTGTACTCCCTGCCCCTGCAAAGAATGCCGGAACGGTCTACCATGATGATCTTGGACGCATCGGCGCCTACGTTGATAAGATGCTTTGTAATAGCGATACCTGCCGCGCCTGCACCGTTTACAACGATCCTGATATCAGAGAGGCTTTTCTTAACGAGCTTGAGAGAGTTAAGAAGCGCTGCCGCGACAACGACGGCCGTGCCGTGCTGATCGTCGTGGAAAACGGGAATATCGCATTTTTCCTTGAGCTTAGCCTCGATCTCGAAGCATCTCGGAGCGGAGATATCCTCAAGATTGATACCGCCGAAGCTGCCGGAAATGAGATAGATCGTATTAACGATCTCGTCAACGTCCTTTGATCTGATGCAGATCGGGAATGCGTCAACGTCTGCAAACGCCTTAAAGAGAGCGCACTTTCCTTCCATTACGGGCATTCCTGCCTCGGGGCCGATATCACCAAGACCGAGCACGGCAGTACCGTCCGTTACAACAGCGACAAGATTGTGACGTCTTGTAAGATCGTAGCTCTTGGAAATATCCTTCTGGATCTCCAGACAGGGTTGTGCAACGCCGGGAGTATATGCCGTAGAAAGACCGTATGTATCACTTACGTCACAGCGTGTTGTGACCTCGATCTTACCTTTCCAATCGTAGTGCAGCTTCAATGATTCCTCTTTGATATCCATAGTAGACTTCCTTTCAGTTGTGTTTCATGCAGAAATAATTATAGCATTATACACGCGAATATTCAAGTAAAAAATTTACAGCCCGGAAAGAGCTTTTTTATCTGCTTTTTCGCATAACCGAAGGACTGCAGCTTCAAGGTTATCTGAATTTTCGGATAAGCTCCGAGATGAATTCATATGTGTGCTTGCAGCGGTCGTTGTCATTGAAATACGCATATATTCTCTGAGCAACAGGTCTGCCATTATGCGTGAGCTTTAAGGACTTCAGGTGACTTAGCGAAGTATCGTCGTTTCCCGGGAGAGGCGGCAGCCGGAAATCATCAAGTCTGTTCATTTCGGCACGCCTGATAAATTCTTCAATATCAATAGTGTGAAAATCACGCTTATAATCTATCGGGCCTGTATCCTCATAGCTTCTCAACCGCACATAATCCATGACAGAGGGCAGCAGGATCAGCGGTGAGACGTCGAGATCGCGGATCTCTATGGATTTGCCTTCGGCAAATGGGTTGTCGGACGGAAGCTCGACGTAGAATTCCCGGGCGTCTATTTTGATACTCAGAAAATCCTCCATAAAGCTGCTGATCTGATATCCGATCACTATGTCGAGATTCCCGTCATAGAGAAGGTCGTATAGCTCGTCATTCGTACCATGGACGACTTCAACGTGAACGTACGTATGCTTGCCTGTAAACTCGCTCACGGTTTCTTCAAACTGGAGCATTCTGAGATCATACAGCATCCCGATACGCAGCGTGTGGCCGCGCCTGCCCTTGTAATGCTGCAAAAGGCACGCCATTTCTTCCTCACGTCTAAGGAGATCGTAGCTATGGCTGTAAAAGGCTTTTCCTTCAACGGTAAGCACAGGGTAGCCTCCGCTGCGTTTGACCAATTCTACGCCGAGATCATCCTCGAGGGCGTTTATTATTTTCTCCAATTCGGCTACCGAGAGATACATTTCCTTCGCAGCCTCAAGATAGCTTTCATTTTCCACAAGCGAGTGGAAACACTTGATCTCCTTTATCATTAACTGTCACCCTCTTTTATACATTGTCAGACGCCGCACATTATTCAACATTTTTAAGAGCGAGCGTTTTGGGTATATTCTTCACTCTGATAAAATCTATTACGGCGATGATCATATACGCTGCGAAAACAAGCACGAATTCCTTGATGAAGCCCGCAGGCGTCATGACAAACCCGAACCAGCCGCCGAGTGACATCATGATGATCTTCCAGAAGAACGCCATTGTCACATAGCCGATAAAGATCGCCGCAAGCTCCGATACGAGCACGACTATCCCGGTAGTTATAAGGTAAAGAGAGGCTATCTCTCCATCGGTGTAGCCGAGTATCTTCGTCATTGCGATAGACACCTCGTTCTTTTCGATGATGATCTTCGTCAGCAGATAAATGATTATTCCTGCAACGATCACGCAAACGTACTGGAAATAGAGCATATAGCTTCCCATCGAGTGATCAAGCTGATTGGCGAGCTTCATGATATCGTCGCTCGTTATCGTTTTCGCAATGTACTTCTCGTCGATATCAGTGATCGGGTCATTCGACATATAGCCGCTGAAATCGCCGCTGTCGTGCTCGAATACTTCATTGAACGTATCGTTGGTCATGAATACGGCGATACCGGCTGAATAATCATGAACACCGCAGACGCTCCATGTGTAACTCTTATTTTCGTACTTTTCTGAGAGCGTTATCGTGTCGCCCTCCGCAACTCCGTACTTCTCGCTGTACGCCTTTGAGATGTACACGGACACAGTATCTGTATCCGATTCCTTATAAAGTGAATCATCAAGTTCAATATATTTGCTGCCCTGTGGTACGCCGTATATGGAGATCTCCTCGCTGAACGATTCGTTTTTATACTCCAGCGAATCAATAGAGAATCTTTCCGCACCCTGCGTTTTCGTCGTGATCTCATTGCCGTCGTCGTCCTCGGTCGTCAAAAGGATCATCTGTTCGTCGGCAAACATCATATTCTTCACGTTATTCTGGTAATATTTCAGTGTGGACGGCATACCGACAGCCATTGAAAGCAGAAGCATCACGAAGCAAACACCTATAAAGAGCATCAGGTAGTTCGGAGCATTCTGAATTAAAACGCGCAGTCGGAAGCGCTTTAGGAAGCTCCATCTCGGTAGTCTTACGGCCTTTGCCCGCTTCACTCTTTTGATGTCACGCCTGAGAAAACGGAGCGGCGGCAATTTCAGAGTTCTTGTGATTATAACAATATTTATAACAAACATCAGAATGATCGGTACGACCGTCGTTCTGACAAAAGCATCGGGCGTCCATATAGTTTTGTACGTCGGCAGGCTGTAACTGTTGTAGTACATATTGACGACGATTTTCTTGAACACGGTGTAGCCGAGGATATTTCCGACTATCGCAGATACAAAAATCACGAGCATCGGAGCGCTCATGTAGTATCTGAGCAGTTCACCCTTCGTATAGCCGAGGGAACGCAGCGTTCCAATGACCATAGATTCCTTTTCGAGAGAAGAGCTTATCGTGACGGCGAAAACAAACGCCAGCACTGCTGTCAGAATATACAGAAGCACACCGCCCATCGCCTTATCCTTACCGAAGTCATCAAGCGCAAACGTCATCGCGTGGTTCGCATAGCCCGGAATGTAATCCTTGATCTCAGGCTCTCCTTCGGCGACCGCCGTCTGTGTAATGAGCGCCTTCAGGAAATCGTCGGAGAACGTCTTTTCCTCATATTCGTCCTTCGGTCTGTTTACGTAAGTAAATGCGTATTTATACCGGGTGTTTCCTGTTACGCGCTCAAAGCCTTCATCGGTCGTCATGCCGATATCGAATGTCAGTGCATCGAACATCGTGTCGTTGTTATTTTCGTAGAGCGTGCTGTAATCTACGAACGCTGCAAGACCGGAAACCACGAACTCGGCAGAGCCGGCCTTCAGAGTATCGCCGACCTTGATACCGGCGTTATCGGCGTGCATTCGGTCAATTAAGATCTCTCCGTCGTTTTCAGGTGCGTGACCGTCAAGAATGTCGTAAAGATCGACGTCGCGCCTCTCGGAGAAAACACGGATCTTCCCTACGCTTCGTTCTCCAACGCTCTCGTCGCATTCGCGGCAGAACAGCGGATACAGCTTCACGGGAACCGGCTTGAAGCTCTCGTCTTCAAGCTCGTATTTCTCGGCTAATTCGTCGTATTTTTCATCAACTTTTTTGCCGATCTCATCTTTTGCCTTCTCAAGAACGTCTGAAAGAGTATCCTTATACTCGTCAGACTCCTTGGCTTTCTTGAAGCCTTCCTCCACAGCGTCGTCATATCCGCTCTTTATCGCCGAAGCATACGCTTCATCTATTGCCTTCTGACGAACGTCCCCGGAAATACTTCCGCCAAGCTGCGCTGCCATCGGCGCAAGCTGCTTGTCTACTTCAGCTTCGACCTTTGTGCGAATAACAGCTTTTACCTGCTCTTCAACCTTTTTATGAACAGCCTCGTCTACGCTTTCCTTTATCTCCGGCTCATATTCCGGCGGCCTTTCCCACTGGTTAACACTTCTTTCTTTTGCGCTTTTGATTTGCGCAGTATACAGCATTAC
>CADAYJ010000075.1 GCA_902792115.1 uncultured Ruminococcus sp. | reverse complement strand
AGCGTCCGTTTCGCCTGCGGATTTTCGGCGCTGTACGGGCACCCGATTTGATCAGTGTCTCCGTAACAAAAGGAGATTTGACATGAATTACGCAGTAAAGACAGACCGTGTCTGCACGGCAGGCGTCATTTATGAGGACAGCACCGAGCAGACCGTAGACGCCGACCTTGCGCTCCCGGATTATTGCCCGGATATTCGCAAGATACTCAAATGCTGCATAGAGCCGCAGATCGACAGCAGAAATATCGTCGGCGACAGGCTCGCTGTTGCAGGCTCCAGCCTTGTGCGCGTGATCTATATCGACGCGATCAAGAATTCCGTCCGCTGCGCAGAGCAAAGCTATCCCTTTGAGATCACGGCAAATTTGCCCGATACGCCTCAGTCGTCCGTTATCGCGACCGATATCAGAGTCAGCTATCTCAACTGCAGGGCGCTTTCCCCGAGGCGGCTGAATATTCACGGAGCCTTCACCGTCAGCGTCAGAGTGACCGACAGATCAGAGCAGCACGTATGCACCCACATCAAGGGCGAGGATATCCAGCAAAAGAAGCTCTCTGTGGAGTATTCATCGCTCAGAGGCTTGACTCAGCAGCAGTTCTCCGTAACGGAGGCTCTCGAGCGCAGCCAGAGCACCCCTGCCGTGCAATCGGTCGTTCGTTCCGATATAAGAGCCGTAAGCCGCGGAAACAGCTTCGTCTCGGGCAAGCTGATGTACAAGGGCGAGCTTCTTGTAAAGCTGCTCTATATCTCCGACCTCGATTCGGGCAAGCTCGAAACGCTCGAATACAATATTCCGTTCAGCCAGGTCATAGCCGTTGAGGGAGCGGGGGAGAAAAGCGAGCTTTCCGTCTCCGTCGAGGTGATGAACAGCTCCGTCACACTTCGCACGGAGATCGGCTTTGACGATCCTCTCCCGGTGCTTTCGGCAAAGCTCTGCGTGACCGTATTCTCTTATGAAAAGCAGGACACTATGCTTGTGACTGATTGCTACTCCACCGCATACACCGTTCAGACTGAGCGCATCGCGTGTACCGTTCCGCTTCTTTCGTCGGTCGTCAGCGAGAGCGTCGTCGAGAGATCAAACGTAGACTTCACGGACGCCTCCGTCTCGAAGGTCATAGATGTCTGGTGCGAGCGCGGTGCGGCTGTCGTTGAGGCGGTAAAGGGAAAGGCCGTCCTGCGCGGCAAATACAACATCTGTGTTCTCGCGCAGGACAGTGAGGGCGAAGTCATATATACTGAAAGAACGATGGAATACAGCCGCGACCTGAAACAGCTCGGAGGCGCGAGCGCGGAGCTTTCCGGAAGCGTAAGCGCCGTCTGCGTATCGTCGGGCTTCAGATTCTGCAGCGAAAAGCGCGTCGAGGTCAGGGCGGAGCTTCTTGTAACGGGTGAGCTTTACGAGCTTACGAAGGTCAGCTCCGTTTCCGGCGTGACAGCCGACGAAAACGCGCCGTGTGCCCGTGAAGACGCCTCGCTTATCCTCTACTACGCACGAAAGGGCGAGGATATCTGGTCGATCGCGCGTGAATATGCGACAAGCGCCGACCGTGTCCGCGCCGAAAACGACCTCACGGAGGATATCCTCGCGCGCGACATGATGATAATGCTCCCGATCTGAATCGCTTGCCCGCGCTCGCCGCTTTAATATGCCTTTTTCTGAATGCCGCTCCTTTTTCGGTCTTTCCGGGGAAGGAGCGGCTGTTTCGATAATGAAAATCATGACGTGAATTGATATTATTTACAATTCTGTCTTGAAAATGAGGGCTTCTTGTGGTAGAATAATATAGGACAGGAGGACATTTATGACGACAGTTGACCTCATTACCGGCTTTCTCGGCTCCGGCAAAACAACATTTATGAAAAAATACGTCCGCTTTCTGATGGAGCGCGGCGAAAATGTGTGTATCCTTGAAAATGATTTCGGCGCTGTGAATGTTGATGCAATGCTCCTTCACGGGCTTTATGAGGACGGCTGCGGAATAGAGATGGTCTCCGGCGCCTGCGACAAGGATTGTCACAAGCGGAGGTTCAAGACGAAGCTCATCGCGATGGCGATGTCCGGCTACACACACGTTGTAATAGAGCCGTCCGGAGTGTTCGACGTGGACGAGTTCTTCGATACTTTAAGAGAATCTCCGCTCGACAGATGGTACAGCATCGGTTCCGTCATAACCGCCGTTGATCCTACCCTTAACGGCGAGCTTTCGCAAAGCTCCGAGTTCCTGCTCGCTTCTCAGGCGTCAGTCGCCGGAACGATCGTTCTCAGCCGCTGCGATACGGCTTCAGCCAGCGATATCCGCATGACGCTCGACAGGCTGTCGTCCTCCATGAAGAAGATACGCGCCGAAAGAGAGCCGGAGCTGTATACCGTTGCAAAGCCTTTTTCCGAGCTTACAGCGGAGGATCTTGAAGCGATCGCTTCAAGCGGCTGCAGGGAAGCAAGCTACGTAAAGCTCTGCGGCGACAGCGCCGTTTACGACTCCGTATACTTCCTCGGGCTTGATCCGTCTCCGGATCGCCTCAAAGCGATCGCCTCCGCGATAATGTCGGATCCCGCGTGCGGACACGTGTTCCGCATCAAGGGCTTTACAAAAAGCGGCTCCGGGTGGGTAGAATTCAACGCGACTAAGAATGAGATGAATATCGCTCCGATAGAAAACGGTCAGTCCGTTGTGATCGTGATCGGTGAAGGGCTTTGCAAGGAAGCCGCAGAAAAGCATTTCAAGGAGGCAGAATAATGAAAAACAAGGTTTCACGTATTTTGGCAGTCATGACGGCAGTGTCTGTTCTGGCGTCGTCCGGCATATGTGCGTTCGCAGACAAGCCGTCCCTATTCACCAGCGCCGGCTCCGATATAGAGCTTCCCTTCATTTCGATTAATCAGGACAGCGATTCCGATACAAGCACAGATACAAGCACAGATACAAGCACAGATACAAGCACCGGCACAAGTACGGACACAAGCACAGATACAAGCACCGACACAAGTACCGACACAAGTACCGGCACAAGCACTGACACAAGCACAGATACAAGCACCGACACAAGTACGGACACAAGTACCAGCACAAGCACGGACACAAGCACGGACACAAGCGCAAACACAGGCACAGACACAAGCGCAAACACAGGCACAGACACAAAACCCGTCGATTCCAGCACAGACACAAAGCCTGCCGATTCCAGCACGGACATAAAGCCCGTCGATACTAGCACAGACACAAAACCGGTTGACACAAGCACAGACACAAAACCGGTTGATACTAGCACGGACACAAAGCCGGTTGACACAAGCACGGACACAAAACCTGTCGATACAAGCACAGACACAAAACCGATTGACACAAGCACAGACACAAAACCGGTTGACACAGGCACGGACACAAAGCCGGTTGACACAAGCACGGACACAAAACCGGTTGACACAAGCACGGACACAAAGCCTGTTGACACAAGCACAGACACAAAACCGGTTGATACTAGCACAGACACAAAGCCCGTCGATTCCAGCACGGACACAAAGCCGGTCGATACAAGCACGGACACGGATCCCGGCAGCGGCACCGAGCCTTCGGCGTCTGATACCGACAAAGAGCCGGGCGATATCGACTCCGGCAAGGAAAAGAACGAGGGTGTTGTCGGCGACATTGACGGCGACAATACAGTTACGTCCGACGACGCGCTCGCTCTCCTTCGGGCATCTCTCGGCTTCGGCGATGTTCCTGTCAATATCTTCACGGACGTTGACGGCGACGGCTACATCACAGCGAACGACGCGCTGCTCGTCCTGCGCTATTCCGTAGGCTTCCCGCCTGAGGAGGGCAGCAGTCTGGGCGCTCTTGTCAAAGTCTGAAAACGATAATAGTATAGATCTTCCAATGGGCGTGATTTTTTCACGCCCTCGGTTTTTTTGGAAGAATCATGCGTCCGTGACGCCCTGTTCCGTTTGACAGTCTGTACTTGATGAAATACCGCGCAGAGCTGTCGGAAAGGCTTTTCGCGGTTATATTTAGTTTTTTCAAAGAAAATAACCTCAGGATATTGTTTTATTCTCCTTTTTGTGGTAGAATATATATGTTTGTGATTTTTGAACTGTTGTATTGCTGTCCATCGCATTGACGATGCGGCAAAAGCCCGGTCGGGTATGCCGGCTTATACAAATCTACAATTACTTCCGGAGGAAAGATTCATGAAGAAGGTTATTATTATCGGCGCAGGTCCTGCCGGCCTGACAGCTGCATATGAGCTGCTGAAAAACGGCGGCTCGAAGGATTACGAGGTAGTTATCCTCGAAGGCTCGCAGGTGATCGGCGGTATCTCTCAGACTGTCCGTTACAACGGCAACAGAATGGATATCGGCGGACACCGCTTCTTCTCGAAGGACGAGAGCGTAATGAACTGGTGGAAGAGCATGATGCCGCTTCAGGGCGTGAACAGCTTTGACGACGAAAAGCTCGGCAGGGAGAAGCCGCTTACGGCAGGCGGCCCCGATCCCAACAAGGAAGACCGGGTTATGCTCGTTCGCCGCAGAGTATCAAGGATCTATTTCAATAAGCACTTCTTCGATTATCCTATCTCCATGAAATGGAGCACAATAAAGAACATGGGCTTCGTTACGACGATGCAGGCGGGCTTCAGCTACCTTAAGGCGGCAATGTTCAAAAAGCCCGAGGACAGCCTCGGCAATTTCTACATAAACCGCTTCGGTAAGAAGCTGTACAGTATGTTCTTTGAGGGCTACACCGAGAAGCTCTGGGGGCGTCATCCGAGCGAGATCTCAGCCGATTGGGGCGCTCAGCGCGTAAAGGGGCTGTCTATCCGCGCTCTGATAAAGGATATGTTCAAAAAGGCGTTCGGCGGCAAGAAGAACAACAAAGAGGTAGAGACGTCGCTTATAGAGGAATTCTGGTATCCGAAATTCGGTCCCGGTCAGCTCTGGGAGACGGTCGCCGAAGAGATCAAAAAAGCAGGCGGCACTATCCTCATGGGGCATGACGTTCACAATATCGTTCTGAATCAGAACAAGGTGACTCAGGTCGTCTGTGAGACGGAGAACGGCTCCGTCACCATTGAGGGCGATATATTCATCTCCACAATGCCGGTCAAGGATCTTGTTGTCGGCATGACAGGCGACAAGCCCTCGGACGATATCGTTGAGATCGCGAAGGGGCTTCCTTACAGAGATTTCGTTACGGTCGGTCTTCTCGTCGATAAGCTCAACCTCAAGAACGAGACGGATATCAAAACGCTCGGCAATATCGTTCCCGACTGCTGGATCTACGTTCAGGATACGAACGTAAAGCTCGGAAGGATCCAGGTGTTCAACAACTGGAGTCCGTACCTCGTCAACGATCCCGAGCATCACGTCTGGATCGGTCTCGAGTATTTCTGCGAGGAGGGCGACAGCTTCTGGAACATGACGGACGAGGAGTGCATCAAGTTCGCCGCCGAGGAGCTTCAGACGATGGGTATTATCACCACGGATCAGGTGCTCGACTCTCACCGCGAGCGCGTCAAGAAGGCGTACCCTGCGTACTTTGATACGTACGCTCAGATGGATAAGCTCGTCGATCAGCTTAATTTGTATACAAACCTCTTCTGCATCGGCAGAAACGGCCAGCACCGCTACAACAATATGGATCATTCTATGGTCACGGCGTTCAAGGCTGTTGAGGCGATCCGTTCCGGCTCCACCGACAAAACGGCTGTCTGGAATGTAAACACCGAAAAATCTTACCACGAAACGAAGGACGGGAAGTAACTCATGAGCAAGGTCTCAAAAAACACGAAGATCTCCCCGAAACCGAAAAACGCGGTGAAGCCTGCGTCCAACGTCGGCTCCGAAACGATGAAGCGGACTTTGATGGTGATCGGGGCTGTCTGCCTTATCAGCACCTTGGTTTTCGATAAATCGAAGGAAATGGGCGGCGCAGCGTTTCCGATCGTATGTATGCTCGGCGTTGCCGTCGTCGCGGTCTATCTTTGGTTCATCAAGAAGCTCAACACCGAGACGGCTGTCCTGCTGATAATCGCTGCGGGATTTCTTCTGAGGCTCAATTACGTCATTTACACGCCTCTTTCGGAGACGACGCGCGTCCGCCAGCACGACTTGTTCGAGTTCGGCGGCGATAGAGGTCACTCCGCTTACATAGAGCATTTCTACAACAACGGCTTCACACTGCCCGATTTCAACCCGACGACGCGCGCTCAGTTCTACCATCCGCCGCTCCATCACCTTATCGCGGCGATGTGGATGAGGATTCTCACCACCTTCGGCATGAGCTACACAAGGGCGATCGGCAGCCTTCAGTTCCTATCGCTGTTCTATTCGTCGTGCTGCCTGCTCGTCAGCGAGCGCATCTTTACGCGCCTCAGGCTGACCGGCGGATATAAGCTGCTTGCGCTTTCAGTCGTCGCGTTCCACCCGACGTTCATTATTCTTGCCGGAAGCGTCAATAACGACGTTCTCTCGCTGCTCTTCACGCTTCTCTCCGTTTATACGGCGCTTCGCTGGTACGAGGAGCCGACGAAGAAGAATATCCTCATGATTGCTCTGTCGATCGGTCTTGGTATGTCTACGAAGCTGTCGGCGGCGCTCGTGGCGATCCCGATAGCCGTTCTCTTCTTCATGAAGCTGATAAGCGACAAGAAGCGCGTTTACGATAACATGATGCAGTTCTGTCTCTTCGGGCTTGTCTGTATCCCTCTCGGTATGTGGTATTCGATACGAAACGCTGTCCGTTTCGACGTTCCGCTTACGTACGTGCAGAAGCTCTCCGAAAAGTCCGACCAGTATGTCGGCAACCACACCGTTTATGAGCGCCTTCTTGATTTCTCGTATCACCCGTTTGCGAACCCGTTCTTTAACCGCAGTGCGACAGGCGCGGAGTATCACGAGTACAATCCTTTCGTCGGCATCATAAAGACTTCTGTTTTCGGAGAATACAACCTGGCAAAGTATAACGAAGCTCTCATGCCCTTTTGCAGGATCCTTCTTGTACTTAACATGGTCATGATCGCTCTTTCCGTGGCTGCACTGATCTACTTTGCTGTCACAAAAAACAAGTTTACGGATATGACAGAGAAGGTGTTCCTCGTATTCTATCAGGTGCTTATGTTCGTATACTTCATAAAGTTTGCCTTCGACTTCCCTCACGACTGCTCGATGGACTATCGGTATATCGTTCCGACCTGCGTGCTGGGATCGTTCTTTATCGGCGCTGCGGCGGAGCATTTCTCCGAGGTACACGCGAAAAACGGCACTCTCGTGAAGGCTGTAAATATTACCGTTGCTTCGGCAGCTATTCTTTTCTGCCTTACGTCGGTCATTGTATATATCATGCTCGGGGCGTGATCCGAGCAAATTAATACTCAGCATAAAATTAAGGGGACATTCCTTTTGCGAATGTCCCCTTATTATTATCCTTTTATCGGTTTG
>CADAYJ010000074.1 GCA_902792115.1 uncultured Ruminococcus sp. | reverse complement strand
GGTACTGCATGATTTATTATGCTGATATTTTCCACACGGCAGGCTTTAGCTGCACGGTTTTGCACACATGACATACAAAGGGTGTTCTATTCAACAAAAATACAGTCTGTCCGGGCGCAAAAAACGTATTGATTACGTTTTGACAAAAGGCTCTCTGTATGGTATCATTGATAATTGACAGCAATAATGAACGGAGGTTTTAAAATGCGTAAGATCCTCGCGGTATGGGCGGCGAAGCTGGCTGCCGCAGGGGCAAGGCTCCTCGGAAAGAACGGCAGCTCCACACCCGGAACTATCGCTCTGAAAATATGCCCCGATATCCTGACGCGCCTTTCCGGAGATATCGAAAAGGACATCGTCGCGGTCTGGGGTACCAACGGCAAGACTACCACAAACAATATGATACTCACGATCCTTGAGAACTCCGGGAGCACCGTCGTCTGCAACAAGGTCGGCTCCAATATGCTCTCCGGCGTCGTCGCGGCGTTCATCAACTACGCGACGCTCTCCGGCAAGGTCAAGGCGGATTACGCCTGTCTTGAGATGGACGAGGCATACGCCCGTATTATCCTGAAATATATCACACCGACGAAGATCGTCATTACGAATCTTTTCCGCGATCAGATGGATCGCTACGGCGAGATCGACACGACGATCGAGTATATCCGCGAGGCTCTCTCGAAGGCGGAGGATTCCCTGCTCGTCCTCAACGGAGACGATCCTCTGACGGCGTCTCTCGGCCTTGAACACAAGAACACCGTATACTACGGCATTTCCGAAGACCTCGGACTCAACCTCAACGAAACGCGCGAGGGGCGCTACTGCCGCCGCTGCGGAAACGAGCTGAAATACGACTTCTACCAGTACGGTCAGCTCGGAAAGTACCGATGCGATAAGTGCGGCTTCAAACGTCCGTCTCCCGACTACGACGGCAGCCGCATCACCTCTGAGGATTACGTTTCCTTCGACGTAAAGGGCGCTCACGTAGACCTCCCCTGCAAGGGTATCTACAACATCTACAACGCCCTCGCTGCCTATGCTTTCGCCGACAAGTGCGGTATCTCTCAGGAAAAGATCGTGGACGGCCTTCAGAAGTACAAGGGGCAGTCCGGCCGCATGGAGGAGTTCACGATCAAGGGTAAGCTCGTCGTGTTCAACCTTGCGAAGAATCCTGCCAGCTTCAACAGAAGCATAAGCAACGTCCTCGCCGAGAAGCGGACAAAGGACGTCGTTATCGGCATCAACGACAACGATCCCGACGGCAACGACGTTTCGTGGCTCTGGGACGTGGATTTCGAGCAGCTTAGGGACGACTCGGTAACGAGCTGCACCGCGACGGGTATCCGAGCAAAGGACATGACCGTCCGTCTGAAATACTGCGATATCCCGACAGATAAGATCACGACGCAGGCAAGTGTGCGCGACGCCGTTATGAACGCCGTAAACGGCAGCGGCGAGCGCGTATATATCGTTGTAAATTACACGCTGCTCTTCTCGACGAAGAAGATACTGCAGGAGCTTGAGGAGGAATACAAATGAAGCTGAAAATTGCCCACCTCTATCCCGATCTTCTCAATCTTTACGGCGATATCGGCAATATAACGACCGTTACGAAGCGCTGCGAGTGGCGCGGTATCGGGATTGAGACAGACTCCATCTACGGCAGCGAGAAGATACACTTTACAGACTACGACCTCGTATTCCTCGGCGGCGGCTCGGACAGAGAGCAGCTTCTCGTCCGCGACAAGCTCATGTCGATGAAAGACGAGCTGACTTCTTACGTCAACGACGGCGGCGTTCTGCTCGCTGTTTGCGGCGGCTACCAGCTTCTCGGAAACTACTATAAGCTCAAGGACGAGACGATCGAGGGCTTGAAGATACTCGATATCAGAACGGAGATCGGAGACTCGCGGCTCATCGGCGACGTAGTTATTGAAAACGAGCAGTTCGGCACGATCGTCGGCTTTGAGAACCACGGCGGCAGGACGTTCATAGGAGATCACACTCCGCTCGGAAGGGTGCTCCACGGCTACGGCAACAACGGCAAGGACGGCGCGGAGGGCGTTGTATACAAGAACGTCATCGCGACGTATCTCCACGGCTCTCTTCTGCCGAAAAATCCCGTTCTCTGCGACCACATAATCAAGCTGATGCTGGAGCAGCGCGGTTTCCCCACGGAGCTTGCGCCCCTCGACGACACTGCGGAGCTTGACGCTCACCGCTACATCGTTGACAGGTTTACAAAGAAATAATGATATGATATTAAAGTGCCGGCTCAAAAGTAAAAGAGCCGGCATCGCTTTTTCGACGGGCAAAAAACAGTTATACTCATTTTGATTTAAGGAGCCACTGATTAAATCACGTCCTGCGGACTGAGCGACCGAAGGAAGTGCCTGTGGTGCACTCATCTTGCTTGCATCTTTAGTCTCGGCTGCCGCCTCGGTCGGTGCTTCTGTCTCCACCGGAGACCCGCACCCTGCGGTCGAGTCAACCAATCTGCCTGAAAATCTGGCGGCGCAATCTGAGCACTCGCTTTAATCAGTGCCTCCTTAATTCTTTTAAAGAGTTTAACCGGAGCTTAGTATTGCAGATGTAAAAAGACCGAAATTGATCATTCAAGCGCAGATCCTTTTTGCGTACAAAAGCACTATATTTGCCTGCGGGAATAAAAAATATTTTGAGAATTTTTTTAAAAATTAATGATTTTCGCCGAAAAATATGATATAATAAACGAGTGCCGCCTTTGCGGTGCTGACGGATAGCGATCCGATCGGAGGCTGCTCTTAATATGGATAAAGAAGCATACAAGGTAAGCGGCGTCGTAGACGGCGTCATTTACCGCAATGAGGACAACGGTTACACCGTGCTGAATATTGACGACGGCAGCGAGCTTCTGAGCGCTGTCGGGATCATGCCGGGCATCGACGTGGGCGACGAGGTGACTCTCACCGGGATAGTCAAAACGCACCCGACGTACGGGGAGCAGCTTTCCGTTACGTCATTCGAGCGCTCCGCCCCGACCACGAGCACGGCGATCCTGAAATATCTCTCCAGCAGGGCGATAAAGGGCGTAGGACCGCGCATGGCGCAGAATATCGTCGCAAGGTTCGGCGAGAGATCGCTCGAGATCATGGCGGATCACCCGGAGGAGCTTTCCTGCGTCCGCGGTATATCGCTCGAAAAAGCGAAGGAGATCAGCGAGCAGATCAAAAGTACATTCGGATTCCGCGAGCTGGCGATCTTCCTTGCCGGGTATGATATCCGCCCGGAGGAGGCTGTCCGCATCTGGAACAAGCTCGGCACGAACGCGCGCGAGATCATCGGAAAGAATCCCTACGTGCTTTGCGAGGAGGGAATAAACATCTCGTTCCGGCGCGCCGACGAGATCGCAGCAGGAGAGGGAGGGGATATTGACGAGTCCCTTCGTGTCCGCGCGGCGCTCGTCCATATTTTGAAGCACAACGGCGTAAAAAACGGCTTCACCTGCGTTCCGCGCGAAAAGCTGAGCGTGAAGTGCGCCGAGTTTACGGGTAGCCTCCGGGATACGGTCGATAGCGTAATTTCCGACATGACGGCAGATGCGTCGCTTTTTGAGGAAACGCGCGAAAGAGACGGCACGAGGTTCGTGTTTTTGCCGTCCTTCCACCGCGCCGAAACGTACGCCGCCGCGCGTCTGCAAATGCTGCTGCGCTTTCCGCCTCAGATAATCGAGAACATCGACGGGCGGATCGAGGCGATCGAGCGTGAGGAAAATATCCGCTACGCCGGGCTTCAGAAGGAAGCAATACGCATGGCGCTCTCAAAGGGCGCCCTGATACTGACAGGCGGACCGGGCACAGGAAAAACGACGACGCTCAATGCGATCATACGGATTTTGCAGGACAACGGCGAAAAGGTCTTTCTTGCGGCGCCGACGGGAAGAGCCGCGCAGCGAATGAGCGACGTCACGGGCTGCGAAGCCAAGACGATACACCGCCTTCTGGAGGTTGGCTGGTCTGAGGACGACCGCCACATCTTCCGAAAAAACGAAAACAACCCTCTCGCGTGCGACGCGCTCGTTCTCGACGAGGTATCTATGATAGACAGTATGCTGCTCGACAGCCTGATGAGGGCGTTTCCGCTCGGCTGCCGCCTCATACTTGTCGGAGACAGCGACCAGCTTCCGAGCGTCGGCGCAGGCAATGTTCTGCACGACATGATAGCCTCCGGCGTTATACCGACGGTCGCGCTCAACGAGGTCTTCCGCCAGTCGATGAAGAGCCTCATAATAACGAACGCTCACAGGATAAACAGGGGCGAGCAGCCCGTCGCAGACGTGAAGGACAACGACTTTTTCTTTCTCCGCTGCGAAAGCGAGGAGCAGACGAAGCAGACGGTAATTGACCTTTGCAGCACGCGCCTGCCGAAGGCTTACGGCTATTCCGTGATGTCGAGCATTCAGGTGCTGTCGCCGTCGCGCGTCGGTGCGCTCGGAACGGAGGAGCTGAACCGCGCGCTCCAGAGCGTCATAAATCCCCCCGCGGAGGAGAAAACGGAGCTTGTGATAAACGACCGCACGCTGCGCGTAGGGGATAAGGTCATGCAGATGAAGAACAATTACGATCTTTCTTGGGAGAAGGACGACGGCTCAATGGGCGAAGGCGTCTTTAACGGGGAGATCGGTGTACTCTCGGAGATAGACCGCAAGCGCCGCGAGGTGATCGTCGCCTTCGACGACAAGACGGCGAAGTACACGTATGACGACATGACGCAGCTGGATCTCGCGTACTGCACGACCGTACATAAAAGCCAGGGCAACGAGTTCGAGGCGGTTATCATTCCGCTGTTTCACACTCCGCGCCAGCTCCTGTACAGGAACCTGCTCTACACAGCTGTAACGCGCGCGAAAAAGCTGCTGATCCTCGTAGGCAGACCGGAGCAAATGACAGAAATGATAGAAAACAACAAGAAAACTATACGCTACACGATGCTCGCCGATTTCCTCGCAGGAAAAGGGGGAACGGGCGCTGAAAACTGACCGCTGAAAATCCAAAGCGCTGTTATTCATATGAAAGGAAGCTGTAAGTTCACTATGACATTCTTCGATATCCTCTTTCCGCCAAGGTGTCCGTACTGCGGCGCGCTCACGGGGCGCGTTTATGAATCGTGCGGCGAATGCAAAGAGCTGCTCGACGCCGAGCCTCATATGAAAAAGCTGAAAACCGGTACGAAGTGTCTCTCCGTCTTTGAATACGGCGGAGCGTACCGCACAGCCGTGCTGAATTACAAATACCACGGCTGCCGCCAGTACTGCAAGCCGTTTGCGATAACAATGAGCCGGGCGATATCGAATAATCTGTCCGATATGAAATTTGACGTATATACATCGGTGCCGGCTCGCTTCGATATTACGGGAAGCCGATTCGACCATGTGAAGCCGATCGCACGCCGCGCGGCGCAGCTTTGCGGCTCCCGGTACAAGAGCCTGCTCTCGCAGACACACGCCAAGGAGTTCCAGCATTCTCTCGGCGCGAAGGAGCGCCTTGAGAACGTCCGGGGGCTTTACAAGGTGACGGACACTGATTTTGTGAAGGGGAAGAGTATCCTTCTGTTCGACGACATCGTGACAACGGGCGCGACGCTGAACGCCGGGAAGCCGTTTTTTACACGTGAATCTCCGGACTAAGGCTAATGTATACAAGGAGTCATATCAAGTGTAACTAAATAATTGAGTCATGCGTTTTGCCCAAATATCAACATGAATTTTAAGCAATAACAGATAAAATCATGTGAAACGTGTAATAAACTTTTTATTGTATATTGACAAAAAGGTATAGACTATAATATAATGAAATATGGGAAAACCTGTATGTTCAGAAGGGACGTATAAAGTGTGAGTGTGGACATTGCTATTGATCTTGGAACATCAAATACCAGAATTTACGTCGCAGGCAAGGGCAAGTTTTTGGACGAGCCGTCTGTGGTTACTATAAATCTTGACAACGACGATATCGTCGCGGTCGGTTCGGAAGCCTACGCAATGATAGGCAGAACGTCACAGCGCCTCAGCTCGATAGAGCCGATAGTAGGCGGTGTTATTTCGGATTTTTACCTCGTTGAGAATATGATAAAGATTCAGCTCGGAAAGGCCAACATCAGCAGGATAATGAAGCCCAGGGTGGTCGCCTGCATTCCGGGCGAGATAACGGACGTTGAAAAGCGCGCCGTCGTGAACTCGATCCTTTCGATCGGCGTTCGCAGCGTGAGTCTCATTGAGTCGTCAAAGGCAGCGGCGATCGGCGCCGGGCTTGACATCAGAAGCCCTCACGGCCGCCTCGTGCTCGATATGGGCGGCGGCACGACCGATATCGCAGTGCTCTCTCTCGGAGATATCTCCGTTTCGCGCTCGCTCAAGCTGGGCGGCGCCAGCTTTGACGAGGAGATCACGAAGTATGTAAGAAGAAAATACAACCTCATCATCGGCAGAGTGACGGCGCAGAACGCGAAGATCGAGATCGGCTCCGTCGTAAAGCCGAAGGAGGATAAAACGTTTACCGTAAAGGGCAGGAACACCGTAACAGGGCTGCCCCAGGCGGTCGAGCTTCACGCGAGCGAGCTTTGGGAGACGCTCGCGGAGACGGCTGTCACGGTCGCTCAGCAGGTTCAGGACGTGCTCGAGGAGACGCCTCCGGAGCTTGTCGCCGATATTTACAAGGACGGCATAACGATGACGGGCGGCGGCGCTCTTCTTTCGGGCTTTGACGAGCTTATCAGAAAGCAGGTCAAGCTCGAGGCTCATATCGCCGAGAATCCTGCCGACTGCGTTATAAACGGCTGCGGCGCCGCGCTGAGGTATATCGGCCAGGCGGAGATCGACGAAAACGGAGCGGTAAATCCGCTGAGTATGCCGTATTAACGCATTACTGAAAAAATTTCTATCTCGCCCGCGGGGTGGTTTCCCGCGGACGGTTTGTGACATATTTATTGGAAAATATGTATAAAGGACGATGACTCAAATGGTATACTGCTATCATTGTATGGCACAAATTACTGACGCTCTTCAACCATATTGTCCGAAATGCGGAAAAGAGTACAACGTACATATTTCAGAGAACTACGAGCTTCCTGCAGGGACGTTCCTTGCCGACGGCCGCTATCTCATCGGCCGTTCGATCGGCACGGGCGGCTTCGGCATCACGTACGTCGGCCGTGACATGAAGCTCGAGAAGCGAGTTGTCATCAAGGAGACGTTTTACAGCGGCATCTTTGAGCGCGACTGCACCGACACGTCCGTGGAAAACCCTCTGAAGGTTATCTACGATCCCGAAATGGTATCTCTCGAAGAGATCGTGTACAAAACACAGAAGGAGTGTCTGAGCCTTTCCAAGGGCGAAAAATTTACAAACATCGTTAAGGTTTACGATTATATATTTGAAAACAATACGGCGTATATCATTACCGAGTACATCAACGGAAAGACGCTGCACGACAGAGTCTGCGCGATCGGCAAGTACACATGGTATGACCTCTACTCAAAGATGAAGCCGCTGATGCAGTGCCTTGCCTCGCTCCACCGCGAGGGCTTGCTCCACCGCGACATCAAGCCGCAGAATATCATGATCCGCCGCGCGCATGAGTATTCCGAGGAATTCGTGCTTATCGACTTCGGTCTTGCGAGAACGACGCAGAACTCCGCGCTCGTCGAGTCGGCGTTTACACCGGGCTTCTCTCCGCCGGAGCAGAAGATCTCGATCGAGACGGACGGCACGTACACCGACGTTTACGCCCTCGCCGCGACGATGTATGACGCGCTGACGGGTGAGATTCCGCCGGAGGCAAAGAGCTACGACGTCTATGAGAACTTCCCTCAGCTCAATGTCATGCGGAATTCCGCAACGGTTCCGCCGAACGTCGTTGACGCCCTCGTATACGCGCTCCAGCCGAATTACAAAAAGCGCTGTAAAACGATAGACGGCTTTATGTACCGCCTCGAAAACGCGCCCGTTTCTTCAACGGCCGTTGCGTTCGCGCCTCAGCAGTATCCGGCGCAGATGCCGGTCGCTCCCGTTCCTGTTGCGCCCCAGGCTCCCGTTGTGCCTGCACAGGCGGCAGCCTATCCGCCGGCTCCGGTCGCTCCTGCGCCCGTAACGGGATATCAGGCAGCGCCGTATTCTAACGCTCCTCCGGGGGCTAAGAGCAGGTATTCTCCGCGCTCCCGTGCAAGAGACGTCGTAATAAAGGCGCCCGTTTCGCAGGACGACGGAATGTTCCCTCTCTCGCTCACAACGAAAACGAACAGCATTGCTATCAATTATCTTTACATAATGGGCATCAAGCAGAACGGGGATCTTTCTCTGTCGGGCGGTCTTCGCCTTACTCCGCTTGCCCAGATCAACAAGGAAAAGCTCGATTTCGGAAAGCAGCTTGACGCCGTCAAGAAGGATCTAAAGACGGATATCCAGACGATCAAGACATGGAACAACGTCACCTCCATCGCGGTCGGCGGCGAGCACGCGCTCTCACGCCACATCGTAGGTCTTCTTGCGGACGGCACCGTCGTCGCTGCCGGAAGCAACGATTATGGCGAGTGCATCACGGACGGCTGGAAGAATGTCGTTGCGATCTACACAGGCGAGAATTATACAGTCGGTCTCAAAAATGACGGCTCCGTATGCGCTGTCGGTGACAATCAGTACGGTCAGTGCGAGGTTCGCACGTGGCGAAACGTAACGGCGATCAGCGTCGGCGCAAGTCACACGGTCGGTCTGCACGCCAACGGTACGGTCACGGCTGTCGGCGACAATACTTACGGTCAGTGCAACGTCTCCGGCTGGACAAAGATCATCGCGATCAGCGCGAGCCGCAATCACACTGTCGGGCTGCGCGTAGACGGCACAGTCGTCGCGTGCGGAGACAATCAGTACGGTCAGTGCGACGTCCGCCTCTGGACGAAGGTATCGGCGATCTGTACGAGCTACGTTCACACGGTCGGTCTCGTCGCAAACGGAATGGTTCTCGCGACGGGCAACAATCAGTACGGTCAGTGCGAGGTCAAGGCGTGGAGAAATGTCTCCTCGATCTACGCAAGCTCAGATCATACGGTCGGTCTGCACTCCGACGGAACTGTCGTTGCGTGCGGCAGCAACGAGTACGGTCAGTGCAACACGCGCGGCTGGGAAAACGTCATGGAGATATACACGTACTACCGCTCCACCGTCGGCTTGAAATGGAACGGCACAGTCGTTGCGACCGGCTTCAATGACTACGGTCAGTGCAAGCTCAAGGGCTGGAAGAATATCAAGCTGCCCAGAACGACGACTCTTTAGGACGGATACAGCATCTTATGTTCATATCGGCCGCCGGCGCAGCTCCGTTTCATAGAGGAGCAGCGTCGGCGGATTCTTTTGTTCGGCGGATTCCCTGCCGAGGGTAAAAAATGTTTTCAGAGGGTGTTTTTATGAAATACTGCGCCGCTTGCAAGCGTGTGTTTTTTACGGAAGACGATCGGTGCGAATGCGGAAAAAGGTTTAAAAAGAAGCTCGCGTATGACGAGCCTGTCGAGCTTGCCCGGACAACGGGGGAGAGACGATTCGATTTCGAGAAATGCCTCGCCGGGGCGGAGATCCCTTATTCGCTGATCGACGGCTCGGGTTATTCGGCTTCTGTCGGAAGGATCGGCGGAGATATCGTTCTGCTTGTGCCGCTCGGCTTCCTGAAAAAGGGGATAGACGCGCTCGAAGGGAGCGGTCTCTCGGAGCGCCCCGATTGGTACGGCAAGCTGGAGCTGCCGGACGAGCCTGTCTGGGAGGAGATGTCTCCGGGAAAAAGAACGGCTGTCCGCGCACTGTCGATATTTGTTTTTCTCGTGCTGATATATCTCTGCGTTGCAGGAGTCGATTGGATCGCCGGGCTTTTCGCACGGCTCGCCGCTTGATGTGAAACGGAGGCTGCAAAATGTATAACGGAAAATTTGTAACGTCGGTGATCTGCGCCGCGGGATCGTCGTCGAGAATGAAGGGCGCGGCAGGCAAGAGCAAGCAGCTTCTCTTTTTTGACGGAATGACCGTGATCGAGCGCACAGTCCTTGCTTTTGAAAGGGACGAGGTGACAGACGAGATCGTCGTCGTCTGCCCCGATACCATGACGGAGGAATTCTCGTCGCTGCTTGACGCGCTGAAGCTCACAAAACCGCTGCGCTTTGCGAAGGGCGGAGCAGAAAGGCAGATATCCGTCAAAAACGGCGTTGACGCTGCCGACAAAAGAGCCGGGCTGATCCTCGTACATGACGGCGCGAGACCGTTTATCACGCCGAAGCTCATTGCGGACGCCGCAGCGGACGGCGACCGATACGGCTGCTCGACGCTCGCCGTTCCCGTCAAGGACACGATAAAGCGCGTGAAGGACGGCACAGTCACCGACACGCCGCCGAGAGAGGAGCTTTTTGCGGTGCAGACGCCGCAGGCTTTTGTGAAGTCGCTCTATCTTGCGGCGTACGAGAGCGCCGAGAGGAGCGGCAATATCTGTACCGATGACTGCCGCATGGTAGAGCTTTTCGGCGGACAGGTTCACATCACCCCGGGCGATTACCGCAACATAAAGATCACGACGCCCGACGATATCGCGATCGCGGAGATTTTTGCAAGGTGACGCATTACATACATAAAAAGCTGAAAGGGTTGATAATATGTTCAGAGTCGGTCACGGATATGACGTTCACAAGCTGGGCGAGAACAGAAGGCTGATAATCGGCGGCGTTGATATCCCGTATGAGAAGGGGCTTGTAGGTCACTCCGACGCGGACGTGCTCGTGCACGCCGTGATGGACGCGCTGCTCGGTGCGGCAGCTCTCGGAGATATCGGAGGAATGTTTCCCGACGACGATCCGGCGTATGAGGGCGCGGACAGCGTCCGCCTTTTGCGCGAGGTGTGCGCTGCCGTCGCGGCTAAGGGGTATTCCGTCTCAAACATCGACGCGACAGTCATTGCGCAGCGCCCGAAGCTGAAGCCGTATATCCCCGAGATGAGGCGTATCATCGCGCAGGCCTGCGCTCTGGACGAGGACTGCGTGAACGTCAAGGCGACGACGGAGGAAAAGCTCGGCTTTACAGGCAGCGGCGAGGGTATTGCGGCTCATTCCGTGTGTCTGATTGAGAAAAGACAAGGCTGAGTATTCTGCCCGGCTGCTTCGGAAACGATTCTCCGCTTTCGACCTTTTGAAAAGAGCCGCCGCGGGAGACGTCCGGAATACATATGCGCCGATTTTTTATTTACCGATTGACAAAAAGGGAAATATCTGTTACTATTATTATGTTCGGGTGGTATAGCTTCCCGGAAGACTCACACAAGTATCTTTGTGAGAAAATATTTTGTATTAAATTTAAGTGTTTCGATATTACAAGCGAACAAGGGGGACTTAATATGTCACAGAAGGCAATCGCGGTACTTACGAGCGGCGGCGACGCGCCCGGCATGAACGCTGCCGTAAGAGCAGTTGTAAGAACGGGTATTGCAAAGGGTATGAAGGTTTACGGCGTCAGCAGAGGCTACAACGGTCTTCTCAACGGCGACGTCAGAGAGCTGAACCTCCGTTCCGTTTCCGATATTATCCACAGAGGCGGTACGGTGCTTTATACGGCAAGAAGCAAGGAGTACAATACTCCTGCCGGCGTTAAGAAGGCGGCGGATTACTGCCGCGAGCTGGGCGTTTCGGGCGTTGTTGTTATCGGCGGCGACGGCTCGTTCAGAGGCGCGCGCGACCTTACAAACGAGGGCATTCCCTGCGTAGGCATTCCCGGCACGATCGACAACGACGTTGCCTGCTCCGAATATACTATCGGCTTCGACACCGCTATGAACACGGCGATGGAGATGGTGGACAAGA
Source organism: uncultured Ruminococcus sp. (assembly GCA_902792115.1). GTDB lineage: Bacteria > Bacillota > Clostridia > Oscillospirales > Acutalibacteraceae > RUG592. Next base: position 6,000 of record CADAYJ010000074.1, on the reverse strand, counting down.
TCAGAGATACGGCTCAGAGCCACGACCGCTGCTCCGTTGTCGAGGTTATGGGCAGACGCTGCGGAGACATCGCGCTCCTCACCGGCGTTGCTGTTGGCGCAACGGCGATCCTCGTTCCCGAGGTGGAGTACGATCTCGAAAGAGACGTTATCGCACGTATCCTCAACAACAAGGTCACCGGCAAGAAGCACTTTATCATTGTCGTTGCCGAGGGCGTAGGCAAGGTAAATGAGATCGCTACATATATTCAGAACAGAACGGGCATCGAGTCGCGCGCAACGATCCTCGGCCACGTTCAGAGAGGCGGCTCCCCGACGCTTCGCGACAGAGTCGTCGCAAGTGAGATGGGGCATAAGGCGGTAGACCTCCTCGAGCAGGGCATCGGAAACCGCGTTATTGCAATGCAGGGCGGCAAGATCGTAGATTTCGATATCACAGAGGCGCTCAATATGAAGAGAGTTTTCGACACGAACCTCTTCGAGATCGCGCATACGATTTCCATCTGACAGAATACATAAAAACAGCCGCGGTGCAGAGATTAACCTGCGCCGCGGCTTTCTTGATTTTACGCTTTGCTGTCCGGCAGGTGAGTCGGCGAGCCGCTTCCCATGCTTTCAATAAGGCGGTTCTTCTGCTCGAGAAGGATCCTGTCCGCGAACTCCGTGACCTTGTTGCACAGCCACATATGAGCCGTGGTGTTCTTTCTGTAATCTGCCTCGGCGAACATCTTGACGCGGCCGTCCTTCCTCATGTTTTCTACCTGCTTGAACGCCCTGTTGTCCCCTGCCGGGTAGACCGCGAAGGTTGCGCCGCCGTTCCTGTTTACGAGCGAAAACGCCGGGATATCGCTCGGACCGTCCGCAACGTAGATCATGTTCTTGAAGTGTATGCGCCTGAGCTGCTCGGGCAGCTTTGTGTTGACGTCGATATTCGGAACTATCCCGACGCCCTTGTTGATCTCAAAAAGAGCGCGCGTTTTCGTCGTGTTGTCGATCGTGTACGTGATCTCGCTGATAACGTTTTCTCCGTCTGCGCCGAGCGGCTCGTCGATCAGCTCGCACCCCCAGCACCTTCTGACGAGCGAGGCGAACTGCGAGCCTTCGATCACCTTCTTGAAGCCCGTGCTTACGATATAGTGTTCAACGTGGATATCGTTCTCGCTGTACTTCGGATCGTTCTCGATCAGGTTTCGCAGGTCGGAGAAAATCTCGACAGCGCCGGGGTAGAAGTTAAGCACCTTTCCGTATTCCATCAGCTTTTTATTGTCCAGCCCCTTGAAAATGCCCTTTTTCGCGTAGCTGATAAAACGGTTGAGATAATATGTGTCGCGGTTGACCATGACGTTCTGTTCCGCGGAGAGCTTCGCCGCAAGCAGCGACGTTTCCTCCCAGAATTCGTTTGCGTCTACGCCGTAATCCTCAAAAATCGGATCCTCCATATACCCGTCAACGAGCGTCTTGTCAAAATCCCAGACAACTGCGATGATCGTAGACATTTCTGCACCTCCCGTACGATCGGCGCGCATATCCCGTGCGTGCCTTTTTTCTATATTTTTATTATAGGAGCAAGCGCGAATGTTGTCAATCGGTAAAGTAAACCTTTGCGCGGCGTGCGGTTTGTCTGTCTTGCACAAAAGCCGGCTTGCGGCGGAACGGCTGCAAATTTTTGCGGTCAGTATCATGAGCGGAGACAGATTTTCAAACCGCGTACCTGCCCACTCTGAATTAAGAAATTCAGAAATGTTATAAATGCGTAGACAGATTTTCAAACCGCGTAATGCACCAACGGAACTGCCTGTGGGCGCCTGCCCACTCTGAATTAAGAAATTCAGAAATGTCATAAACGCGGAGACGGATTTTCAAACCGCGTAATGTACCACCGGAACTGCCTGTGGGCGCCTGCCCACTCTGAATTAAGAAATTCTGAAATGTCATAAACGCGGAGACAGATTTTCAAACCGCGTAATGTATCACCGGAACTGCCTGTGGGCGCCTGCCCACCTGTGCTCCCGTTGACATTGAGGAGAACGGTGTGGTATAATTTGTTAAGAACACAGCGGAAAGAATAACGAAACGGAGTGAAGAATATGATAAAAAAGCTGCTCGCTTCGGTCAGAGAATACAAGACGGCCTCGCTGCTCGCGCCGACGCTCGTTGTCGGCGAGGTAATAATAGAGGTCATTGTACCGATACTGATGGCGAACCTTATCGACTACGGCATTATGGAGACAAACCTGCCGTATATCTACAAGATGGGCGCGCTGATCGTTGCAATGTGTCTTGTGTCCCTTACGCTCGGAGCGCTTGCCGGAAAGTACGCCGCGATGGCGGCCGCAGGCTTCGCGAAGAACCTGCGTAAGGATATGTTTTACAGCGTGCAGAAATTTTCGTTCTCGAATATCGACAAATTTTCGACGTCCAGTCTCGTGACAAGACTTACCACGGACGTGACGAATGTTCAGAACTCTTACATGATGCTTGTGCGGACGGCGTTCAGAAGCCCTGCAATGATCATTTTTTCAATGGTCATGGCGTTTCGCATCAACGCAAAGGTGGCTCTCGTCTTCCTCTGCATGATACCTGTCCTTGCAGCAGGCTTCCTTTTTATCTTCTCCAAGGCGCACCCGATATTTCAAAAGGTGTTCAAGACGTACGATCACCTCAACAATATCGTCGGAGAGAATCTCCACGGTATCCGAGTCGTCAAGTCGTTCGTCCGCGAGGATTATGAGGATAAGAAATTCAAGGACGTCTCCGGCGATATGTACGACCTCTTTGTGAAAGCGGAAAAGCTCGTCATTATGAATATGCCTCTGATGCAGGCAGTCATATACGCATCAATGCTCCTGATGTCGTGGATATCGGCGAAATTCATCGTCGCGTCGCATAACGATCCCGCCCTCGGCATGACGACGGGACAGTTCACAAGTATGTTCACATACCTCATGCAAATGATGATGAACCTCATGATGCTCTCTATGATCTTTATGATGCTCGTTATCTCGCGGTCGTCGATCGAGCGTATCGCGGAGGTGCTGGGGGAGGAGCCTGATCTGAAAAACTGCGAATCTCCCGTAACAAATGTACCCGACGGCTCCGTCAGATTTGAGAATGTTTCGTTCAGCTACAACGGCAGCGACAAATACTGCCTGTCCGACGTCGATCTCGAGATCAGATCGGGAGAAACGATCGGCATAATCGGCGGCACCGGCTCAAGTAAATCGACTATCGTCCAGCTCATACCGCGCCTTTACGACGCTACGAAGGGCAGAGTCCTCGTAGGCGGTATCGACGTCCGCGACTACGATATCGAGACGCTCAGAAACGAGGTCGCGATGGTGCTTCAGAAGAACGTCCTCTTCTCCGGCACGATCAAGGATAATCTCCGCTGGGGCGACGCAAACGCAACGGACGAGGACATACGCCGCGTCTGCCGTCTTGCCCAGGCAGATACGTTTATCGAGCGCTTCCCCGATAAGTACGACACGTACATCGAGCAGGGAGGCACGAACGTTTCCGGCGGTCAGAAGCAGCGTCTATGTATCGCACGCGCGCTGCTGAAAAAACCGAAGATCCTCATTCTCGACGACTCCACCTCCGCCGTCGATACGAAGACAGATTCTCTTATCCGCAAGGCGTTTGCCGAGGAGATACCCGACACGACGAAGTTCATCATAGCGCAGCGCATTGCCTCCGTTGAGGACGCCGACAGGATAATCGTCATGGAGGGCGGAAAGGTCAACGCCTTCGGCACGCATGAGGAGCTTCTCAAAAATAACAGGATCTACCGCGAGGTCTACACGTCGCAGGCGAAGGGAGGCGACGACGATGAGTAAAAAGAAGAAAAAAAGCTCCGGCTCCCCCAAGGCTGTAAACACAACATCAAAAAAGCCGGAGGAAAAGGCGGAAGCCAAGGCGAAGAAGCCGGAAAACGCAAAAGCAGAAACGAAGACGAAGAAGCCGCAGCCGGCTAAGCCCGGCGGTGAAAAGGGCGCTCCCGGAGGAATGCCGCACGCTATGCCGAAGGTCGATAAGAACACGGTAAAGCGGCTCGCGTCGTATATCCTTGACAATTACAAGGGGCGTTTTATCCTCGTGGTGATCTGCATTGTGCTAAGCTCCGTCGTGAGCGTTATCGGCACAATGTTCATCAGAACGCTTATAGACACGTATATTATACCGCTTGCCGAGCAGTCGCTGACGGATCAGCCCGTTGATTTCACGCCTCTTCTGCGCGCGCTTCTCACAATAGGCGGCATTTACCTCTTCGGTATTATCGCCGGCTACGCTTACAACAGGATCATGCTCATAATCTCGCAGGGCGTTCTCAAAAAGGTGCGCGACGATATGTTTGAGCATATGCAGACGCTCCCGATACGCTACTTCGATACGCACACGCACGGCGATATCATGAGCTACTACACAAACGACACCGACACGCTGCGCCAGATGATCTCCCAGAGTATCCCGAGCATGATCAGCTCCGTAATAACGATCGTCGCCGTGTTCGCCGCAATGGTATACACAAGCCCGTACCTTACGATCGTCGTCATACTGTTCATCGGTCTCCAGTTCTTCGTTGTAAAGCAGGTCGGCGGCAGAAGCGGCAAATACTTTATCTCTCAGCAGACTTCGCTCGGCAAGGTCAACGGTTACATCGAGGAAATGATAACGGGGCAGAAGGTCGTCAAGGTGTTCTGCCACGAGGAAAGCTCCTGCGAGGCCTTCGACAAGCTCAACGAGGAGCTTTACACAGCCTCGTACAACGCCAACCAGTTTGCAAATATGCTGATGCCGATCATGGGCAACATCAGCAACCTCCAGTACGCAGTGATCGCGATCGTAGGCGCGGTTATCTGCGTCGCGACGAACGGCGCTCTCACGATCGGCTCGATCGTCTCGTTCCTTCAGCTTTCCAAGAGCTTCTCAATGCCGATCGGTCAGGTGTCGAACCAGATTAACTCCGTAATCATGGCGCTCGCCGGCGCACAGCGTATTTTTGCGCTGATGGACGAGGAGAGCGAGAAGGACGACGGCTACGTTACGCTTGTAAACGCGAAGAAGAACGAGGACGGCAGCCTCACGGAGTGCAGCGAGCGCACCGGCGTGTGGGCGTGGAAGCATCCGCATGAGGACGGCACGACGACGTACACCGAGCTGCGCGGAGACGTCCGGCTCAACGACGTGGACTTCGGCTACAATCCGGATCATATTGTTCTCCACCACGTCGGTCTGTACGCCGAGCCGGGGCATAAGGTCGCATTCGTCGGCGCGACGGGCGCGGGCAAGACGACAATAACGAACCTCATCAACCGCTTCTACGACATCGCGGACGGAAAGATCCGCTACGACGGCATCAACATCAACAAGATCAAAAAATCCGATCTTCGCCGCTCCCTAGGAGTCGTCCTTCAGGATACTAACCTCTTCACAGGCACGATCATGGATAATATACGGTACGGCAAGCTCGACGCGACGGACGAGGAGTGCATCGCGTCGGCAAAGCTCGCAAACGCCCACAGCTTCATCTCGCGTCTGCCCGATGGTTATGACACGATGATCGACGGCACCGGCGGCAGCCTCTCGCAGGGGCAGCGGCAGCTTCTCTCGATCGCCCGTGCTGCGGTCGCCGATCCGCCCGTAATGATCCTCGACGAGGCTACGTCCTCGATCGACACGCGCACCGAGGCGCTCGTGTCAAAGGGCATGGATTCGCTGATGAAGGGCAGAACGGTCTTCGTCATAGCGCACCGCCTCTCGACCGTCCGCAACTCCGACGTTATAATGGTGCTGGAGCTTGGCAGGATAATCGAGCGCGGCAGCCACACCGACCTCATCGCCAAAAAGGGCAAATATTACCAGCTCTATACGGGAGCCTTTGAGCTTGAATAATTATTATTAAGGAGACACTGATTAAAGCGAGCGCTCATATTGCGCCGTCAGATTTTCAGGCAGGTTGCGCGAAACGACCACAGGAATACTGACGTATTTCAAGGGAGTT
>CADAYJ010000073.1 GCA_902792115.1 uncultured Ruminococcus sp. | reverse complement strand
ACAAGCAAGAAATAGATCTTATTTAAGACTTCTTCTTTTTCTTTTCTAACGGCTTCTAAACCTTTTGTTTGATATAACGCTTTAGCGTCACTAGCGAATTTTCTAATGGTGAAGTTAATTAATTGAGCGGTTTCACGAGTAGCACTATCGCTAAATACAGCAACTCTCCAAGCTCTATCCACATTAGGAACTGCACCTGAAGTAGGCAAAAGAGTACTATCATTGTACTTTAAATTGCAATTTGTCAACACAACTTTCTGGCTATTGGTGTCAGCCGTAGCCTTAATATAAAAGTTATAGTCAACGTATCCATATGCTGCGCCAGTTGTACCGCTACCCATTTCAACAGGACTAACCGAGCCACTGTTTCCTATAGCATACTTCGTATTGAATTGACCATCGTAATGCGTTTTGCCTGCTGTCAAGTTATCTGCCGCTGTGCCGCTTCCTTCATTATACTTAAGCCAGTCTGCGCCACTCAACTTCGCACCGTTTGCCGCAGCCTCAACGGTATACCAGAAGTTTTTACCATCTGTAGTGGAAGAAGGTTCAAGCAAACACTTACGAAGCTGAGCAATATCCTTCTTATATTTCGCATCTTTGTTGTCATTAGCATCAGTGAGTTTATAAGAATCCTCAGTAATCAGAAGGTTAGCACCAACCTTAGTACGAACCTCCATACCAGTAACAGTAACTTCCTTATTCATCGTAAACCAAGCGTATGTCGATGAAGCGAGCATCATTGCGGATACGAGGAGCATGGAAGTAGCGGGTATGAGTTTTCTCATTGCGCTGTTATTCTTTTTTTCCGTTTTCATAGAGCATTTTCCTTTCTGTGATCAAATTTTTGCAAACAGACAGACCAATATCGTTTGCGAGGGTACCTCTACACCTCCCGGATTTTATATTATTCTACCAAATTTTGAACGCCTTGTCAACGGGTTTTAAAAAAAACAATGACTATTGTTTTTCACTAAATTTCGTCACATTGCATAAAATTATTCAATTAACACCCTACGATTGACTTTTGACGTCATATGTGATAAAATAACTCTGTGCAGGTATGTGTTTATGTTTCTTCCATATAATTATGAAGCGAGGTGTGAGCTTATGCCGGATACGCAGACTGTGCAAACTACCGTTGGCGGCCTGCGCGCCGTTGAGCTGAGCTTCCGCCCTACGCTCGACATACAGGGCGGCACAAACATCGGCTTTATCTCGAGAACGCACCTAAACACGCCCGGTCTCGGGATACTTATGCCGGAGGTCTATCGCCCCGTTGCGGACAGCAGCGGACTGAGCGGCGAGCTGTTTGAGCTGGAGCTTATGCAGCTGATGGAGGCGGTAAAGGGGCTGACGGAGAGCAGCGTTATCTTTAAATGGGTGTCGATCAGAATACCGATCGGCGTTTTGAAGGACGGCGGCTCGGCGGAGCAGGCAGACAAAATGTGCCAGAAATACGCCGTTGCGACGAATGAGATCGCTTTCGTCGTTCCGCCGGAGGTACTGCTCGATACGAGCGAAGACGTTGTAAAGGGCATATCGCGTTTGCGCCGTCATGGTTATCATATGATACTCCCCGATTTCGGTGACAACGGCTGCCCGTTTCTGAAGCTGTCGGAGCTTGAGGTTGACTATGCGTTCATCGCACCGTCGGTCATTGCTCAGGTCGCGCAGAAGGACAGGACGGATAAGGCTGTCGAGGGAATCATAGGATATATAAAGAGCATGGGCGTGGAGCCTGTCGCCGACGGCGTAAAGAACAGCACCCAGGCGGAGACGCTCTACGGGCTTGGCTGCAACTACTGCGCCGGACCGCTTCCGGGAGATTATATCGCCCTCGACGAGATCCTGGATCGCTCTCACAACTGATGATAAGAGGTTTCTCTTTTCATTATTATATACAGTAACATTTTATTATTATTTTGTAACAGTTTTTTTAATTCAGCGAATGCGTTCCCACTGGAAAAGCAGACGGATCGGAGGTGCATTAAATTTGGCTGAAAATGTAAAAGATGTCGATAAAAACACCGATAAAAATTTCAGTGAAAATACCGATAATACAGAAGACACCAAAAAGAAGAAGAAAAAGCGCAAAAAGAAAGATGATGAGTTTGATATACAAAACGATTCGCAGACTACAAGCGACGACCTGAGAAATACCCTCGCCCTGAGACGTACAGCGAAGGAAGCGAAGGGATATATGGTATGGATACGCATACTAGGTCTGATCGCGCTTATCCTGATAATGATCGTTGCCGCTGCGTACGCTATCTCCTATTTCTACACAAAATTCGGCAGTTTTACGGTCAAGATCGACAAGTACGATATGGTTCGGCAGGGGCTTACGCTCTCGGAAACGCCGGACTACGATATCTCCAGATCTGTTCTGAACGCAGATATCGTTTACAACATGACGAATATCAGCGGAGAGGATATCCCGGTAACGGTGGATCAGATCAACGGCCCCCACAACGGCATGAATTACATCGCGTATACGTTCTACCTCATTAATTCCGGCGACGACACTATCTCCTACACCGGAGAGATGAACATTGAGAATGTTACGAAGGGCGTTGACGAGGCGATCCGCGTCGCTGTTTACAAGAACGGCGAAAAGACGGTATATGGAAAGACGAAGTCTAACGGCGGCGGCAAGGAAGGCGACTGCGACGAAGCGTTCGCTGCATCTACAAAGGTAATGCAGACAGTAAGAGAGGGCTTCAAGAGCCAGGCCAAGGACAAATATACAGTCGTTATCTGGCTTGAAGGAAATGATCCCGACTGTATTGACGCGATCGTCGGCGGAACGATAAAATTCGGAATGAACTTCCGTATCACGGAAACTACATAATCAAGGAGAAGCAATTATGAAAAAAGCACTCTCGATCATTGGTAATATTTTATTGTGGCTTATAGTCCTGTTCGCACTGCTTGTCACGATACTTGTCTTTTCGTCTACGAGCGGCGGCGGCGTAGCACACCTCATGGGCTACGTTCCGCTTACGATCGAATCGCAGTCCATGAGCCCGACGTTTGACGAAGGAGATCTCATTATCTGCAAGCAGATCGACGACGTCTCCGCGCTGAACGTGAATGACGTCATAACATTCTGGACGATCATCGACGGTCACAAGGTAAAAAATACGCACCGTATCGTCGCGATCAATAATACAGACGGCGTTGTGAGCTTCGTAACACGAGGCGACAACAACCCCGTCGACGACGAGATGCCGGCATATCAGAGCGATATCATCGGCAAATGGACGGGCATGAGATTCTCCGGCGCGGGAAATATCATGGCGTTCCTCAGGACAAAGGTCGGCTTCTTCGTATGTATCCTCATTCCGATGGCTCTGTTCTTCTTCTTTGAGCTTTACAAGTTCATCATCACGGTAATAAGCGTTAAGAAAGAAAGCGAGGAGCCGCAGCTTGACGAGGAGGAGATCAAGCGACGCGCTATCGAGGAGTATCTGGCGGCTCAGAAGGAAGCGCAGACAGCCGCAGCCCCGGCAGCGAGTGCGGCGGAATCTCCTTCTAATGAATAAACGACACAAAACAACACCTTCTCCGCTGTTATGAGGGAAATGTTATGGATAATTTTCTGGAATGGTTTTTTGAATTCGTATCCGAGATACTAAAGGGCTTTGGCTTGATTTTTATCGGGCTTTGGAACGGATTGAAGCAAATATTCAATATTAAGCAATACATAGAGATCTTCAAGGCTCATTCAACGCAGTTCGGTGCTGCGGAGTGGGTGCTTTCGATACTTGCGATCATTGTGGTTTGTGCGATCTTTCTGCTGCTGATCTGGATCATCATTCTTGCAGTGAGAAAGTATATCCGCTTCAGGCATTCGATCGTCAGCAATGAGGATCTTCTGGAGGAGATCGCCGTACTGCAGCAGCGCGTGTTGAAGGCGATGCGCGAAAAGGACGAGATCATGGCGATGAAGGTCGCGCAGATCGGAGTACCCGGCTCGGCTGCGCTGTCTTACGCTTCAGCAGGAATGCTCGGAGACGGGAGCGGCGCGAGCGCCGGCGGAGAGAATCAGGTCACGGAGTCCGGCGTTGTGCAGACTACCGACTCGCGTTTCTCGAAGCTCATCGAGGTCGATCAGATCTATGCCGACTACACTCCGCCCGAATACGACAATGAGATCACGCTCGAACAGATTGTTGAGCGCTTCCGCCTGTTTGCCTGCTCGAGAATGCATCTTTTCTATGATCCGAAGACGGTCCGGCTCTTCCTTGCAGGTATGGCTTCCACGAAGCTCATTATCCTCCAGGGTATTTCCGGTACAGGTAAAACGTCTCTTCCCTATTCGTTTGGTAAGTTCCTCGGGATAGATACAACGATCGCTTCGGTACAGCCGTCTTGGCGTGACCGTACGGAGCTTTTCGGATACTTCAATGAATTCACGAAGAACTTTAACGAGACAGAAGTCCTCAGACGTATATACTCCTCGAGCTATAACGATGATATTAACCTGATCCTCCTCGACGAGATGAACATCGCGCGTATCGAGTATTACTTCGCAGAGATGCTCTCCATACTTGAAATGCCGAACGCCGACGAGTGGGAGCTGGATATCGTTCCGAATGTATGGAGCACCGATCCTGTCAAGCTCGACCACGGAAAGATTAAGATTCCTCAGAATATCTGGTACATCGGCACGGCTAATAACGACGACTCTACATTCGCTATTTCCGATAAGGTTTATGACCGTGCTCAGCCGATCAACCTTGACGCGAAGGGTGTTGAGTTCGACGCACCCGATACACCGCCGATACAGCTCAGCTACACGCACCTCAACGATCTGTTTGAGGAAGCGTACAGATACTATCCCGTTTCTGAGAAGAATCTGAAGAAAATTCACCAGCTTGATCTTTGGGTAATTGAGAAGCTGCGCGTAGCGTTCGGTAACCGTATTATGAAGCAGCTGCTTCTCTTTGTCCCCGTATACGTTGCGTGCGGCGGAGACGAGCTGGACGGAATAGATTATGTACTCGCAACGAAGGTCTTCCGTAAGTTTGAGTCCCTGAACCTTGCGATGCTTCGTGAGGAGCTTAAAGAGCTTTGCACATATTTGCAGTCGCTCTTTGGCGCTCAGACTATGCAGGAATCTATCGCATATATAAACAGACTTAGAAAGCTGTTCTAAGCTGTTGATCCTTGCGCCCTGCTCCAAAACAACCGGGGCAGGGCGAATTTGAATTGGTGTACGCCTTACTTTATGCAATTATCGTAACGAACGGCAGGTGAGAATGATTTGCAAAGCAAAGAATTGCTGAAATTTCGCAGCGACTACAAAAGAATAATGTCTTCTTACGATGAGAATACACAGTTCACGTCGCTGATGAACATTCTCCACAGCACCGAGTCATCTCTCAACATGAACCGTATACTCATGCAGAGGCTGATTGATACCTCATGGGTAGAGGCTATCGAAAAAGGTATGATCCATGTTGATAATATCTTGCGTGCGCCCAGCCGTACGATCGAAGACGTCGAGGAGATCGTGCCGATCGCTTTGTCGCGCAAGATCACCGTTGAATCCGTAAAACATCTTGCTCAGCACACCGACCTTATCCAGAGCGTTGACAAGGTCACGGGCAAGATAACGCCGTCTAAGATTCTCAACGTCTATAAAGAAGAAACACTTCTGACATATGAGAATAAATTTATTAACACGCTGATCGAGAGACTCCGTATTTTCATTAACCTGCGTTATGAAAAGCTCGCTGAGGTCTCAAACGACGGCGAGATATTCACGCTCGGATTTTCGACGTCTGTTGACGATCATCAGGGCGGAAAAACTAAGATCGAGATCAACATCGAGAACGAGCACGACATGAACAAGACCGGTCAGAGCACATACACCGCATGGCAGCGCGTCGAGAAGCTGAAAAAGATCATCGAGGGCTATAAAGAATCCGAGCTTTGCAAGACTCTCGGAAACACATATATCAGACCTCCGGTAATGCGTACGAACGCGATCATGAAGAATGTAGACCTCAAGGCTTGCCTGGGGCTGTGGCAGTTCATCGAAAGCTACGACAAGGTTGGTTATGAGATCAATATAGAGAACTCGGCAATGATGCCGGATGATGACTTTGTTGATGATTTTTACGAGCTGATCGGTCTGAATATGCTTCTCTTCCGTGCATCCGCCTCCCCTACGCAGGAGCTTCTTGAGGCACGGCAGCTTGAGCCTATCGCACCGAAGGTAGTAAAGCAGTTTGACAATGTAGAAGACAGGTTTGACCTCTCGGTCGGAGGCGGCGTCGGTTATGTTTCGCAGGAAGGTGAAACAGAGCTAAGCGTTGAGATCCCCGAGGATAAAGCCGAAATTGAAAAACAGATACGTATAGCTATCAAGATTGAGCAGGCGTATCGTGAAGAGCAGCGCGTCAAGGAGCTTGAAGCACAGCGCGAGGCAGAAGAGCTTGAGCGCCAGAGAGCCGAGGAAGCGCGTATCGAAGCTGAACGTCAGGCAGAGCTTGCCCGTATTGCGGAGAGAAAAGCCGCAAAGGAACGAGAGATACAGGAAATGCTCGAACGTGCGCGCGAGGAGCAGGAGGCTGCGGAACGCGAGCGCATAAAGCAGGAGCAGGAGCTTATCAGGAAGCTCGAGGAGAAACGCAAGCAGGAGGAAGAAGAAAAAGCACGCCTCGAAGAGGAGCGACTGCAGAAGGCGATCGAGGAAGCCGAAAGGCAGGAGAGAATACGTATCGCGAGAGAAAAATGGCTGGTACGCTCCGTCTTTGGCTCAGCGGAGGGCGTCGAGATCGAGGAAGAAGATCGTTCTATCTTCGAGATATACCTTGCAGACGAAAACAACGAAAACGAGACGCCTGCAGAGATCGTTCTTCGCAAGAGGAAAGAGCAAGAGCTGCGTGCTAAGGAGCGTCTCGAAGCTGAACACGCACAGAAGCTCGACTCCGAGCGCAGATACTTTGAAAGCAAGAGCTTTGAAGAGATCTACCGTGAATACTGCCTGAATCCGATTTGGGTGCTCATCCGTTTCGTCAGACACATTCTTGCAATGGTATTCGGTATTATCCCGAAGAATACCGACAGACCGGATTACAAGCAGCGCAGCGTGATGATCGTCGAAAGACGCGAAGAAAAGAAGCACGAAAAAGAAACGCGCTCCGAGATGGAGTATTACTACAAGAAGTATGGACAGACGTTCAGGTATCGCTTTATGCGAGGTATCCAGGATATCAAGTTCAAACGCAAGCGCCGCAAGCAGAACCGCAATAAACCTATCAAGCCATATACAACAACGCTTACGCCTGAGCAGCAGAAGGCAGTTCAGAAGGAGATGCGCGCGCTTTACAAGAGGTACCACGTAAGCCTCTCCGAGCGCACGCGCCGCTGGTACAAGAGCCAAATGACACGCATCAGACCGTGGCTCGACAAGATCTCCGCCGTCAACAAGAAGCCGTTCAAGGTCGCGGCGTCCGTTGCCGGATCTGTGATCCTTGTATTGTCGCTGTGTGTATCCATCTATGTTACTGTCTGCACAGTGACAGGAAATGTTGTTGACATCTTCGGGTACAGCGTACTGAAGGTTGAGACCGGAAGCATGGAGCCGACACTTCATGTCGGAGATTTCATTATCATACGCCGGTGCGATCCGGAGGAAATTGTACGAGGAGACATTATTTCGTACTATACCGAGCAGGAAGACATTTCCGGTATGCTTATCACCCACCGCGTCATTGAAGTAACGAGAGACGGAACATTCATCGCACGCGGCGACGCAAATCCGGTAATCGACGCGCTTCCCGTTAAGCCGGAGAACATTCTCGGCGTATATGTACGCAAATCCAGCTTCTATATGTGGCTCGGCTCATTTGCCGATACAAGCAAGCTGTTCCTGCTCTTTGTCCTTCTTCCGCTGACTCTTGTCTCAGTCTATGAGCTGAGATCACTGATCCTTATCGGAAAAGAATCGTTTGCCGAAGGCTCCAAATCCCGCAAGAAAAAGGCTCAGGATGACTACGAAAGAAGAATGCGCGAGGCTATCGAAGCAGAAAAGGAAAGGCTCGCAAGAGAAAACTATCAGCCCGGATATGACGACGGATATCCTCCGCCGGATCAGGACGACAGTTATCCGCAGGTAAGCGATGAGGACAATTACATGACCGACAGCGAAGACGTCAACTATCCTCAGGAAGATGATGAGAGCTTTTATCCGCAGGAGGACGATACCGATGTAACCGCGCAGGAGGATGATACCGATTTCCCCTCACAGGAGGGTGAAGATGAGGATTTCTTCCCGCCGGAAAACGACGCCGCTGATGATCAGAATTATGACAGCGGATTATATCCGGCATACGACAGTGGGTATTATCAGTCCGAAAGC
>CADAYJ010000072.1 GCA_902792115.1 uncultured Ruminococcus sp. | reverse complement strand
CGAACGCAAAGCCTTTCCGTCAGCTTTTCGCTGCCGCCCTGAGTTACCCATGCTACCTCCGGAGCGAATCCCTCAACGTGATCCTTCTCCTTCTGCAGAAGACTTTCGGGGATCAGCATCGGCATATATACGTTCTCGTGCCCCGTCTCCTTGAAGCGGCGGTCGAGATCCGCCTGTATATTTTCCCAGATAGCGTAGCCGTACGGTCTGAATATCATGCAGCCCTTTACGCCGCTGTAATCGCAAAGCTCCGCCTTCTTAACGATATCGGTGTACCACTTTGCGAAATCTTCGTCTCTCGAAGTAATAGCTTCGACCATTTTTTTATTCTGTGCCATATTTTACCTCCGTAAAGATATTGCGGCATCATCATTGCCGTATACCTTTCTATTATACCGTTTCGGGAGCTGTAATTCAACCTTTTTTGCAAATTTTTTGCTCTTTCCCGTCTGATCGGCAAAAGCAATCCCTCTTAGCGCGGCATTAATGCCGGCGGTTACAGTCGCGCAGACCGATTATTGTATTGAAAAAGCTCCCGCCGGAACTGTGCCGGCGCCATACGGTACGCTTGCAATCCCGCGTGATATGCGGTACAATAATAATCAGACGAACACAAGGGAGGAATAACAATGAAACAACAGATCTGCAGGGTGACGGCGTGCGCCAAGCTCAATCTTACGCTCGATATCGTCGGCAAGCGCAGCGACGGTTACCACAACCTGCGCTCCGTAATGCAGTCGGTATCGCTCACCGACACGGTTACTCTCCGAACGAACGGCTCGGGCAGGATCACTCTTGAATGCTCGGCCGAGGGAGTACCCTGCGACGAACGCAATATAGCGTATAAATGCGCCGTGTCATTTTACAAAACAGCGCGGATAGAATGTACAGGGCTGCATATCTCGATCGAGAAGAATATCCCGATGCAGGCAGGGCTGGCAGGCGGCAGTGCGGACGGCGCCGCCGTGCTGAGAGGGCTGAATGAGCTTTACGGTGCGCCGCTTTCGGAGAGCAGTCTGATCGGGCTGGGCGCGTCGGTCGGAGCCGATATCCCGTTTTGCCTGATGGGCGGTACTATGCTCGCGCAGGGCATAGGAGAGAAGCTCACAAGGCTCCCCGACATTCCGCCGTGCAGTATTGTCATTGTAAAGCCGGACGTCGGGATCTCTACGGCGCAGGCTTATTCCGCGGCAGACGCTGTGGGCTTCGGCGGAGATCAACATACCGACCGCGCTCTTGAAAGCCTCAATGATCTCCATGCTCTCTGCGCCTGCCTGCACAACGGCTTTGAGGAGGCTCTGAAAATAGAGCTGATCGGCAGCCTCACAGATAAGCTGAAAGGCTTCAGCGGCTGTCTCGGCTCGTGCATGAGCGGCAGCGGCTCGGCGATCTTTGCCGTCTTTGAAAGCGAAACAAATGCGAATGCCTGCGCTCAAGCGCTGAAAAAAGAGTATCCATTCGCACAGACGGTTATACCGACGCGAGCAGGTACGTTTGTTCAGATCATTTCCGCCGAATAATGATAAAAGATTACATTTATCCTTCTAAAAGGTTGAATTCTTGTAAAGATTGTAATATAATAGTAATATATTAGGCGCTTGCGAGGTGACGCTTTCGCATGACGCACCATATTATCTCAAAATAGTGAGGCGAACGACATTGGATACAAAAATTGAAACATTTTTTAACGGGATAAAGGGCAAGAAAATCGCGCTCTGCGGAATCGGCAGGAGCCACCTTCCGCTTATCCCTCTTTTTACATCATACGGCGCGAAGGTGATCGCCTGCGATAAGCGCAGCCGCGAGCAGCTCGGCAGCGCTGCCGAAGAAGCAGAGAGGAACGGAGCCGTCCTTTCTCTCGGAGACGATTACATAACAGACCTGGACGCCGATATCTTCTTCCGCACCCCCGGAATGAAGTTCTTCACCCCGGAGCTTGCGGCTCTCAGGGAAAGGGGCGTCGTTGTAACGTCCGAGATGGAGGTCTTTTTCGATATCTGTCCGTGCAGGATAATCGCCGTAACAGGCTCCGACGGCAAGACGACGACAACGACCGTTATCTCCGAGTTCCTCAAAGCAGAGGGCAAAACGGTTCATCTTGGCGGCAATATCGGAAAGCCGCTTCTCCCGGAGATCGAGACGATAAGCCGTGATGATTTCGCCGTAGTCGAGCTTTCGAGCTTTCAGCTGATCTCTATGAGAGAAAGCCCGAATGTCGCCGTCGTTACGAATCTTGCTCCCAACCATCTCGATATCCATAAGGATATGCAGGAGTATATCGACGCAAAGAGGAACATTGTGCTCCATCAGAACGCCTTCTCCCGCGCAGTGCTGAATCTCGACAACGAGATCTCAAATTCGTTTGCGGACGACGTCCGCGGCGAGCTTCTGAAATTCTCGCGCCGTCAGAGCGTTAAGAACGGCGCGTATATGAATGAAAACGGCGACATCATTTTCGCGAAAAACGGCAGTGAGACAGTCGTTATGAATAAATCGGACATAAAGATCCCCGGCCTTCACAATGTCGAGAATTACCTCGCGGCGATCGCTGCCGTCTGGGGCGACGTTTCCGTCCAAAACATCGTAAAGGTCGCTGAGAGCTTCGGCGGCGTGGCTCACAGAAATGAGTTCGTCAGAGAGCTGGACGGCGTGAGCTACTACAACGATTCCATCGCCTCCAGTCCGACGAGAACGGCGCTCGGTACACTGTCTCTCTATGACGAGAAAATGATCGTCATTCTCGGAGGCTACGACAAGCACCTCGACTACACGGACCTCGGCAGGCTCATCTGCAAAAAGGTAAAGACGGCGATCATCATGGGCGCGACAGCGGAGAAGATTAAAGCGGCGATTCTCGGCGCTCCGGAATACTCACAGGGCAGCCCGGAGATCATCGAGGTCGGCAGCATGGAGGAGGCTGTAAATGCTGCAAGAAACGCAGCGAAGCCCGGTGACAAGGTTTCTCTTTCGCCTGCGAGCGCCAGCTTCGATCTTTACAGGAATTTCGAGGAGAGAGGCGAGCACTTCAAGTCTCTCGTAAATCAGCTCAGTTAAGGTGGTTTTCACGATGGTTGAATTGCTAAAGCGTCTCTGCACCGCCAAGGGCGTTTCCGGAAGAGAGGAAAACGTCTGCGCGCTTATCAGAGATGAGATCGCGGATTATGCCGACAGCGTGACGATAGACGTCAACAACAACGTCATTGCAACGGTCGGCGATACGTCCGTTCACAATATAATGCTCGACGCTCACCTTGACGAGATCGGCTTTATCGTTACATATATCGACGACAACGGCTTTGTAAAGGTCTCTCAGTCCGGCGGAATGGATTACCGCGTCGCGAACGATACGCGCTTTAAGATCCTCACGTCGAGCGGTGAACTGACGGCTGTCGTCTGCTGCCTTCCTCCGCACCTTTCGGACGGCGGAGAGGATAAGGCTCCCGACAAGGACGCTGTCTACCTCGATACCGGTCTTCCTGCCGAGAAGGTCAGGAGCCTTGTGAGTCTCGGCGATACGGTCGCGTACGACGTTCCTCCGCTGAGCCTTCTCAACGGCCGCTTCTCCTGCTGCTCGACGGATAACCGTGCCTGCTGCGCGCTTCTTATCAGGGTGGCGGAGCTTATCAGGAAAAATCCGGTGCGCTCCGGAGTCACGTTCGCTTTTACCTCGCAGGAGGAGACGTACGGCAGAGGCGCAATGACGGCAGCCTTCAAAACGCAGCCCGATGAAGCGATATCCGTTGACGTCAGCTTCGCCTCGCAGGGCGGAGTCGCCGAGTACGAGAGCGGAAAGCTGGGCGGAGGCGGAATGATCTGTATCTCGCCGGTGCTTTCAAGGAAAATGTCTTACCGCTTCATCACGCTTGCGAAGGAGAACGGTATCCCGTATCAGCTCGAGGTCGTAGGCGGACGAACGGGAACGAATGCAGACAGGATCTCCGTCTCAGGCAGCGGTATCCCGACAGCCCTTGTCTCGGTGCCTCAGCGCAATATGCACACCGGCGCGGAGATCGTCAGCCTTGACGACATTGAGAGTACGGCGCAGCTCATTTATCAATACATCAAAAGCGCCGATCAGTTTGCGTCTTGATATAGTAAGCACACAGGTGATAAAAATGGATTTGGATATACTGAAAAAGCTGTGTCTCACCGATGGAGTCTCGTCGGGCGAGAGCACGGTAAGGAATATGATTATCTCGGAGATAAAGGATCATGCTGATGAGATCACGGTTGACGGTGCCGGCAACCTTATTGTCTTCAAAAGAGGCAGACAGCGCGCCGCAAACAAGCTGCTTCTGTCGGCGCATATGGACGAGGTCGGCTTTATCGTTACGTATATTAACGGCGACGGAACGCTTCGTGTAGACGAGGTCGGCGGTATCGACCGCCGCGTTATCCTCGGCAAGCATATCAAGCTGAACGAGTCGGGGCTTAGCGGAGTGTTCGGCGTCAAGCCGACGCACCTTCTCGACGCCGAGGCGAAAAAGAAGATCCCGGAGCTTTCCGAGATGTACATTGATATCGGCGCCTCCGATAGGAAGGACGCGGAGGCTCACGCAATGGTGGGCGAGCTTGCCGCGTTTGAAGGCTTCTACGAGGAGAACGAGCAGGCGATTATCACCAAAGCGCTGGACGACAGAGCCGGCTGCATGGTTTTGATCGAGATGATAAAAGGCGAACTGCCGTACGATATGTATTTCACATTCGTCGTCAAGGAGGAGGTAGGACTCAGGGGAGCTAAGACTGCCGCGTATACAGTCGATCCCGAGTTTGCGATCGTCGTTGAGACGACGACTGCCGCCGATATCCCCGGCGTTGACGAAAGCAAGCACGTCTGCTCGCTCGGCGGCGGCGCGGTGATATCCTTTATGGACAGACATACTCTGTACGACAGAGAGCTTTACAAAGCTGCGTTTGCCGCGGCAGAAAGCGCCGGCGTGAAGGCGCAGGCGAAGCAGGCCGTCGCAGGCGGAAATGATGCCGGCGTTATATCGACAACACGCGGCGGAGTGAGAACGATCGCCGTTTCGCTTCCATGCCGCTACCTGCATTCTCCTCACACTCTGGCGTACAAGGAAGATCTGAACGCCGTTGAGCAGACTGTCAGAATCCTCGCAAAGAGGATCGCCGGAGGCATGATATGACAATTATAGGTTTACCGCACAAAGGCTGACTGTCGCCGTAGTTCGGTATTTCCTTGAAATCAAATCCGCCTCGGCATCCGGGGCGGGTATTTTATTCTTTGGAAAACGGAGGTAATACCGGTATTCAATGAAGCTGTTAAGCGCATTTCTGAGTATCGGTATATGGTAAATATGGTTTTTCTGAACAACGGCAGCTCCGAGTTCTCCGAGAAGCTCCGCCGTATCTGCAAACGGTCGCCGTTCGGTGCAAAGGTGCAGTCGTACTTTGACGCATATACCGGCAGCTATCCGTTTCTCGACTTCTGGCTCTGCGAAGGCGGCGGCGTCAGCTCGGCTATTTGCAGATATTACTCCGCCGTCTGCTTGTGCGGCAGAGTAAGCGCAGAGGCTGTCGATTTTATCACTATGCTGTCTCCGTCCTCCGTTTTATGCACAGGGGAAGACCGCTTCGAGCTGCCCGGAATGAAGCGAAGCGAGGGGGAGACGCTTCAATTCAAAAATGCACCGGAACCACTGCCGCTGCTTAACGGCGGTCTTGCTGTTGAACGTCTTGAAGGCGATATGCTCCATTTGAAAAAGGTTTTTGACCTTCTTTGCAGCTCATACCGCGAGGGAACGTCGCTTGGCGATTTTGAGCCGTATTTTATAGACAATTCTCATATGATCCGCCACGGCGCGTCGGAGGTCTATGCGCTCAGCAGGGGCGGAGATCTTGTCTCAACGCTCTCGGTGACTTCTCTCACAGAGGATTCGGCGGTGATCGGCAGTGTCGCCACCCGCCCGGACGAGCGCGGAAAGGGGTATGCCTTCACCCTTGTGAGCCGTGTCACCAGCGGACTTGCAGCGAGGGGAAAGGCCGTGTTCCTCCACCGGAAGGACATGATCCCTGTCTACGAACGCGCCGGCTTTGTACCGTGCGGTACGTGGGCGGAGTATACAAGAGAGCCTTGAAAGAATTAGCCCGAAAGGTTGTGGCAAAATGCTTTACGAGTTTCTGAGCGTTGAAAAATCAAGCGGAGTGCTCTTGTACGAGCAGCTCTACGACAAGGTGCGTCTTGCGATCGGAAAGGGGCTGCTGAAAAAGGGCGACAAGCTGCCGTCGATCAGAAGGCTTTCCGAGGATCTCTCCGTCAGCAGAACGACGGTCGAATCGGCGTACGATCAGCTCTGCGCCGAGGGGTATCTGTCAAATCGGCCGCAGCGAGGATTCTTTGTGGAAGCGGAACAGCTCGATATCCCCACATCGCCGAGTCACCTTCCGAGCGAGCCTTCGCGTCTTCATAAAACGCTTGTCCGCTATGACTTTTCAAGCTCCAGCGTCGATCCGGAATACACCGATATCAAATTCTGGCAGCGTCTGATCAAAGATGTTTATGAAAAGCCTTACGTTATCACGTCGTACGGTCAGCCGCAGGGCGAAAAGGAGCTCAGGTCGGCTCTTTGCGAATATTCGCGCCGTGTTCGCGGAGTCTCCGCCGATCCGGACAGAATAGTCATCGGCGCAGGCACACAGGCGCTTCTCTCCGTGCTTATCGGTCTTCTCGACGGTTACGGATACAGCGCCGCGATGGAGCAGGGATTCTTTCCGCAGGGCGAGCAGATATTCCGCGACTTTCGCTACGATATCACACCGCTTTCGGCAGACAAGGAGGGGATTATCCTTGACGACAGCGTACGCAGCCGCGTGCTGTTTGTCAATTCGTCGGGCAGTATGCGCGGCTCGGCTCCGATACCCGTAAACAAGCGCGCTCAGATAATCCGATGGGCAAAGCGACGCGACGCCGTTATAATTGAGGACGATTTCAACGGTGAGCTTCGCTATACTTCAAAGCCCGTCCCGGCTCTCCAGGGAATGTGCGGCTCGCGCGTCGTATACCTCGGCAGCTTTTCAAAGCTGCTTCTTCCGAGCGTCAGGATAAGCTACATGGTGCTGCCGCCGTCCTTGTCCGGGCGCTATGCCGAACGCTGCTCCAATTATAACCAAACCGCCTCGAAGGCTGAGCAGCTCGCTCTTGCTCAATACATCTCCTGCGGCAGGCTTGACCGTCAGCTGCGCCGCCTCAGAAAGCTGTATTCCGAGAAGTCGGCTGTTATGTACGCTTCCGTTAAGGAGTGCTTTCCGAGCGACACCATCGTTGACGTTATCGAAACGGCTCTCTGCGTCCGCATCAAGCTGAATACGGAAACTTCGCTTGACGAGCTTCGCAAACGCGCCGAAAACTCCGGGATACGCCTCGGCAAATGCCGCGAGAAAAACGGACTCAAATACTTTTATCTCAGCTTTGCAGGCATTGCGTCAGATGAAATACCTCAGGCAGTGAATTGTCTGTACAGAGAGGTGTTTCAGGAACCTTTTGTAGAAAAATATCACTAAAATCCGGAACTGATGCAATAATTTTTTATAAAATCTCTTGACTTATCATGTGAAAACGGTTAAAATATAGGTAAGGAAATCGCCGCGAAGCTGCGGCTGACGGTTGGAGGGATGTTGAAATGAACGACGAATATGAGGCGGATCTGATCGTGCTTCTTGACGATGACGGTGAGGAGCATTCGTTTGAAATACTGGATACGCTTGAGCATGAGGGCAATACATATTATGCGCTGCTTCCTCTTTTCGACGATCCCGATGAGCAGGTCGAGAGCGACGGTCAGTATTACATATTTGAAGTTGTTGAAGAGGACGGAGAGGAGCAGCTCGCCGAGGTCGAGGACGATTCGCTCCGTGATGAGTTGGATCAGATTTTCACAGAGCGCTTTGAAACTCTTTTTGACGACGATGGAGAATGATCCCGGTCGCTTGACTTCATATTGCATCTTTATTATGGTGCATCACAATTTAATTTGCAAAATTCCTGCGTAATGCGTGAATGTGTTCTTTATAACCCTACAATTTTTAATAGGGAGCCGGACTCTTGCAGCGGATTGCAGACCTCCCGCCTTTGGCGGACGAAGGGAGCGTGAACCTGCGAGGAGGCGCCCACCTGTCGCTAAGTAGGCAGGTTATTTGCGAGCACCTACGGTTATGCGGGATTTTTATTGTCTTTTTCCCGGTCTTTTCCGATGGTACACAAATGTATACGGAAGGTATGATTTCTTTGATATATACGGATTTAACCAAGAAAGCGCTGAAGATATCATTCGCGGCTCACAAAAACCAGGTCGATATCGGAGGCATTCCGTACGTTTATCACCCGTATCACCTCGCAGAGCAGATGGACGACGAATACTCCGTCTGTGTGGCTTTGCTTCACGACGTAGTTGAGGA
>CADAYJ010000071.1 GCA_902792115.1 uncultured Ruminococcus sp. | reverse complement strand
CGGCTCTTGCAGATGTTCACCTGTATATCAGCAAGAGTGTTTCCGAGGGAAGAACATACACAAAGATCAAGCGCCTCGGATTTGAAGAAAGAAAATACGAATTATCCCGCATCATCGACGGCAGCAGTCCTTCTGCGCTGTCGCTTCAACACGCAGAAGAGATGCTCAAAGCAAAGTAAAAGGAGTGAATGACTTATGATGAAGATCCCTTTTTCACCGCCGGATATCAGTCAGGCGGAAATAGATGCCGTCGTTGATACGATGAAGTCCGCGTGGATCACAACAGGCCCCAAAACAGAGGAGCTTTCCAAAAGGATATCCGCGCTGTGCCATACGGAGCACTCCGTATGTATGAATTCCGCGACTGCCTGCCACGAAATGGCGCTTCGTCTTCTCGGGATCGGCGAGGGTGACGAGGTGATCGCGCCTGCATATACATATTCCGCTTCCGCGAGCGTTATAGAGCATATTGGGGCAAAGATCGTTCTCGTAGACATCGAAAAGGACAGCTACCATATTGATTATGATGCCCTCGAAGCGGCGATAACGCCGAAGACGAAGGCTATCGTACCCGTAGACCTCGGCGGTATCCTCTGCGACTACGACAGAATTACTCAGATCGTCGAGAGCAAAAAGAGTATATTCAAGCCGTCGAACGATATCCAGTCCGCGATGGGCAGGATCGCTGTTACGGCAGACGGCGCTCATTCGCTCCTTGCACAGCGTCCGGACGGAAAGCGCTCCGGCGAGCTTGGAGACTTCACGAGCTTTTCCTTCCATGCCGTTAAAAATATCACGACGGCAGAGGGCGGTGCGCTTACATGGCGCCCGATCGCCGGAGTTGACAGTGAATGGATGAAGAAGCAGATCAAGCTCTTCTCCTGCCACGGTCAGGACAGAGATTTTAAGCCGGAGGGCGAGAAGCCCTTCTGGGAGTATGATATCGAGTTTCTCGGCTACAAGCACAATATGACCGATATCCTCGCTTCTTTCGGTCTCGCTCAGCTTGACAGAGCGGACGAGATCATGTCGGCGCGCCGTTCCATCTTCCGCCGCTACGACGACGCTCTCCGCGGTATGGACGGTGTCGATATCCTCGACCACTTCGGCGCTGCCGGTTCGAGCTGCCACCTCTACATGGTCAATTTCCGCAGCAGGGACGAAGCGTTCCGCAACGAGTTCATGGACAGAATGCTTGAGCTTGGCGTCTATACCAATGTACACTATAAGCCGCTGCCGATGCACACGGCTTACAAGAACATCGGCTTCAATATAAAGGATTATCCGAACGCCTACGATATGTTCAAGGGCGAGGTCACGCTTCCGTCGTTCTCACGAATGACAGACGAGCAGGTGGATTACGTGATCGAATGCTTCAAAAAGGTATACGGCGCAATGAAGTAATCACGCGCACCCGCATGGCTTGCGGGCAAAAAAAGATCGGGGGATCGTATTTATGAGTTATGAGATAATAGCACTTGACGTTGACGGTACGCTGACGAATTCCAGGAAGGAGATCACGGATCGTACGCGCAGCGCTCTTATCGAGGCGCAGAGGCAGGGCAAAAAGGTGATCGTCGCTTCCGGCAGACACCAGTTCGGTCTTAAAGACATCGCAAAGGAGCTTATGCTCGACAAATTCGGCGGCTACATTATGGCGTTCAACGGCGGCAGGATCATCGATGCCTCGACGGGCGAGGTGCTCTCCGCAAGGCTTTTTCCGCACGAGTACATAAAGCCCGTATGCGACGCCGTTAAAGACGCAAATATCACCGTCATCACGTATGAGGGCGATACTATCATCATGAACGACAAGGTGAACGACTACTCGTACATCGAGGCAAAGATCCTCGGAATGGAATACAAGCAGGTGGAGAATTTCACCGAGTACGTCACCTTCGGCGTAAACAAGCTGCTTCTCGCCGGCGAGCCGTCCGTTATTAACGAGTACGAGCAGATACTTGTCGAGAAGTATAAGGGCTATTTTGACGTCTTCAAAAGCTGCCCGTTCTTCCTGGAGGTCATGCCGTTCGGAGTAAACAAGGGAGCCTGTATGCCTGCGCTTCTGAGTAAGCTCGGCCTTGCGCGCGAGCAGCTTATCGCCTGCGGCGACAGCTACAATGACATGACAATGATCGGTTATGCCGGGCTTGGCGTATGTATGGAAAACGGCGAGAACGACGTAAAGAGGATCGCTGATCTCGTCACTGATTCAAACGACAACGACGGCGTAGCGAAGGTCGTTGAAAGCTATATGCTTCGCCGAAGAGCCGAGATCGCCTGATCAGGATCACGAATATATTATTACGGGCGTTTCTTTACGGAGCGCCCTTGATTTTTGGTGGTATACATATGAGACGACTTACATCACTGCTGATCGCAGTATTGATTTTTGTCACGCCGTTTTCTGCGTCCGCTCAGTCCGCGGGTTATCAGGACGCTTCCCGGGCAGCGGAGGAAATACACATCTGGCAGCTTGAGACTATCGGGACGAATGAGCAGCTTTCGGCGAGAGCCGGCGAGAACGTCTGCGACTGGCTCGTTTTCTCAAACGCAAGGTCGGGCGCCGGGCAAAACGGCGATTACCCTGCAGCAGCGTTCAGATATTTCGAGGAGAATAAGGGCAGCCTTTCGCTGCCGGACGCCGAGCGCCTTTCTGTCTGTGCGGCCTCGGCAGGAGGGGATATCATCTCCGCCGGAATGCTTGACGACGTCTTTTCACGTCTCGGAGAAGACACCTCTTCCGCTTTGATAAATCACCTTATCTTCGCGCTGCTCGCTCTCGACTCCGGCAGATACTCCGTTCCGGAGAGCAGCAAGGTCGGGCGTGAAGAGATCGTAAACGAGATCCTTTCCCGTCAGCTTGACAGCGGCGCTCTCTGGATGCTCAACGAAAAGACATCCGAAACGGACGTCACAGCTATGGCTGTAACGGCGCTTTCTCCGTATGTAAACGGCAGCCCGGAGGTTCGTTCCTCTGTTTTGAAAATGGTCGGATACATCGCCTCGTGCGTGACCGACGACGGTACAGTCGTAAACTGGGGAGCGCCCTCGTGCGAAACGACGGCTCAGACGATAGTCGCGCTCTGCTCCCTCGGAATAGATCCTGCCACTGACGAGCGTTTCGTACGCGGCGGCATATCGCCCCTTGACGGGCTTCTCTCATATAAGCAGCCCGACGGCGGCTTCGCCCACAACGAGCAGAGCAGCGGCAGCGATCCATATGCGACAGCGCAGGCGTATTACGCGCTTTGCGCCTTTGCGCGGTTTAAAAGCGGCCTCCGCACTCTTTTTGACCTTCGTACAGAGCAGCCGTCCGATCTTCGCCGCTCTGTCGATTCTCTCGAAAGGGATATAGCTGCACTCGAAACGCAGGACACAGCGTCCGCGTCAAAGCTGCTCTCCGATTATGCGTCGCTTCCCTCCGGCGAGAGAATGTACGTCAGGAACGCAGCCGTCCTCTTTGACGTCCTCGACGCGAACGGCATTGAAAATACGTCGCTCTATTCGCCGGACAGCATAGCCTCGGACGAAGGTGCTGCCGCCTGCACTGCGAACGTCTTCGATAACACTGCGAACGGTGAACAGACGATTACGGCGGCAGACGGCAATTACAGCAGGCTCGATCCTCCGAGCAGCACCTCGCCTGCGACATCTTCTGCGCGCGGCCACAGCCCGGCAGAGATCGTGATCCTTTTGCTGATAGCTGCCGCAGCAGCCGGCGCGATCGTGTTCAATCATACCGTCCTTAAAAAATCGCTGCGAAACAACGGGAGATGATCGTATGAAAAAGAGGGCTGTCATTGCCGCCTGTGCCGTCGCTGCGCTGATAGTTCTGATTCTTTTCATGAAGCCGGAATCGGTCGGGGATCACTACGAAGGCTCGGCATTTTCCGGTGCGGCAGACGGCACAGTGACGCTTGAGGTGAGCTGCGCCGAGATAGCAAATTCCCCGGAGGCCGGTGCTTCCTTGAAGGAGAACGGTCTCGTTCCCGACGACGGTATTCTTGTATATGAAACGGGCTTCCCGATTATCGGCGGCGATACCGCTTTCAGTGTGCTTTCCAGGGCGCTGAAGGAACGGCGCATACATTTCGATTATTCCGCTGTCGGCGATCATTCCGTATACGTCAAGGGCATCAACAATATCTACGAATATGACTGCGGCGATCTCTCCGGCTGGATGTACAGTGTAAACGGAGACTTCCCGACCGTTTCCGCCTCCGAATATACGCTCAGCGACGGTGATTCCGTCCGCTGGATCTATACCTGCGACCTCGGGCGCGACGTCGGCGATACATATTACGCGCTGCAGGGAGGAGGTACAGATGAGTAACGAATCTGCATTTTCGCGGCTCCATCCGTTAACGCTCTCTCTGTGGTTTTTCTTCGTTCTTACCGTCACCGTAATGACGGTAAACCCGATACTTGCAGCTCTTTCGCTTCTGTTTTCGGCTCTTTACAAAGCTCTCACGACAGGAATAAGCATAAAAGGGATCTCTGTATCGCTTGCCTTTATGCTGCTAATAGCGCTGTTGAATCCGCTTTTTTCTCACCACGGCGTAACGGTGCTTTTCTTTCTCAATGATCTCCCGGTAACGCTCGAATCGCTGCTTTTCGGAGGTATGATGTCGCTCGTCGTTATGTCCTCCGTTCTGTGGTGCGGCGCGCTTGCATTATGTATGACGTCGGACAAGGTGATCTGGCTCTTCGGAAAGCCCTTCCCGAAGCTCGCCGTGCTTATTTCGCTTACGCTGAGACTGCTCCCGGCGATCAAAACATCGTACGGCAGAATGAAGGACGCGCGCACTGCGGCAGGCCTTTATGACGATTCTTCGCCTTTTGCCCGGATCTCGTCGTCGCTCAGGATCTTTTCTGCTCTCGTTACGATGATCCTTGAGGATTCGATCGACACCGCCGATTCTATGAAAGCGCGCGGTCTGATGCTGCGCGGCAGGACCAGCTGCTCGATATTCCGATTCCGTCCGGCGGATTTCGCCGTGCTTGCGCTCGTGCTGTTATCAGCAGCTGCTGCGGCTTATTCTTCCGTCTCCAAAGCCGTATTGTTCACATTTTACCCGGCAGTATCGTACGGCTCAATGGGCGCTGTGACGGCGCTTACATACGGATCATTTGCCTTGACTGCCGTTGTGCCGTCGTTTATGGAGGTGACTCTTTGGAAACAATTACATTCGACAACGTATCGTTCAAATACCCCTCAGGCACGGAATTCGCGCTCGACGGTGTGAGCTTTTCCGTCTGTGAGGGTGAACTTGTACTCCTTTGCGGCCGCTCCGGCAGCGGAAAAAGCACTCTCTTGAAGCTCATAAAAAGAGAGATAGCTCCGTTCGGCGAGCGTGGGGGAGAGATACGCCTATTCGGCAGAAGCGAGGAGGATCTTTCGGAGCGCGATTCCGTTTCAAAGATAGGCTTTGTCGCGCAGAGCGTCGAGGCTCAGCTCGTTACGGAGACAGTTTGGCGCGAGCTTGCGTTCGGCGCGGAGAGCTTAGGGCTTCCGTCCGGTGAGATCCGCCGCAGGATCGCCGAAACAGCTATGTACTTTGGCTTGGAGCGCCTTTTTCGCCGAAAGACCGCGACTCTTTCCGGCGGCGAGAAGCAGCTTCTTAACCTCGCCTCCGTAATGGTCTGTGAGCCGTCTGTACTTCTTCTCGACGAGCCGACGGCGCAGCTCGATCCGATCGCCGCAAAAAAGCTGATATCATGCGTTCTGCGCCTCAACCGCGAGCTTGGCATAACAGTATTGGTCTGCGAGCACCGCGTTGACGAGCTGTTCTCGTACGCTGACCGTATCCTCTGCCTTGACAAAGGCAGGATTGTGACAGACCTGCCGCCGAAAACCGCCGCCTCCGACGCCTCCGTGTTCTTCGGCGCTCTTCCGACGGCGGCTCAGATATTCAGAAGGCTTGGCGGCAGCGGCGAAGCTCCCATTACAACGGCGCAATGCAGGAGTTTTCTTGCGGATAAGAAGGTGACTCCGGCATTTCACCCGGATCCCGAATGTACGTCAACGCCTGCCGCAGCGATCAAGAATGTTTTTTTCAGGTACGGAAAGTCCGATCGCGATATCCTTTCCGACCTCTCCTTTTCCGCTGATACAGGCAGCGTAACGAGCATTCTGGGAGGAAACGGCGCGGGAAAATCGACGCTGCTTAAAATCATTGCCGGCGTTGAGAAGCCGTATTCCGGAAAGCTCCTTCTCGGCGGTAAGAATGCTGTAAAAAAGCACGCATTGAAAACGGTGCTGCTTCCGCAGTCTCCGCGAGAGCTGTTTATGACCTCCTCCGTGTACGAGGACCTTCTTGAATCGGCGTGTGCAGCCGGTTACGGTAAGGAGGCAGGGGAAGCCGCCGTAAACAAAACTGCCGGTGAGCTTGGAATAACCGCGCTGCTTCATCGCCACCCATACGATCTCAGCGGCGGCGAACAGCAGAAGGCGGCCCTTGCGAAGCTGCTTCTGCTAAACCCTGACATTCTTCTTCTTGACGAGCCGACCAAGGGTATGGATTACGACTCGAAGCGTGAGACGATACGCCTCATCGCCGCTCTTAAGGCAAAGGGGAAGACGGTCATAATCGCAACGCATGACACGCAGACTGCCGCACTATGCTCCGACCGCTGTGCTCTGCTTTTCGACGGCTCCGTCGTCTGCTCGGACGCGCCGGGCGAGTTTTTTACCGGCCTTGCACATTACACTACGCCGGAGGCTCATATCGCCCGCGGGATAATCCCGGGAGCCGTAACGTCGGACGATATCGTAAATGCTGTCAGACAGCAATAAAAAAGGAGGGGGAGAACTTGACAAAACGAAAGCTCGCTGCCGAGCTGCTGCTCGTGCTTGCCGCCGTACCGCTGTGCGTCTCAGCCGGCTCGCTTCTCTTTGCCGACAGGCGCTATATGCTCGTCGCGGCGGTAATCGCGCTGATCTCCTGCCTGCTTTTTTTTCTGTCGTTCGAGGGAAGGGATACCGGAACGAAGAAGCTCGTTCTGATCTCGGCAATGACGGCGCTCTCCGTCGCCGGCCGTTTTTTATTCTCTCCGATACCATTCTTCAAGCCTGTAACCGCAATAGTTATTATCTGCGGCGTCAACCTCGGCTGTGAAGCAGGCTTCCTCTGCGGCTCTCTCTCCGCTTTCATCTCGAATTTTCTCTTTATGCAGGGGCCGTGGACGCCGTTTCAGATGTTTATTTGGGGCGCGATCGGATTCTTCGCAGGGCTTCTCTCGAAGCCGCTCAAAAGCAGCCCTGTGCTGCTGCTTTCGTACGGCGCGCTTTCCGGAATTCTGTACTCCGCATTTATGGATATCTGGACGACCGTCTGGTTCGACGGAACATTCCTGTTTTCGCGTTACGCAGCCGCCGCAGTCGCTGCAATTCCCGTCACAATAGTCTATATTTTTTCGAACATAGTTTTTCTTTTTGCTCTCTCCGGACCGATCGGAAAGAAGCTCGAACGTGTTAGGACAAAATATGGATTTTGATGAATAATTCTATTAATATCAATCTAAATAGAAAATAATTTGTCTATTTTTTTATAAATATTTGCATAAATATGGTCAAAATAATTGTTTTGTCCGTTTTCTTATTAGGCGAATATGAGTATAATTATTGTGGGAGTTGATAAAAAATGACACACGCAGTAACCTCTATGAACACTAAAAGAGCGCTTGCGCGCTCACTGCGAAATGCCATGGAGAAAAAACCTTTTTCTAAGATCACAGTAACCGAGATTATCACTGACTGCGGCGTAAACAGAAAAACCTTTTACTATCATTTTCAGGATATTTACGCACTTCTCAAGTGGATGGTAAAGCAGGACGCTGTCGAAGTTGTAAAGAACTTTGATCCCGTTTCAGACTTTGAGGAAGCTATCTCGTTTGTGATGAATTACGTTGAGGAAAACAATCACCTCATAACTTGTGCATACGATTCTATCGGGCACGATGTCGTCAAATCCTTCTTCTATTCTGACTTTATCGCCCTCATGGGCAGCTTTATCGAGGCGAAGGAGAAGAAACTGAATATGCGGTTTGATGAGAAGTACAGAGCGTTCCTGAGCAAGTTTTACACAGAAGCTCTTTCCGGAATGCTTATGGATTGGATACGCGACAGAGAGTGCGTAGACAAAGAGGTCGTTATCGAGCATATTTCAAAAACACTGACGACGTCACTGACAAGCCTTATCAGAGCATACGGCTTCACAGCCTGAGGCACCGTATACATCATTCTTTTCACCACACCGACTGATCTCTCCGCAAAATTACAAATTGCAGAGTTCATAGAGCGAGCGCAAAAGAGCCGTCCGTTATCCAGCGGACGGCTCTTGCCTTATTCGTTTGTGATCTGATCGTCGTAGGTGTGCGTGCATACTTCACGTATCTTTTCACGCAGCCTGAAGTAGTCCTCCATAGCGGCAGGCTTGTTGTTCGGGTTGCGAAGCAGCGCCGCCGGGTGGAGCGTCGCCATCATCAGCGTGCCGTTTCGCTCGAAGAAGATACCGTGCTCTCTCGTGATCTTAATATCGGGCTTTATGATCCTTGCGGCGGATATCCTACCGAGGCACACAATGATCTTCGGCCGTATCAGCTTCGTCTGATTACGGAGCCACTC
>CADAYJ010000070.1 GCA_902792115.1 uncultured Ruminococcus sp. | reverse complement strand
CTTCGGATAGTATCCGCTGACAACTCCGCCCGGCTTTATTATAGGCGAAAGTCATTGCCGCCCATCTGATTTATTCCTCCTCGCGGTAACTATTCCTTCGGATAGTATCCGCTGACAGTTCCGGCGGATAGTATCCGCTGACAGTTCCGTCCGACTTTATTATAAGCGTAAGTTACTGCCGCGCATCTTATTTTTTCTTCCTCGCGGTCACTATTCCTTCGGATAGTATCCGCTGACAACTCCGCCCGGCTTTATTATGGGCGAAAGTTATTGCCGCGCATCTTATTCTTCTTTCTCGCGGTAACTATTCGTGCGGATAATTCTATGCGAAAATTATTCTCGAAGATTTTTTAGGTTTTCATTGAAAAATAGTTTGAGCCGTGGCTTTTGCCGCGGTTCTTTTTTCTGCTTCGAGCATATATATTATTCGATATTACGGTCTGTTGTGAGTATTATTTGATAACTTTTCACGCAAAGGTTTTCTAAATGTATGAAACGCACTATTGTCTTCGCAATATAAACATTATGTTCATTGCGCAGTTGTGCAATTTCCCTAAAAGAATATTGACTATTGACATATCGAGACGATTGTTTTATAATTATAGTAGTGTATTTTAGCGTTTTTTAGCATTTATTTTAGATGAAATATACAATACCCCGTTCTGAGTGAACATGGTCTCGGCGGCGGTAAGGAAGGAGTGTACGGTCTATGGACAACAAAACAGTTTACTACAAGCCGCTTCCGCCCAAGCCCGCGACATTGCTCATTATAGAAAGGGGCAAGCCGATCACCCTTGTTTCTCTCGACGGCAGCATGACGCTCGGCAGAGCGTCTGAAAAGAGTACGTGCGATATCAAGATCGCCTCCGGTATAGTCTCCAGAAACCACGGTGAGTTTATCTACGAGGACGTAGAGGGGATATTTTATTATAGGGACAACAACAGCTTAAACGGCACATTTTATAACGGCGTGAAGCTGGAGCAGCTCAATGAACGCGGTACACGGGCTGTCCGCTTATCAGATGGGGATATTCTGCGAATCGACTGTGAGAATCTTATGAATCCCCGTTCCGACGCCGTTATTATTATTTTCAGTACGGCGTTTTCCGTCAAGGAGACGTGGAAGCGCTATCCGCTCGACGGGATTGATTCCGTGAAGATCGGCCGCGGTATTTCCGACGGCATCTGTCTTACGG
Organism: uncultured Ruminococcus sp.; assembly: GCA_902792115.1. GTDB lineage: Bacteria > Bacillota > Clostridia > Oscillospirales > Acutalibacteraceae > RUG592. The sequence continues at coordinate 8,094 of CADAYJ010000070.1, read as the reverse complement.
ATTTCATGGCTTCGCGCAGCCACGCAGTTATGGTTCGCGCGCAGAATACATGGCATATCACAGACTCCGGCAGCGTAAACGGTCTCGCCGTAAACCGCGAGCAGCTCGAAGGTCAGCGTGAGCTGCACATTTTCGACGTTATCCGCATTGCCAACACAACGCTTATCTTCCTCGGAAACGAGGTCATATACAACGAGGTGCAGATGGCTGCGCCGCAGCCTGAGCAGGTGCGCGCGAACCGCAGCGTCGTCATGTCCGTCAATATCGACGAGGTGAAGGTGCGCAAGTTCAATTCCATCGCCAAGAAGACGCTGCTCAGTCATATCAACCTTGACGTCGAGGCAGGAGATTTCGTTCTTATCCTCGGCGGCGCAGGTGCCGGAAAAACGACGTTCATCAAGTCGCTGATGGGCAGTATCAAGCGTACCGGCAAGGTCGAAGGGCAGGTGCTCTTTGACAACATGGATCTCTACAAAAATTTCCGTATGCTCAAGCACAAGATCGGTCTCGTTCCTCAGTTTTCAACGACTCGCGACAACGACACCGTGTATAATACGATCATGGACGCCGCAAACATTAAGCTCGCCGGCGAATACTCGAATGCCGAGATCAGGCAGCGTGTAGACAATGTTATCGGGAAGCTCATGCTCACAAGTCTGACCGGCAATCTTGTCAAAAACCTCAGCGGCGGTCAGAAAAAGAGGGTGGAGGTCGCTATCCAGGCGATCGGCGATCAGGAGGTCTTCGTCCTTGACGAGCCTGATTCCGGTATGGACTACGCGACGAGAGTCGATCTTATGACGAACCTCCATTCGTGTACCGACTCCGGCGGAGTCGTAATGGTTATCTCTCACTCTCCGGACGACGCGGCGCACCTCTTTACAAAGGTTATCGTGCTTGCGAAGAGTCAGCGTGACGAGGTGGGACGCCTCGCGTACTACGGAGACGTCGAAAACGCTTACAAATTCTTTGGCGTAGGCAAGCTCAGTGATATCGTTATGGAGATCAACTACGAGGGCGGCCACGGACGCGCCGACGAATTCATTGATAAGTTCGAGAACACAAGGAGGGGCTAAGGTTGCATAAAACTTCGCGCATCAAGCAGACGATCGTTTACATAAAAAAGAATTTCCGCCTTTTCATGAATCAGAAGGACTGGAAGTTTATCATAATTGCCGCCGTGATCTCACTTCTCGTTTGTATGGTCGTCGGAGATAAGATGTTCGACACGTACGAATCGACAAAATCCGGCTTCTTTGCGATCATTTCTGCGGCGATCTGGATCGGCGTGTTCAATTCCATTCAGGGTATATGCAAGGAGCACGACACGATAACAAGCGAGTACCGCTCCGGCCTTCACATTACGTCGTACGTAATGTCTCACGTTCTTTTTGATTTTGCTGTCTGTCTTATTCAGGCTGTGATATTGATCGGCATCTGCTGTATTTTCATCGACTTTCCCGAGGAAGGCATTCTCTGCAATGTCTCGATCCTTGAATATTTCATAACGCTGTTTCTCGTGGTCTGGGGCTCGGACATCATGGGCATAATGATATCGTCCGTTTCCCCGAATCCGAATACGGCAATGACGGCGATGCCTTTCGTGCTGATCCTTCAGCTCGTAATGAGCGGTGTTCTTTTTGAGCTGAGCGGCTGGTCGGAAAAGATCGCCTACGTAACGTACAGCAAGTGGGGCATGGCTGCGCTCGGAAGCATCGGTGACCTCAACAGCGAGGAGCTTCCGCTCAAGCTGAGCCGTGTATTCCCGAATGTTGTTCGTCTCGAGAGCGAGGCAGCGTACGAGGCAACGTCGGAGAATCTTCTTAAATCGTGGGGCTGCATTCTGATAATCGCTGTCGTCTGCACGATCATCTCCGCAGTAAGCCTTAAAATCCGCAACCGTGATTCGTAAGAGGTGTAAAAATGGATAATCTTGAAAAGTATTTGAAAAAGGACACCGACTCTGACGAAAAGCCGGAAATAAAAAAGGAAGAGGAGGAGCCGAGAAAGATCAAGGTCTCCGTCTCAACAAGCGTTGGCTGCGTAAGAGAGCGCAACGAGGATAATTTCTACGCCGATGAATTCGGTATGCGCCTCGAGGAAGAGGACGCCTTCACCGGAGAGCTGGATCTTCGCTGCCGCCGCATCTTTGCCGTCTGCGACGGTATGGGCGGAGAGGATTTCGGTGACGACGCCTCCGAGATCAGCGCCGGCGTTATCGAATTCTATAAATCCCGCATCAGGGAGGCAGAGCAGGACGAGCTTCATTCGATCGTCAATGCTTATGCGATCAAGGCAAATAACGAGATTTGGGAGATGGTGCGCCGTCAGCAGGGGTACCAGAGCGGCAGCACACTCGCAATGGCGATCGTAGACGATAGAAACGTAAATATCTTCAATATTGGCGACAGCCGAATCTACTTCTACAAGGACAAGAAGCTCAGACAGATCACAGAGGATCAGACGCTCGCAATGAAGAAGTTCAAGGAGAATATCTACACCGAGGAGCAGGCTAAGAACAGCCCCGATGCTCACCGCATAACAAATTTCCTCGGTATTGACGAATGCGGTCTCGGCCCCCAGGCTGTTCACACAGGCACATTTGACAGCGACTCCATGATCATTCTCATTTGCAGCGACGGTCTTACCGATATGTGCTGTGACGAGGAGATCGCCGATATTCTCTCCGAAAAAATTGAAAACCACGCGGACGCGCTCGTTGACAGAGCGCTTGAAAACGGCGGAGTTGACAACGTCACGTGTGTTGTTATCAGCTTCTAAGAAAGGCTGCGGTCATATGAAACTTAACGATACGATCGAACAGATCCTTGCACAGATCCAGCAGCCGCTTTGGGAGCATTGGTATATCAAAGAGAAGATCGGAAGCGGCGCGTACAGCTGCGTGTTTAAGGTGGAGGCTCAGCGTTCCTCGCGGCGCATCAACACGGCGGCACTCAAGATCCAGCCAATTACCGCGAACGGCAGAGAATTTTTAAACGAGGACGATAAACGGGCATATATCGAGCGTCAGAAGGCGAGAGCCGACAGTGAGGCAGAGATAATGCTCGATCTTCGTCGTTTTCCGAACATTGTCTTTTATGAGGACGAGGACGTCCGCGAATACATTGTGGACGGAAAGTTTGAGGGCTATTATTCGCTTCTCAGAATGGAGCTTCTTACGTCCGTCGTCGATCTGATACATAAGCGCCAGTTCGATTTTTCTCAGAATAATATCATAAAGCTCGCCTCCGATATCGGAAAGGGGCTTAACGGCGCTCATACCGTCGGCGTTATCCACCGCGATATAAAGCCCGACAATTTCTTCGTAGATGCGTACGGCACGTACAAAATAGGCGATTTCAACGTCGCCAAGATGTCCGATTCGGCACGCACGATGGCAGGAACTCCCGGCTATATCGCGCCCGAGGTATACAGCGCCAAGTCGGATATAGATGCGGTATATACCTTCCAGGCGGATATTTATTCGTTCGGTATCTGTCTTTACAGGCTGATGAACGATATGCTCTATCCCTTCGAGAATACGGACGATACAGAGACGGCGCACAGCCGCCGTTACAAGGGGGAGAAGCTGCCTCCGCCTCGCAACGCCGATCCTCGCTTTGCAGAGATAATCCTAAAGGCGTGCGAATTTTCAACGGAGAAGCGGTATAAAGACATGGTCGCTTTCCTGCTCGACCTTTCAAAGCTCGACAAGCGACCGGACGAGATCTCGCGCAGAGTCGAGGCGGCAATGTGCCGCAGCGATCCGGATTTGACGATCCTTGCCGAGGAGCCGGGAAACGTCAGCGCCTCCGAGGTGATCAAAACTCACCGCGCAAAGGTCGATATAAACGGCTCGGCGATCGAGTTCGGCCGCTACCCCGATTCTCCCGGTATGTCCTCCGTGCCGCTTCGCTGGCGCGTCCTGAATATCTCGAACGATACGGCTCTCATGATCACAGAGAAGGCGATCGACGCGATGCCGTTCGCCGATTCCAAGGGCTGCACGTCGTGGGATACCTCCTCCGTCCGCAGCTTCCTCAACGGTGAATTCTTCAATAAGGCATTCAGCGAGGACGAAAAAAAGGTAGTGCTCGATACTGAGCTTATCAACTATAAAAACGTGACGTTCCGCACGATGAACGGCAGCAAGACGAATGACAAGGTCTATCTGCTGAGCATCGAGGAGGCACAGCGCCTGTTCCGTGACGACAGGGAGCGTTCGGCGGCGCCGACAGCGCTTGCGCGCTCAAAGGGCGTGTATACGAGCGCAGACGGAATGGTGTGGTGGTGGCTTCGTTCCTCCGGCTGCACTCCGGGCTACGCCGCAGACGTCGATTACGGCGGAGACGTGGACAGCTACGGCAATGACCGCATCGGCTCCGTTGAGTGCATTCGCCCCGTGATCAGGGTTTCTCTCTCGTTCCTTGAGAATGAGGACAAGAGCGCGCTTCTCAGAAGCGTCAGCGTTTCATCGTCTGGCGGCAGTGTGAATGAGACGATCGCAAAGGGCGATACCGTCAAATTCGGCGAGTATTTTACAGAATCAAAATCGAATAAGGATCCTCTCCTTTGGCAGGTGCTTGATGTCAAAGACGGCTCCGCGCTGATAATCACAACAAGCTGCATAGACGCTGCCTGCTTTGATTCGCGTACAATGGCCGTTACATGGAGGCAGAGCGAGCTTCGCAAGTGGCTCAATACGGGATTTGCCGAGGCGGCATTTGGCGGCAGGCTATCGTATATCCGCGAAACGAGCTGTCACACCGACGCCAACGCCGTATATCATACGCTTGGCGGTACCGATGTAAAGGACAGAGTGTTCCTCCTGAGCCTCGAGGAGGCAAAGGCTTACTTCCCGGACAACGGCTCCAGAACGGCTCAGGTCGTTCCGGCTGCGCGTGAAAAAGGGCTGTTCGTATTTGACAACGGCTGCGCGTGGTGGTGGCTGCGCTCAACCGGCAACAACAAGAATTACGCCGCAAATGTTGACTACGGCGGCGATATCGACTTCTACGGAAGCGACGCAACGGCGCTCTGCGGTGTTCGCCCTGCAATGTGGGTTGACGTCAGGGCGCTCGCAAAACTCAACTGATCGGAAGCTCCGGCACGGCATATGCTCTGCCGGAGCTTTTGTGCGTCAAAAAGAACCCGTCAAAAATGACGGGTTCAATCTTTTAAATCTGTTCTGAGCCTTCGATAACCGAAGTATTGTGCTTTACTCTGTCGTGCTCCTCAGCTCTCTTTGCGTTGTTGAAGCGGTCAACCGTGCCCACAAGGTAGCCGGTGATCCTTCTGATGCGCTCGAAGCCTATGCCTTCCTCGTTTTCGTGCCTTCCGCACTGCGGACAGCTGTCGCCGATAATACCGGTGTAGCCGCAGCAGGGATCTCTGTCAACGGGGTGGTTGATGGAGCCGTAGCCGATGCCGCATTCCTTCATCGTTCTGATCACTGCCTCAAAAGCATCGAGATTCTGGAGCGGATCGCCGTCCAGCTCGATATACGAGATGTGGCCGCCGTTTGTGAGCGCATGATACGGCGCCTCAATCTTGATCTTGTCAAACGCGCTGATGGGGTAGTATACGGGAACGTGGAAGGAGTTCGTGTAGTAGTCTCTGTCCGTAACGCCCTGAATAACGCCGAAGCGCTTAGCGTCCATCTTTACAAAGCGTCCGCTGAGTCCCTCGGCAGGTGTCGCGATGAGGGAGAAGTTGAGCTGATACTTCCTTGAAGCCTCGTCCATTCTCTTCCTCATGTAGCCTACGATCTCCAGACCGAGGTTCTGAGCCTCCTTGCTCTCGCCGTGGTGCTTGCCGATGAGCGCCTTGAGGCACTCAGCAAGTCCGATAAATCCGAGCGTGAGCGTGCCGTGCTTGAGCACCTCGCGGATGCTGTCGTCGGGGCCGAGCTTTTCGGAGTCGATCCACACGCCCTGCCCCATGAGGAACGGGAAGTTGCGGACCGTCTTGCCTGCCTGTATCTCAAAGCGGGCAAGAAGCTGATCTATAACGAGGTCGATCATTCTGTCAAGCTGCTCGTAGAAGAAGTCGATGTTGCCGTTGCTGAGTATCGCGAGGCGGGGGAGGTTCACTGATGTGAAGCTGAGGTTGCCTCTGCCGTAAACGATCTCTCTTGAAGGATCGTGAATATTTGCAATGACTCTCGTGCGGCAGCCCATGTATGCGACCTCTGTCTCGGGGCGGCCTTCCTTGTAGTAGGAAAGGTTGAACGGAGCGTCGATAAAGCTGAAGTTCGGGAAGAGCCTCTTTGCAGAGACCTTCATTGCCAGCTTGAAAAGATCGTAGTTAGGATCGTCGGGGTTGTAGTTGATGCCTTCCTTGACCTTGAAAATATGGATCGGGAAAATAGGCGTTTCGCCGTTTCCGAGACCTGCCTCCGTTGCAAGAAGGACATTTTTGATGATCATTCTGCCCTCGGGCGTCGTGTCGGTGCCGTAGTTGATCGAGCTGAACGGGATCTGAGCGCCTGCCCTCGAGTGCATTGTATTAAGGTTGTGGACGAGCGCCTCCATAGCCTGGTAGCACGTTCTGTCCGTCTCGTCCTGAGCGTGTCTGTATGCGAAGCGCTGCAGCTTTCCGGCTGTCTTTTCGCCGTATGCCTCCGTCAGAAGAGCAAGCTCAGCGTTCTGATACTCCTCGCCGTCGTCAAGGCGCGGAATCTTGCCGGATATTTCCTCCGCCTTGTCGGCGATCTCGGCAGCCTTTGCCTTGGGATCGTCCTCGTCGCAGAGAAGCTCAACGCCTCTTGCGAGATTCTGACGGTAAATGCGGCGGTACGTCTTTGCAACGCCCTTTGCCATGCCGTAATCGAAGTTGGGAATGCTCTGTCCGCCGTGCTGGTCGTTCTGATTCGACTGGATAGCAATACACGCGAGCGCGCTGTAACTGATGATGTCGTTCGGCTCTCTGAGGAAGCCGTGACCTGTGCAGAAGCCGCCGTCAAACAGCTTCTCAATGTCGATCTGGCAGCACGTCGTCGTCAGCGTGAGGAAGTCGAGATCGTGGATATGAATATCGCCCTCGGAATGCGCCTTCGCGTGCTCCGGCTTGAGGATATACATCTCGTAGAACTGCTTTGCGCCCTCCGAGCCGTATTTGAGCATCGTACCCATAGCGGTATCGCCGTCAATATTCGCGTTTTCGCGCTTTATATCGCTGTCCTTCGCGGATTTGAACGTAAGGCTCTCGTATATCTTCATGAGCTTCGTGTTCATGGTACGCATTCTTGTGCGCTCGGCTCTGTAAAGAATATATTCCTTAGATGTGCGCGCGTGACCGTTTTCGATAAGGATCTTCTCAACGACGTCCTGTACGTGCTCAACGCCGGGAACACCGTCGGGGCCGAGTTCCTTCTCGAGATATGCCACGACCTGATCCGCAAGTTCCTCTGCAACATTGATATCCTTGCCGCCAATCGCCGAAGCAGCCTTAAAGATCGCCTGCACAATCTTGCCCTTGTTGAAGGGAACAGTGCGGCCGTCGCGCTTTACGATCGTAGTGATCAATTCAAAAACCCCCTGTAATAGTATAAAATGAGCTTACCCCAAAGAAAAACAGATACAAATCATTACATTTTGTGTTACTTTTTAAAACGCATACAATATATAGTGCTCCGTAAACGGGTGAGCAAGATTAAGTATATAATATTCAAGCCGTATTGTCAAGGGCTGAGAGCATGATTTTTTGCTGTTTCACGAATTTTGGTGAATTTTGTACATATTCCGTTACAAAAACTATATATAGTACCGATGCGCCGCAGATACACACTATATATGGTAACAGCTGTTCTATAATTACTCAAAGGAATTATGCAAAATTAATTTGTATAGTCCGTTTTTTGGCATAACAGCGCGGTTTTCACGGTGTTGAAGCCGTGACGAGCCCTTTCCCTAAAGCGTTTCAAATTCTTCCGCGAGCAGCCGAAGAGGTACAGCGCGGCTGAAATTATTTTTCTTACCGGGCAATTTGCCGTTATTCCGTACCGCTTGCCTCGTTTGCTCCCGTTACCTGTGTGACACCTTTGTCCCTTAATTGTATCATCTTTGTCATATTTCAGCCGCAGGAATCATATCC
>CADAYJ010000069.1 GCA_902792115.1 uncultured Ruminococcus sp. | reverse complement strand
CCTTCTTGCCGACAAGATCATCTCCTCGAGCGGAAACGAGTATGTTATCAACGCCTTTGAAAATGACAGACGCTTCATGACGGATCTTTACAAGTTCGACTATGTATTCCTGCAGCACGGCGTCACAAAGGACGACCTTTCCGACTGGGTATGCCGTTACAACAAGGATATAAAGGCTCTCGTAACGGCAGGCCGCCCCGAGTACGAGTCGTTCTGCGCGCCGAGCTACCATTACACTCCCGATATCCCGATCCTCTCCGGCTTCCCGAGACACGACAACCTCATGCGTATGCAGAAGGCTGCGGGCGAAAACGGTCCGGAGAAGAAGATCCTCATTATCCCCACATGGAGAAAGACGATCAAGGGCAGCTTCAACCCCGAAACGGGCGAGAGCATTTACTTCAACGGCTTCAAGGATACCGACTATTTCCGCTTCTACAACGATCTCATCAGCAACGAGAAGCTCTGCGAATGTATGAAAAAGCACGGCTACACCGGACTGTTCTGTATGCACCCGTCGCACGCAAAGCAGTATGTTGACTTTACGCCGAACGACGTCTTCACCGTCAACCACGGCTACGTCGATTATCAGAAGGAGTTCACCTCCTCCTCTCTGCTCGTTACAGACTTCTCAAGCGTATTCTTCGACTTCGCGTATCTCAAGAAACCGATCGTCTACTCTCAGTTTGACCGTGATACGTTCTTTGCCGGCGAGCACGCATACAAGAAGGGCTATTTCAGCTACGAGAACAACGGCTTCGGCCCCGTATGCACCGACCTCGACAGCACCGTTGACGCAATATGCAAATATGTTGAAAACGACTGCAAGAACAGCGATATGTACATCAAGAGGATCGAGGAATTCTATCCCTACTTCGACGAAAACAGCTGTGAGAGGGTTTTCAACTACATCAAGAAGATCGACGAGAAAAAATAAACATCAGCAAGCAAGTCCGCCGTGGAAAACGGCGGGCTTTTTTACTGCCGGAGAAGTCAATGCTTGATCTCCAAAAACTTAGGGAGACACTGATTAAATCGAGTGCCCATATCGCGCAGGAATTTTTGAGGCAAATTGATTGAAAAATCCGCAGGCTGCGGGTCTCCGGTGGAGACCTCTCGCCGCAGGCGAGAAGCACCGACCGAGGCGGCAGCCGAGACCATACTGACGTATTTCTGACGTATTTCAAGGGTTTTGAAAGCAATTTGACCAAAAAGAACAAGCGAGATGGGTACTCAGTCCGCAGGACGTGATTTATTCAGTGGCTCCCTAAATAAATAACATATCAAAGAAGGAGCCTGCACGTCGCTGCAGGCTCCCTTTCTGTCGTTTTGATCACGCAAAGTACACGTCGTACCATACGATAAAGATATAGATCGTCCAGAGCTTTCTCCAGAGATCGCTCTGCCCTCCGACGTATGCGTCGAATATCTCCCTGATCTTGTCGGTGTTGAAGAATTTCTCTGCGGTCTTGCCGAAGAGCTTCTCGCGGACGCCGCCGTTGTAGCGGTCGTCAGCCATCCAGATACGGATCGGAACGATGAAGCCGAGCTTCTTTCTGAATGCGATCTCGTCGGGAAGAACCTTTGCGGCTGCCGTCCTGAATGCGACCTTGTTCTGATCGTCGTTCACCTTGAATTTCGAGGGCATTCTTGATGCAATGTCAAAAATGCGCCTGTCCGTCAGAGGCATTCTGATCTCCAGACCGCACGCCGTGCTCATCTTATCGACATTGAGGTAAATATCTCCTTCAAGCCAGATCTGAATATCGACGTTCGACATCTTTGAGAGCGGATCCCAGCCCTCCATACGGTCGTAAAGATCGCCTACAACGCTGATGGGGAGGACGCCCTCGCGGTAATTTTTCAGAAGCTCCTTCTTCTCGTCCTCCTTCATGATCATCGTGTTGCCGACGTAGAAATCGCGGAGGTTGTCGCCGTAGCGCTGAGCGTTGCGGTACATATTGTAGCCGCCGAAAAATTCGTCGGAGCCTTCGCCGGAGTAGCACAGCTTTGTGTGCTCAGCCGTAGCCTTGCAGGCAAGCGCAAACACGATCGCCGAAGCGTCCGCGAGAGGCTGCTCCATGTATCTGCAAACGTACTCGACAGCGTCGAAATACTGCTCCGGTGTAATGATGCAGGTGAGGTTATCTCTGCCAAGCAGATCGGCAGTCTTCTTTGCGAGCTTCGACTCGTCAAAGCGCTCGTCGGTGTAGCCGCAGGAATCGGAGACCTGCGCGTCGCTCATCGCGAACACATAGGACGAATCGACGCCGCCGGAAAGGAACGACTCGGCAGTCTCGTCCTCGTCCTTGACTTCCGTCATGATCTTCTTCAGCGTCTCGTGGATCTCGTCCGCAAAATCCTCCAGAGATCTGCTTTCGTCGGGATTGAACGAAGGCTCCCAGTACCTAGTGATCTCAGCCTTTCCGTCCTTGAAAATAAGGTAGCAGCCCGGCATCAGCTTCTTAACGCCCTTGAAGAACGTGTTCTCGCCGCCGCAGTAGGTGAGAGTCAGGTAAAGCTGGAGCATCTCCTCGTTAAGCTCCTTCTTGAAGCCCTCGCCCTCGATTATGTCCTTGATAAGCGTTCCGTGGAGAAGCCTTCCGTCGTCCGTTATATAATAGTAAAAGGGCTTCGTTCCGAACTGATCTCTGAGGCAGTAGACCGCGCCGCCGTCTTCAATAGCAAGCGCGAACATTCCGTAAAGATGCTCCGGAAGCTCCGTGCCCCATTTCTCATACCCCTTTATGAGAATAGCGCGCTCACGTTCGTCTCTCGAAAGCGTATCGTCAACGCCCAGCTCGCCGCAAAGACCGCGCCAGTTTCTGATGTGTCCTCTGTATTCAAGTAATTTTGCGCTCATTTTTTACTCCTTCCGCACAATGTGCTGTTTTTCGGCTGCCTTCGACAGCATTCCGTTTCCTATTATATATCAAATCAGACGTTATTTCAATACGGGCAAATAAAAATCTGTCAAAATCCTCCGAACGTAGTATTCCCGTACCCGAAATAGTTATAACAGGCGGAAATATAGCCCCACCGTTCCCTTTGGAATGATGGGGCGAAGCAGTTACTTCAATATCCTTATTGCTATCAGTGCAATTATAGCTGCATACATTATGATCGTCAGCGGAGCGGTGAGATAGACCACCGCCTTCTTTGCTGCGGAGTAAGGGAATTCACCCTTGTTAATTCCGAAATCCTTGCGCTTCTTTATGATCTCGATAATCAGCAATATTGGCGAAGCGATAAATAAAAAGCACAGGAGAATCTGGAGCAGACTCAGAACAGACGAAAAGACGGGGTGTTTATGAAACATCGCGTGCACCATAAACATTTTATCGCTTGAAGAACTCATATCTCTGAACTGTAATCTTGTAAATTCAAATAAAAAAACAATAAGATTGGTCACGCCATGTATGAGCATCACATCTTTGATCGAACGTGTCTTTGCAAATATCAGGCAGAGGAAAACCCCAATGACTGCCGCTCCTGTTATTTGATTCAAATTGATATGCCAAATACCGAATGTTACGCCCGTGATAACTGCGGCGAGCATCTGCCCGACAGGCTCGTTGTTTCTGAATACGGTTGCTCTGAAAAAAAGCTCTTCAAAGACCGGAGCGATTATTAACAGAGAGACAGCATAAACGATCCAGGCTAACAGCGTGTTGCTCGAGTACACCTTTTCTCCCGAGGAGAATAGATCCTTGTTCCCCGTATACAGCCTGCCGACAGCCAGCCTGAATATCTTGGAAACTAAAAAATCAAGACCTATTGCGATCACAGCCCATTTGAGCAGCCAGCGCTTTGAACGCTGTGACTTTGCAAACACATCTTTTAGTTTCAGTCCGTTTTGGCGGTTGAGCAGCTTGTAATAGACTAAAAGAATGAGCGGATATACAACAAGGCACAGCCCAAATTCGCGAAAAAGAGAGAGAAAAGTATTGTTTCGCCACAACGAGCCGTCCGAGCCGGTTTCAGACATTCTCACGATAAAGCAGTTTACGGAGGTTGTTATGACAAGAAAGATGAGCAGCAAAAGCGAGCTTCTGTTTGAAATGGATCGTATCTGCTTGTTTATTGCTTTATTATCCATAAATACCACCTGATCACGATTTCTGTAATAATTATATAATACCATAATGCTAAAGTCAACAGGCTCCGCGTTTGTTTGACAAATGATCCGTATGATCATTACGCTCACGGGATTTGCGGGCCGATTATTGACACTTACTCCGTATTGTGATAAAATATGAAAACGACAAAGTTTTACACGAAACGGGGCTTTGGTATGCAGGAAAACAAAATGGGAGTAATGCCCGTTAAAAAGCTCATAATCTCCATGTCGGTTCCGATGATGATCTCTATGCTGGTGCAGGCGCTTTACAATATCGTGGACAGCGTGTTCGTTGCGCGTCTCGGAGAGGAAGCGCTGACGGCTGTAACGCTCGTCTTTCCGCTCCAGCAGCTTATGATCGCCGTAGGAACGGGCACCGGCGTCGGCGTAAACGCGCTTTTGTCGCGTTCCCTGGGAGAAAAGAAAACAAACGTATCCGATAAGTCGGCAAACATGGCGCTGCTGCTTTCGTTCTTCAATTTCCTTCTCTTCCTTTTGCTCGGAATGACGATAGTAAAGCCCTTCATTTCCTCGCAGACGGAAAGCTCCGTAACGCGAGCCTTCGGTATCGACTACGGAACGATCGTTTGCTGCTTTAGCTTCGGGATATTCTTTCAGATAATGCTCGAAAGGCTGCTCCAGTCTACCGGACGTACAGTCCTCAGCATGGCGTCGCAGCTTACCGGCGCGATCATCAACACGATACTTGATCCGCTGCTCATATTCGGTCTGCTCGGCTTCCCTAAGCTCGGAATTGCAGGCGCCGCATACGCGACTGTAATAGGGCAGACGATAGCCGCCGTCACAGGCTTCGTCTTAAACATCAAATACAATAAGGAGATCCATTTCTCGTTCGGCTCCGTTATCCGGCCGGATATCAAAATAATCGGCAGGATCTACTCCGTCGGCCTTCCGTCGATCCTCATGGTATCTATAAGCTCTGTCATGACGTATTCGATGAATATGATCCTCAAGACGTTCTCCGATACGGCGACGGCAGTTTTCGGAAGCTACTTCAAGCTCCAGAGCTTCGTCTTCATGCCCGTGTTCGGACTTAACAACGGTACGATACCGGTCCTTGCGTACAACCTCGGCGCGCGCAAGAAGGAGCGCATCGACGAAACGCTCAAATTCGCAATTAAGCTCGCCGTCTCTATAATGCTTGCAGGACTTCTGATTTTTGAGCTTATCCCCGGCGTGCTGCTCTCCTTCTTTGATGCGTCCGATTATATGCTCTCCATCGGTATCCCGGCGCTTCGCATTATCGCGATCCATTTCCCGATCGCCGGCGTTTCGATCGTCCTGATCTCTCTTTTCCAGGCGTTCTCAAAGAGCGTTTACTCATTTATCGTCTCGATTTGCCGCCAGCTTGTCGTCCTGATACCGGCGGCGTACCTGCTCTCGCTGACAGGAAACGTTTCAAACGTCTGGTGGAGCTTCCCGATGGCAGAGCTTGTCTCGCTGATATTGACGATGACCTTCTTCCGCAGGGTATACCGTTCCACCTTCCCCCCGGAGGAAAACGCAAATGAAAAGTCCGCCGAAAAATAGTATAAAACAAAACTCCGCTCACCGTAAAACCTTCGGTGAGCGGTAATTTATTGCTTCGATTTTCGTTCTCTCAGCTCCTTGAAAAAGCTGCTGAGAAGCTGTCCGCATTCGTCGCCGAGAACTCCGCCTTCGACCTCCGCCTTGTGATTGTACGGAAGATCGAAGAGGTTGACAACGCTTCCGCAGGAGCCTGCCTTTGCGTCGTACGCCCCGAAAACGACTCTCGGAATGCGCGAGTTGATTATCGCCCCGGTACACATCGGGCACGGCTCAAGCGTTACGTAAAGCTCGCACTGCCAGAGCCGCCAGCCGTGAAGAGCCTCGCAGGCCGCGTCGATCGCCGAAAGCTCGGCGTGGCGCAGCGCGTTCCTGCCCGTTTCCCTGCGGTTGTATCCGCACGAAACGATCTCGTCGCCCTTTACGATAACGGCGCCGACGGGAACCTCTCCGAGCGAATACGCTATCCTTGCCTGTTCGAGCGCTTCTCTCATAAAGCGCTCATCGCGTTCGCTGCTCATATAAACTCCAGCACTGCGATCGCCTCAATGGTGAGCAGGATAGTGCTTGCGATAACTGCGCCGGAGGAGAAGAATGCCTTGAGCCGTTCGCCGTTTGTGAGAAGTGAATTGCCCTGCTCGATACGGAAGAAATCCTTATCCTTCTTGGCGAGGTAGTAGAACGAGACGAACCCGGCAAGCATCAGCGCTGTGATTACAGCGATGTCTGCGATAAGTGTCACGTTTTCGGGAAGAAGCTCCCCGAGCGACATCAGTATTACGGCGTAGAAATTGTTCCCGAAGTGGATAAGAATGCTCGGAAGCATCGAATCCGTCTTGACTCTGGCGTATGCCATGACAAGTCCGAGAACGAATGTGAACGGTATCTGCCCGAGATTTCCGTGCAGCATAGAGAAAAGGAAGGAGCTTCCGATGATCGCAAGCGTCGTATCGTACTTTTTGAGCATTCCGAGGACGGCGCCTCTGAACGCAAACTCCTCAACGAGCGCAGGTATCAGCGCAATAGTGATGGAATTCATCAGAATATCCAGCGGAGACGCTGCGACAGCGGTGTCTATTGCTTTTTCAATGTCTACTCCGAACAGTGAAAAGTTGTACGAGATCAACGTCGCAAGCAGCTGCCCTATCATTGCGATCGCCATTCCGCCGAATACGACGGCTGCAATTTTCTTTCCGCCGACCTTCTTAAACGGCAGAAGTTCGTCAAGCGTACTGTTGTGCTCTTTGTTATACTTATTCATAACAATAAGCGCCGGGAAAAAAGTTCCTATAAGTGACAACAGCCCAGTGAAGGTGTAGTAGCCCATCATCGTGAATCCCTGATACGGATCACCGCTGATGTCTGTCGTTCCGATAAATATACCGGAAAACAGGCATATCACTATAACGATAATAGCAAGGATTGATAAAGTCAGCGAAATAGCGATCGTTACGGCGCCGCACGTGTTGGACGCGCTTTTGATCTTATCCTTTTCTATCTCCTTCGGAGACTTCTGCGGCATATACATCGGATATGCGTTTGCAACGCCGCTCACGGAGGGCGCGTTTACATACGCTGCCGGAGGAGCGTACCTCTGCTGCGGACGCGGCTGAGCGCTCTGCACGGGAGGACGATACCCCTGAACATACTGCTGCGCCGGCTGCTGCATGGGGCGATATCCGCGGTCAAAACCGGGAGCAGATCCCTGAAATGCGTTTTGCTGAGGACGCTGCACCGTGAAAGGCTCGCCGGGCATTCTGTCGCGCACCGTTTGAGCAGCGGCGATTTCGGCTTCCTTTACGATCTCCGGCGCGTTCACTATCTCCGGTTCTTTCGTGATCTCCGGCGCGTTCATGATCTCCGTTTCCTTCGCGATCTCAGTTTCCTTCGCGATCTCCGGCTCAGCCGTGACATTTGATACAGGATCCTTTGCATCTGCCGCAATCCCGGCTTCGGCAAGTCCGTCGGAGGGCAGGCTCTGCTGAACCAGCGCACCCTCATTTATTCTGTTTTCATCCATAGCTGTATCTCCTTTCCGAATATGACGGCCGAATAATACGCCAAAGGAGTACGGCTGTCATACGGATACTTGTTATTATTATACATTTATTTCCCTTGTATTACAAGAATGAATTTTAAAAAAATCGTAAATTCGAGCAGAACGGATAAAATGTAACAATTTTGAAAAAAATCTAAAAAAACTGTTTTACTTTTCACATAAATGTGTTATTATAATGTTAGATTATTATCGGCGAGTGCCGCGCGGCGGCTTTTTCGCCGTTTATAGGTGATGAATTTGGGAGAGGACAGCTTCTTCGACGCTCTCGCGCATATCATGTGGGAGATGGAGGTCGATATTTTCTCCGAGCCGGAGAAAACGCTGGCGCTCGCCGCCGATTTTGCTCCGCGGTGCAGGCGGCAGCTTAACAGGCTGAGGGCAATGTACGATTGCGGAGCAATGGACGAGATCGGGCAGGCTGTGCTGGACAAGGAAGATTACGCCGAGCATATGTGGCACGCTGTGGATCTGCTCGCCGAAAAGCTCAAAACGGACGAGGAAAAGGCTGTCTTTTCCGTGAATCAGATAATCGCGCTCTGGGACGGAGACCTCCCGGAGCTTGACGCAGAGCCGGAGGAAGGCGTGAAAGCTCAGACAGAGGGGGACGACGATATGTTGTTTTTGCAGGACGTAACCGAAGAAGAGAACGCAGAGCAGCCGCAGGAAGGCTCAAACGAAGCCCCCGGCGAGGAGCAGGAAGACGGGCAGCCCGTTCTTTCGAGGATCGTCCGTTTCTGGTGCGAAAGCGATTGTGAGGAGGGAAGACCGCACCTCTTTACGTGTCCGATCGGCTGGGTAATAATGATCCTCTGCACCGTCCTCGGCGCGTTTATGGTCTACGATATCCCTCTCGGCGACAAGCTGATAGCTCCCGTCTTCGTGTTCATGTTCTCGGTGCTTCTCGGAAAGCGCCAGTACCGCTATGAAAGCGCCGGCAGGCTCAGCCTCTGGATCGGAGCCTTATACCTGGCGGCGTCCGCAAGGGCGCTCTGGATCGGCAGCGCCGTTTCGCTGCGCTGTCTGCCGATAATCGCCGCCGCGCTCGTCGTCTTCAACAACGGCCGTTTCTCCGCTCTCCTTGACGGCGAAAAGCGCCGCCCTGTCACGGCGTATCTTTTGACTGTCCTTTTTTCGGCGGCAGTCACGGCAGGCGTTTACGCGATACAGAACGTGCAGCTTTGAGAGCGTGAGGTGAAAATGCAGTATGAATGAAAAAAGAAAGATCATTTTCAAGGAGGCGCTTTTCACTGTGCCGTTCCTGCTGATCGCTGCGCTTGCAACGCTCGTTGTAATGTTTCTCTCCGGCAGAACGCCGCAGGATATCGAGCGGCTCGTCGTCTCAAACTTTAAATCCGATTCATCGGCGGATATCGCCCCGTTCGTCAAAACGGACGCAAAGGACTACACCGTCCGCTATTACTACGGAGACAACACAAGCTCCGAGCTGTATGCCGAATTTTCCTACGAGGGGAAGGGCGACGATCCGAAAAGTGTGCTCACACTCTATGAATCACGCGACGGCTTCGATCCCGGCGTCTATTCCGTAATGTGGTTCATGAGTGAGCAGTACGTCACGTATTGGCCGCTCAACTCATCTGCCGACGGTGAGGGCTTCGAGAAATACCTCGCGAACGAGGTTCCTCTAATGTTCAAGTTCGTCAATTCGTATTCATGGGACGGCGCAATGCAGACCTCCGGAGCCGAAGACGGCGGCGCAAAGGGATACGCCTGCCTCGGCCTGAAGCTCTTTGTGTGGGATCACACGGAGAAGGAGATCATGCGCAACAACTTCGTCTGGGGCGTCGGCGGCAATCCGCTTGAATACTACTCATATATTCCCGGCTCACAGGGCGAATACAAAAAAGCAGTCCTGAAAAAATGACCGGCTCAAAATTCATGGCTATACCGATATCCGCCCCGTAAATCTGATCTCGGTATTGTGTCTGAGAAAGGAAATGATCGGAAATGCCGAACTTTTGCCCCGGCTATGCGATAGCACTTGAAAACAACAGAACAGCTTATATAAAATCGAAGCTCGGCGAGGGCGGTCAGGGAACCGTCTACCTCGTGGAGCTTGACGGAAAGGACTACGCGCTGAAATGGTACCACCGAAAGATCAGCAACGGCGACAAGTTTTACCGCAATCTCGCAGGTAATATCGACACCGGTTCGCCCTCGCCGCTCTTCGTCTGGCCGAAGTACCTCAGCCGCACCGTGGAAGGCGAATACGGGTACGTTATGGATCTCGTCCCCGAAAGATACAAGTGCTTTTCGGAATTCCTGCTCACGAAGGAAAAGTTTGCGTCTATAACCGTCGTCGTAACGGCGGCGCTTAATATCACAAATGCTTTCCGTGAGCTTCACCGAAAGGGCTTCTCATATCAGGATCTCAATGACGGCAACTTCTTTATTGATCCTCAGACGGGAGACGTACTGATCTGCGACACCGACAACGTCGCACCGTACGGCGACAGTCTCGGCATCGCCGGAAAAGCGCGCTATATGGCGCCGGAGGTAGTCCGCAATATAAAGGCGCCCGACGTCATGACTGACCGATTTTCGCTTTCGGTTATTCTTTTCCGCCTGCTGTTCCTCGATCACCCGCTCGAAGGCAGACGCACTCTCTGCCCGTGCATGACGGAGGAGCACGAGCACAAATTCTACGGCAAGTATCCGCTGTTTATCTACGATCCTGTGGACGATTCCAATATCCCCGTCCGCGGCGTACACTGCAACGTGATCCGCCTCTGGGAACTCTATCCGCAGTTTGTGCGCGATATGTTTATGTGTCTGCTGCGGAATGACGATACCGCGTCCGCCCGTCCTTCTCACGAAAAAATACAAGGTCGCCCTTTTCCCCGGAAAAAAGCTTTTCCGCTGTCATACCGATCCCGACAGCGACGAGTATCTGCCCGTCACCGGAACGATCCTTCGCAGCCAGAACCGCCCCGGCGTATGGGGGCTTAAAAACACAAGCGGCGAGAACTGGACGCTTACGCTGCGCGACGGAACAGAGATGACGCTCCCGGACGGCAAGGTCGTCGTCGTGGTCAAGGTGGAGTCGATCGACTTCGGAAAATGCACAGGGCACGTCGAGGCGAAGCGCCCCGAAGCAGAATAACGGCAAAAATATCTAAATTGATACTTTACATACATAGTGCATTGTGATATTATTAATATATTGAAGAAGGCTTCGGGGGCGGGGTGAGATTCCCCACCGGCGGTGACAGTCCGTGAACGCTCGTCAGCGAGCGCCGAGCCGGTGAAATTCCGGCGCCGACGGTATAGTCCGGATAAGAGAGGTTTTCGGCGCGATATGCGTTTTCCGCCCTGCGAGCTTTCGCGGGGCTTTTTTGCGTATGAGGGGTGATTTTGTGCCTGAACGAAAATTTATGGAGCGTGCGATAGAGCTTGCAAAGCTCGGAAAGGGCTGGACGGCGCCCAATCCGCTTGTCGGAGCCGTTATCGTCAGGGACGGGCGCATCATCGGCGAAGGATACCACCGGGAGATCGGAGGACTCCACGCCGAGCGCAATGCGTTTGCGTCGCTCAAAGAGCCGCCTCCTGCGCCAAAATCGGTTCCCTGGACGAAGCGTCAGCGAATTCTGACCGACAAGCTGGCGAGCTGCTGCCTGCAGGATGTCGCGGATGTCGGCCTTGGACAGCGGATCGAACATGATGATCTCGTCGATCCGGTTCAGGAACTCCGGCCGGACCGTCTGCTTGAGGACGTCCAGCACCTTGCCGCCGCACTCGTCCAGCAGGGACCGGCGCTGCGCGATGGCCTGGGCATCGACCCCGTCCACCTCCGGCAGGCGCTCCATATAGCTCTGGATGATGTCCGAACCGGCGTTGGAGGTCATGATGAGGATGGTGTTCTTGAAGTCCACGGTGCGGCCCTTGTTGTCGGTGAGCCGGCCGTCGTCCAGCACCTGCAGGAGGACGTTGAACACGTCCGGATGGGCCTTCTCGATCTCGTCCAGCAGGACCACCGAGTACGGCTTCCGCCGCACGGCCTCGGTGAGCTGGCCGCCCTCGTCATAGCCCACATATCCCGGAGGCGCGCCCACGAGCCGGGACACGGTATGCCGCTCCTGGTACTCGGACATGTCGATCCGGGTGATCATGTTCTCGTCATTGAACAGGAATTCCGCCAGGGCCTTCGCCAGCTCGGTCTTGCCGACGCCGGTCGTGCCCATGAACAGGAACGAGCCGATGGGCCGCTTCTCGTTCGAGAGGCCCGCGCGGTTGCGGCGGACGGCGTCGGACACGGCCTGGATAGCCCGGTCCTGGCCGACGACCCGCTTGTGCAGCTCGGCCTCCATCCGGAGGAGCTTCTCCTTCTCGCTCTCGAGCATCCGCTTCACGGGGATGCCCGTCCACTTCGCGACGACCTCG